>JAISVG010000060.1 GCA_031271635.1 Erysipelotrichaceae bacterium
TTTGTCGGGGTTCCAAATGCTGAGAGCATTATTGAAGTATCGATTGTCGATAGCGAAATGAATAATGTGTATTCTTTTATGACGCGAAATCCTACTTATACCCTAGCAGCTTTTTACTCAAGTGGATCACTCTCTTTTGACCGTCTTCAGTATACTAATACGGAGATGGTTAGTATCACAAAATACATTTATATCGACCCAATAACCAAAATATATCTCACGGTCGATGATTATCAAAGTGTGGTGATACCACCTCCAAGTTCTCCTTTTAATATTGGAGATCTCTTCTATTCAAGTAGTGGCAGCCAATCGCTTGAGGTCCTTGGTTATAAAGACTATGAATTTAGTTCATACCCGCTTAATGATTACGCTGTTGTTGTGATTCGAAAAAATGGAGAGGTTGTTTCTGAAACACCGATCAAAATGCAATCACTTCGGGTCACCACGCTTTTTGATCACTACATTATGCTGCAATATTCTTATAATGGAACTAAAGCTGATTATGATTATGTGGTGAACAATGAAACATATTACCGTCTTGAGACTTATGTCCTTGACTTCTTTACTGGTGAGCTTAATGCTTATGATCCTGGCTTTGTAATTCGCAGTGTTGCCGCAACATATTATGGCAATAATGGGATTTTTAAATATCCTTTGCTACGAGTTGCGAAGATTGTAAGTGGCGTTTTGCTTCCTGAAGAGTATGTCGCGGTGAATGCCAAACTCGAAAGTGTGGTTGACATGACAAAGCATATCCTTCCTTTTAGCGACCTCATTAGATTAGATGATGATCATTACTTAATTAAAGATATTAATGAAATCAGTTATCTTATTGATAAAAGTGGTGCCATCATTACTTCATTAGGGCGTGGTGCCACCTACGATATATCTTATAATGCAGTCGCAATTCTACATCCAAATCTAAATCTCTATGGAGCGATTGATTATACTGGTAAGGTACTTGTCCCCTTTGAATCAAAAATTGCCCCCATCTTCCTTAATAAAGCAACAACAACAATGATGCAAGATGGGGTAAGTGATGAATATTATCTTTATACGATTGGTACTGGTCGCGGCGATACTATTACTGTTGACAGAATGGTAGGATCATTTTATCAGCATGTTGATGATGCGGGGAAGATTAATCTTCTTAGTGCCTCAGGAACGACTATTTTAGTGACTGAATTCCTTGCTAGCGAAGTCACGAGCACTAATATTGTTAGTATTCCTGGTTATGAGTTCATTCTCTTTAACCATACGGTTGGAACGCAAAATATTCTTACCGCCTACCGTGTTTCACTAGCGTAGCATCCCCTTAAATAGATTAGTTTTCTTGTGGGTATTTTTTGTGGTGGAATCCTAACTTAATGCTATAATATAGACATGAAATGTAAAAAATGTGGGGCAGAAGTTGCCTTAAACGACCGATATTGTTCGTTTTGTGGTTACAAGATTGAAGAACCAGAGGCTCCAAGAAAGGACTATCGTGATTCCTATCATGAAAATGCCCGCTATGATTATGAGAAACGTCCTTATTATCCCCCACAATCAACAAGTCCGTCAAGTGCGGAAGTCCTTATTTTGATTTTTGGAATTCTTAGTCCGTTTTTAGGAGTAATTGGCTTCGTTTTGGGGATTATTTCTTTAGTTTTCGCTAATAAAGAACTTAATAATGGCAATAATTCCAAGCTAATAACCGCTGGTCGTATCTTTGCAATTATTGGAATTGTGCTCTTTTCGATCTTTCTTGCCCTTCTCCTTGTTCTTATTGTTTTTGATATCACTTTGGTACATTACTACTATTAATTAGAGTTATTAGGTCATTTATCACTTGAGATTATTGTTTTAGATGCTTTTATTTCAATTTGATGGTAATTTATTAATATGCGCTGTAGAAATTGTTGTGCCGAGATTTGTGACAATGTTCTTTTTTGCCCTTTTTGTGGCATCCGTATGACAAAAAAGGATTATGACAGCATTGAGACGCCTTATTATCCGTTAGGAAAACAAGCGCAGTCTCAGCCTCGTTCCGTCTCAAAATCGAGTATGGCGCTTAGTATTCTTGCTTTAGTTTTAAGCATCATGGCTTTTTTGCTTCTTGTTTGGGGCTTGTTGCTTGCGGCGTTTAGTCTTACACTGATTGGCAAAGTTGAAGCCGATGAAAATGCTTCTAAAGTCACGAAGGCTGCGAAAATCATTGTGATTATTGAAATTGTGCTTTCTGTCATTTATGTTATCTGGTTTCTTTTTGCATTTACATCGCGTCGTTATTAGTGATCTTGTTCTTATCTAAATCAATTTTTCGTCTTATATATTTTTAAAACTTTAGATAAGAAATTATCGAAAAGTCAGCTGTAAAAGACCTTTTTCATAAATTAGCACTTTTTACTTGACAGTGCTAAAACACCGGTCTATAATGTTATTAGCACTTATCAATACAAAGTGCCAAAGGAGGAAGCATGGAAGAGAATCGCAGTTATGAAATTCTAAAATTAATTGTCGAACTCTACATTCAAAAAGCTGAACCAGTTGGCTCAAAAACTTTGATTGAGAAGTATCGTCTTGATGTTTCATCAGCAACGATTCGGGCGATTATGTCACGTCTTGAAGATGAAGGCTATCTTGAAAAGGCTCACACGAGTTCGGGACGAGTTCCGACGGCAAAGGGCTACAAATACTATACGACTCACTTCCGTGAAACTTCAGTTGATGAACAATTAAAGAATTCACTTCAAACCATGTTGACACAAAAAATCACCTCAATTGAAGAACTTATCAAGAATAGTTGCGAGATTATTTCCAAGATGACGAACTTAGTTTCCGTAGTTTTGGGTCCTAGTGCTGGGAATGAAGTATTAACGAGTTTCCAATTTGTACCGCTTAGTGAAAAATCAGGAACCGCAATCTTTGTTACTAATCAAGGCTATGTTGAAAATAAGACCTTCATTATTCCAGATAACTTCTCCATGACTGAGATGATTAAATGTATTGCCCTCATTAATGAAAGATTAGTAGGCACTAAAATTGTGGATTTAGTAACTAAGATGGACGCGTTACGACCATTATTAGTTGACTATGTAATTGATCAAGATGTGGTCTATCAAGTCTTATTTGAAACTTTCATGAATTTTGCTAAAGATCGTCTTGCGACGATTGGAACCAAGGATCTTTTAGCGAATGAGGAATTTAAAAATAATACTGAGAAACTTGGTAAAGTGATTGAAGCTTTAAATAATGAATCAATATTAAGGGCGAAGTTAATTCCAACGACGAATACAATTGAAGTTAAAGTTGGAAAAGATGATCTTGATAATGAAGAATTAGGGGCGGTAACAAGTCAGATCTCAATTGGGGGTTATAAAGTAACGGTGGCCCTTGTGGGACCAAAACGAATGGACTATCAAAAAGTGATTACGAGTCTAGAATACTTGATTAATGAAGTTAGTAAGAAATTCGAAGGAGGAGAATAATGGAAGATGTTGAAAAAGAGACTCTCGAGGAAGAGTCATCTTCAAAAAAAGAACTGAAAAAAGAAAAGAAGTTACTAAAAGAAATTGACGATTTAAAAGAAAAATTGGTCGGTGCGGATGAAAAGCTTAAAGCTAAGACTAAGGACTTAGAAGCTCTCGTTCATAAATG
>JAISVG010000099.1 GCA_031271635.1 Erysipelotrichaceae bacterium
TAAAAGATCGTAAGTATATTTAATATTATGTTCCTTGGCGACTGCTTCCACAAAGTTAAAAAGACCTTTATGGGCAATGACACTAGCATCCATGATTGAAAGTGCAACTCCAGCCCCAAGTTTAGTTGGATCATTTGGCGAAGCAGGAAGATCATTTGACATCGTAACATCAATAGCAAAGGCGACATCAGGTTTTACTTTATAACCAACGGTTCTCGCACCTCTTAGGCCTACTTCTTCTTGAACTGTTCCTGCCACTGCAACAGTAGCGTCAATCTTTTCATCTTTTAGTGCCTTTAAAACTTCAATTCCTACCGCCACACCAACACGATCATCCCATGCCTTACCAAGGAGAGTTTTTCCATCATTCATAACGCGAAAATCAGTCTTCGGCGTTACCGTATCGCCAACTGAAATCCCTAAGGCAACCACCGCGTCACGGTCTTTAACTCCAAGGTCAAGATATAATTCTTTAGTTTCAAGAACGCGGTTTCGCTCCTCAGGTTTCATGCCGTGAGGTGGCTGCGCTCCCGTAACCCCAACATAGGTTTTTCCTTCACGCGTTGTCACGGTCATTAACTCTGCAAGAACGACATGATTCCACCAACCTCCAAGCGGATGAATTCTTAAAAGCCCTGATGATTCAATACGGTTAATAATAAAACCAACCTCATCCATATGTCCGGCTAAAAGAACCACTGGTCCATCAGTCTTACCGTTCTTATAGGCAATAATCGAGCCTAAATTATCATATTCAATCTTATCAGCAATGTTAGCAACTTCATCTTTAAAAAGTTTAGCTACTAAATGCTCATGTCCTGGGACACCATTTACTTCGGAGAGTTTTTTTAATAATTCCATTTCTTTTTCCATCTTTTTTCCTCGCTTTAATATATAGTATTATACCTTAAATGAAGGATAATGTCCTCATCATTAGTGTGAGAAGAAATCATTAAAAGAAATCATTATTTTTTATAAAATTAGTAATGCTCTTTTTGTCGTTGATAGTTAACCGCCAGTTTTTGATGATAGGCAGTAGTAATTTCCGCATCAGTAAGACCAAGTCTTATCGCAAGACCTAAAAAAGTTTCAAAAAAAGTAAGATAACTTGGAACATCGTACCTCGTCACAAACTCAGTAGCGGCCTTAAACAAACTAAGTGATATCTCCGTCATGGTTGCTTCCTGCATTGCTTTTGGTTCAAAGTCATAGTCATAAAGTTCAAACATCCAACCAAAAGAAAGGGCGAAATGAAGCACATCAGCAAATTCATCTAAAAGACGTTCCTTGTTGATGGCTTTGTTTCGCTTCCAATACTTAAATGCGGCCCCGGCATTGGTTAACTCCCCGAGTTCAACGATGAGAGCTAAAAGGCGATCTTTTCTTGTATCATCAAAACTAAGACTAAAAATCGCGGCAATATATTCATCAAAAGTCTTCTGCTCTAAAAATAAGGTGCGCAAAATCATGCTTAATCAACTCTTTTTAAATGCCAGATATCACGAACATACTCTTCAATCGTGCGGTCACTAGTAAAGAAGCCGCTTGAGGCAATATTAATCAAGGCGTGTTCATTCCAAGTTTTTTGATCGCGGTAAAGATCGCTCACCCGCTCCTGAGCGGTGACATAGGCCTCAAGATCTTTTAAAACTAGATATTCATCGCCACGATACATTAATTCATCATAAACAATGCGGAAACGGTCACTACGGCCTCTTGTCCACGGACCGTTTAAGAGGGAATCAATGATGAGTTTGATCTCTCCATCTTGATGGTATAAATCCCAAGGATTATAATCATGATTCGCTTTAATAGTTTCCACTTCCGCCACTTTAAGACCAAAGAGGAACATATGTTCATCGCCAACAAACTCATGAATTTCAACATTCGCCCCATCAAGCGTGCCAAGAGTCAAGGCGCCATTCATCATGAATTTCATATTTCCGGTACCGCTGGCTTCTTTCCCCGCAGTCGAGATTTGTTCACTAACATCAGCAGCGGGAATGATTAATTCTGCAAGAGTAACACCATAATTCTCAATAAAAACAACTTTAAGATATTTATTTGTATCCGGATCATTATTCACGACCTCGCTAATGCAGTTAATTAATTCAATGATTTTCTTGGCAAAAACATATGATGGAGCGGCTTTCGCACCGAAAATAAAGGTTCGTGGATATGGTTTAAAATTTAGATCACGCTTTAATCTTTGATAAAGATATATGATGTGAAGCACATTCATTAATTGTCTTTTATAAGCATGAAGACGCTTAATTTGAACATCGAAAATTGAATCAACATCAACCTCAATCCCATTTGCTTTCTTAATATAGGCGGCAAGTTTTTCCTTGTTGTGGCGTTTAATAAGACCGATTTCTTTAATAACTTCAGTGTCTTTACTAAAGGCCTTTAAGTCTTTAATCTTGCTAAAATCTTTAATCCACTCAGGACCAATTTTCTTCGTAATTAAAGTCGCAAGTTCGTGGTTACAGTTTAGCAACCAACGACGGTGCGTGACGCCATTAGTTTTATTATTAAACTTCTTCGGATAGATTTCATAAAAATATTTAAAAGTATCATTCTTTAAGATTTCGGTATGTAAGGCGGCCACGCCATTAACCGAGAAAGCAGTATGAATAGCAAGATTACACATATATACTTGACCATCTTTAATGATGCGCATCGCACTTGCCTTTTCATAGTTCACTTCAGAACGTTTTAGCTCAAGATCAAAACGACGCGAAATCTCTTGAATAATCGAATGAATTCGCGGCATTATTTCTTCAATATAGTGGGTAGGCCATTTCTCTAAGGCCTCAGCCATAACCGTATGATTTGTAAAAGCAAAGATTTTCGTCACAATTTTCCAGGCATCATCCCAAGAATAATCATGCTCATCCATTAAAACTCGCATTAATTCAGGAATTGCAAGAATCGGGTGGGTGTCATTTAGTTGGAAGACATAACTTGTTGCTAAGTTATCAAGACTTTTATTATGTCTTAGATGACCATGGACGACGGATTTAATTCCCGAACTTACTAAAAAATATTGTTGTTTTAGGCGAAGTTTACGACCGCTTTCAGTAGAATCATCCGGATATAAGCCGTGACATAATTCGCGAATTTCAGTTAAATAATCAATGAAACTAAGGTTCTTTGGAAGATTTGAATCACTTGGGGCTGCTGACCATAAACGTAATGAATTAACCACCCCGTTTTGATAACCAACCACTGGTACATCATAGGGAATCGCACGGATGTAAATCCCATCAACATGACGATGACCAAACTTACCGTTTTCTTTCATGTAGATTTCATCACGGCCATAAAATTGCACTTCTTCAGCGTGTTTCAGCTTCTTAATTTCCCACACATTTTCATTACTCAGCCATTGATCTGGGAGTTCAATCTGTCTCCGGTCAATAATTTTTTGCTTAAAAAAGCCGTATTCATAGCGAATGCAGTTTCCATGACCAATATAACCAAGCGAGGCAATTGAATCCATAAAACAAGCCGCTAAACGTCCTAAACCACCATTTCCAAGACCAGCGTCAGCCTCTAATTCTTCAATTTCATTTAAGTCAAAACCTAATTCACTTAAGCCTTGTTTCACGGTATCATAGATTCCTAAATTAACTAAATTTGAAGTCATTAAACGTCCAATTAAGAACTCCATACTAAAATAGATTAGTTGGCGGCCCTTCGTATCTAAAACATAACTTGAAGTATCTTGATAAGCCTTTCCGGCGTAATCACGAATTAATTCTCCTAAGACGACATAGCGTTCCGTAATATGGCTTTTTTCAATCATCCGCCCATATCGTTCCAGTAAACGCTTCGCGAATTCAACTTTAAAACTGGTAACGTCATTAAACATCTTAATCTCCTTTTTTTATCATCACTTCTTATATTTTAATATAAGAGCCCCATTACTTGCAAGCCTAATCGTAAAGGAACAGGGCCTTCCCTCTGGTCCGGCCTCTTGTTGCACCCTTATTAAATCGCCATTATAAAGGTTACTTCCCCCATAAACATCCTTTTCAGAATTAAAAATTTCTTCAAGGGTGCCAGGTGTTATTGCGCCGATTCTAATATAATCATAATAATTAGAGGTCATATTAAAAACAAAAATCAGATGTGAATCCTGATATTTCCTTTCAAAGGCAAAGATTGACTGGTCATGATTATCAACCATCAACCAGTTAAAACCATTAGGATTATATTCTTCAACATGCATCGCAGCTTCATATTTATAAATCAAATTTAAGTCGCGAACTAGTCTTAAAATAGAATCATGTTTCGGGAAGGTACGAAGAATCCACGGAAGACTCTTTGATTCATTCCATTCATCAAAAGAAGCGAGTTCGTTTCCCATAAAGTTGAGCTTCTTCCCGGGATGAGCCCACATATATGTATAAAGATTACGAATCGTCTGAAACTTCATCTCATAATCCCCATGAAGCTTATTAATAATCGTTCCTTTTCCATGCACCACTTCATCATGAGAAAGTGGCAGAATAAAGTTTTCTGAATAAAAATATGCCATCGAGAAAGTTAAAAGATGATGTTCATATTTCCGGTAAATGGGATCCTTACTAAAATACTTTAAAGTATCATTCATCCAACCTAAATCCCACTTATAATCAAAACCAACTCCTCCATATTCAAGCGGCCTTGTCACTCCAGAAAAGTCACTTGAATCTTCGGCAATCATCATGACTTCTGAATGTCGTCCATGAATTAAAGAATTAAGACGCTTACAAAACTCAATTCCATCAGAGTTCTGGCCCCGCTCCTTATTGCCAGCATAAAAGAGTAAGTTACTAACAGCATCAATTCGCACCCCATCCATATGGAAATAAGATAAATAATAATTAACCACGCTCATTAAGAAGGAGCGGACTGGATTATCGCCATAGTTAAACTGGAGACTACCCCACTCCGTATATTTACGGTCATCCGCATATTCATACATTGCATGTCCATCAAAATTAATCAGTCCAAAACTATCGCTTGCAAAATGAACCGGAGCAAAATCAAAGATTACTCCAATCCCAGCCTGATGCAAACGATCAACAAAAGACATTAGTTGATGAGGATTCCCATACTTTGAATCAACCGCAAAAAAACCAGTCGCCTGATAGCCCCAACTACCATCAAAAGGATGTTGATAAATCGGAAGTAGTTCCACATGGGTGTGACCAAGTTCCTTCACATAATGGATTAAGTGGTCGGCAATTTCTTCATATGATAAAAAACGTCCGTCAAATTTGCCAAGCCAACTACCAAGATGCATCTCATAAATTGACATTGGTTGATCAAAATTACGCGTGCGGCGTTGGCACCAGAGGTCATCATGCCACACAAAATTTTCAATATCAAAAACTCTTGAAGAGGTTAAGGGGCGATGTTCACTAAAAAAGGCATAAGGATCGGCCTTATCAACATAAACTCCCCTAGCATTTTTAAAATGGTATTTGTAGGATTCATATTGTTTAACATCAGGAATAAAGCATTCAAAAACCCCGGCATCATCAATCTTCGTCATCTTATGAGTCTCAGGATTCCATGAATTAAAATCACCAATAACAGAGACATCTTGGGCTAAAGGAGCATAAAGACGAAACATCACTCCGGGGACTTTTTCTTTAACCATTTTCGTGCGTACTTGACCGTTTTTTAAGGTCACTTGTGACTGCGACATTTTTTCTAGGACCATAAAATGAGCCCCAAAATACTGATAAGCATCAATCGTCTCGCCCATAAGAAACTGGTGTAATAAGCCAAATGCCATGCTCTCTCCTTATTTTAAAAGTTTTAAATACTGTCGATAGTATAAAGTTGCGGTGGTAACACTTGAAAAATCATATTTAAAAGCGTTTTTCATTAGTTTTAAATGGGTTTCATAATCACCATAGTAAGTTGTCAGGGCATAAGAACAAGTATTAAAAAAAGCGGCAGCACTTGGTTCAAAAAAACTATAGCCAGTTGCTCGGTCCGCGTTCGTGCCATCATACTTAATAATTGAATCTTTTAGACCTCCGGTTTCTCTTACAATCGGAAGCGTGCCATAATGCGCTGCAATCATCTGACCAATGCCACAGGGCTCAAATAATGAGGGCATTAAAAAGAAATCACTCCCTGCGTAAATTAAATGGGCAAGTTCATCATGATAACCAAGATAAATCCCACAGTGATCATAATGCTTATTTCTTAAATACTCGGCATACTCTTCATATTCCTTTTGACCACTCCCCATCATGATGACGTAAAAGCCATTATCAAGCAGGGCATCAATACTAGCAAAGGCGAAATCAAGGCCTTTTTGCTGGGATAATCGCGATACCATCGCAAAAACAGGACGATCAAGCGGGGCCAGGTTAAAGCGTTCTAAAAGACGCTTTTTTAACTCCTGCTTTTTAAGGTCCATATTTTTAAGATGATAGTTAAAAGGAAGATATTCATCATGAAGCGGAGAGAATCTTTGATAATCGATTCCGTTTAAAATCCCGACAAAACAATCTTGTTTCCGGTTTAAAATGCTACTAAGACCGAAGCTACCCGCCACACTTAGTAGTTCTTCGCGGTGATTAGGTGATACCGTCGTAATTAAATCAGCATATTCAATGCCAGCAATTAAAGTTGAAATCGTGCCATTAATATAAAACTTATGAGATAAGGCCTCACTCAAATTATAAAGATCACTTAATACTTGAGGAGGATATCGACCTTGGAAACTCGGATTGTGAATTGTCATCACCAGTTTCGTATTGCTAAATAAATAGTCCGCATCACGGTCTTCACGGATTAAGGGAAGGAGCATGCCGCAGGGATAATCATGAACATGAATAATGTCAAATGGCATATTAAGACGGAGGATTAATTCTTTAATAGCTAAGGAATAAAAGGCAAAACGTTCCCCATCATCAAAATATCCATAAATGCCACCGCGACCAAAATAATATTCATTATCAATAAAATAAAAAGTCATCTCGTCTTGCTCCAGTCGATATACACCAGCATATTGCATCCGCCAGCTAAGTGGTACTTGATATTCAAAAAGCGGTACTGACTGCTTTTTTACTAAGGTTTTAATCTCGCTATATAGTGGCAGAACAATCGTGACATCAGCTGTTTTTTTCTTAAGACCGGCACTAAGCGAATACACGACCTCTCCTAAGCCTCCAGTTTTGACAAAGGGGGCGCTTTCAGTTGTCACCATCAAAATTTTCATAAATTTGTTCCTACTTTCAAATACTTTGGCGTTTGAGCTTGGCCGTTTAATTCTTTCACTCCTTCAATTCTAACATTTTTATCACTCAAAAGATGCGAAATCTGAACTTCAGGGCCAATAAACGTATTTGTAAAGAGAATACAGTTTTTGACGATGGCTCCCTCGCTAATTGTTACGTTTCTTGAGATAATGGAATTAATCACCGTTCCATTAATGGTCGCTCCGTTTGCGATGAAGGAATTCATCACTTTTGCCTTTGCTCCATAAAGTGAAGGCGGGGTATCATGGGTTCTTGTAAAGAAGGGGCGCTCCTCAGAAAAGAGTTGCTGCCGATATCTATTTTCTAGTAACTCACTTGAATAAAAATAATACTGTTCTAAGGTTTCAAAACACCTCACATAGCCGTAGTGACGAAAGACCTTAATGTTTAGAGTTTTTTTCGCGACTAGCTGCATTAAAAGCTCGTCAAGGGTAATACCTGGGATTAAGGCTCCTTGAGATAAAAGGTCAAGCAATACCTGACGGTCAAAAAGATAGGTACTAAGTCCAGCGTTCCCAGTGGCCTTGGTGCCAGTATTCATGACCAAGTTTGTGACGGTTTTAGTTGCATCAAAAGTAACTATTGGGGCGCTTAAAAAGGTCTTTTTTAAATTAGTTTCCCTGGCATAAACTAAGGTAATGCCGTGTTGATAAGCTTTATGAGCTGCAATAATGGGTCCGAAATCAAGATTCAGCACTAAATGCGTTGGGGCCATAATGACATAATCAATATCGCTACTTAGAATTGAAATGTTTTCTAAAAGATTTTGAATATCAGTATTTAATTCTGGGACCGCAATGCCTTTCTCGTTATAAATCATGGCTTCAAAGCCGGTTTTCGTATTCTTGGTCCAGTTTGACTGTGGTCCTAAATGCATTAAGATGGCTCGGGGATTGCTTTTTACAAGGACTCCGATCTTATTAACATCAGAATTTAAGAAATTAGAA
>JAISVG010000011.1 GCA_031271635.1 Erysipelotrichaceae bacterium
ATCAGAAAACTAATTAAGTAGAGCAAAACTCCGATGCTTTCACTCTGATACTCACTAATTGCCGTCCATAAATAGAAATCTTCTTTATGGCCAAAAATGAGATAAGTAATTAAAAGAAGAAGGGCGGTAGGGATAATAATTAAATAATCATGGTAGTGTGCTTTAAAATGTTTAATCATGGGATACCTCTTTAATATGTTCAACAATATCAAGTAAAAAATGCGCGACATGTTCATCATCAAGCGAATAATAAATATATCTTCCCTGAATACTAGACTTCACTAGGCGGTTATCTTTAAGAATTCTTAAATTATGAGAGGTAAGAGAAGGTGAAGCGTGAGAAAGGACTGCAAGTTCATTCACAGTCATTGCTTGATGCTTTAAAGCATAGAGTATCATGAGGCGCTTTTGATTATCAATCGCCTTTAGGATTAGAAGAATTTTTTCATAGGGAAGGTCGGCATAATGATCCATGCCCATATTATATGAAAAACAATTCATATGTCAACGAGAAATGAATCATTTCTTTATTTCTTTTTAATATCGTGTCTAATATCTTTTAGTTCGGAAGAGATTTCATCATAAAGAGTATTAATATCTTTATCAATAGCGCCTTCAAGTAATTCTGATTTCTTAGAGTAAATCGCATAACTCTCTTCTCCGACTACATTAACTACCACTAAACCAACTTTATCTAAGACAATCTTAATGGTTTTATCAATAAATAGCTTTTTAATCCAATAAACCGGATTAAAGTAATTAATGATTGTTAAGGCGGTTTTACCAAAACTCTTCACTTCATTATTCTGGGCTAATTGGACGGCCTTTTGATTCATGAGAGCTTCTTGTTTATCCTTTAAAACAAAGAGTTGGGCAATGGTGTATTTACGGAATAAATGGAAAATTTTTCCACTTAAAATTACATCCACTTCTTTGACAAGATAGTTTGAAAAGATGATGGCCTCATCAATCGTCATTTCTAACATCGGATAAGGGGAATGCGGGTTAAATAAGGTTGCAATTTCCTTAATTTCATTTAGACAGACATCCTTGAGATGAAGAAACATTCCTTTCTCTTTTTTAAGTTCCTTGTTCTTATACTCTTTAGCGCTGTTAGCGATAATTAGTCTCACCTGTTCCTTTGAAATATCTTCAATCTCATTCTTAGATCTTTTAATCCGACGGTCAACTTTTTTTAAACAAGCATATAAATAAATCAAAAAGAAGATGATAAGACCAACCGCAATTCCCATTAGTAAAGAAATTAGTGATTCAATATTGAATTCAAGGGAACCAATTTTAAAGAGAGTAATCATGCTTAAATTCTAACACATTATCAAGAATTAGACATCGGACTCATTATTAGTAGTAAGAAATAAAAATCTCATTTCTTATAAATCAAAGCTCCCTTGGTATACTTAATCTTGCTAGTAATCCAATTATTATTAAACAGTACGCATAGTTCAAAATATTTGATCCCAAGCGAGGTAATAAAAGTAAAAATCTCACTATGAAGTTGTGCAAATTCCGGAGTCGATAAAAACCGATAATTAAAAACAAAACCAAAATAGTAAATTTCCTTACCAACTTTTTTAACCCCGTAAATAGCACGTAATTTACCATCGGCTTTCGTGCTCACAAAGTCCCAAAGTTGTTTCATCGTTTCTTCTTTAAACCCATGTCCTTCAAGCTTATCAAAGCGTTTTAGTTCTAGTTCCTTCTCAAGATTAATACTTGTCTGTGCGGCTTCAATCATGCCGGCACGATACTCATCAACTAAATCCTGTCGTCCGACATTAAGCGCATAATGGCCAATAATATCACGGGCAGCCTCAGCAAAACGTGGATTAAGCTGAATTACTTCTTTAGCATAATCAACGCATTTAGCATCAAAATGATAGTAGTAAATTACTGCTAGTTGCAGCTTCACTTGTGCTTCATCAGGTTTAACCTCAAGGTACTGCTCGAGAATCTTAATCGCCTCTAAATCATCAATACCAAGTAACGCTTCTGTAACATCAATAACTTCATTTAGAGTTAGCGGGCCCGAAACTTCAGTTCGAGCACGATAATCCGCAATAATCTTTTCGCGCTGAAGATACTTTTGTTTTCGCTCGGTTTCGTATGTCTTAATTGTATTTTGATATATTTGGTTATTAAGATATGAAATGAGTTTTCTTTGCTCACTAATAAAGCTCTCATCAGTTTCTTTCGTCTCATAATTATAATAAGAACAATCGAGGTTTTCCATTCGCTGCTTAAAAGTAGGATGTGTCGAAATTCGCGGTGGCAACATGTTTCGCAAAATGAAGTTCCATTTTTCTTGTTCCCTAACTAGGTATTTATTAAAAGTTTTAAGATAAATCTCCGCATAATTCTTTACTGGCTCTTTGGTCTCATATATCCAATATTGAAGTTCAGTAACGCATGAAGCGTTAAAAAGCGTTAGTAAAGTCCCTTTTGCTAGGGCATTGATGAAATCTTGTTCGCATTGCTCTTTTTTAACAAATTCATCCGCCGCCACTTCAAAGGCCATCGAGGCAAATGTTAAAAGCGTTTCGTAATGAAGATGAAGTACTATCATCGGGAAAGTCAGAAAAACACTACGCCAACGCGTCTCATTTTGAAAATCATGATTATCTGATATCCAACGATCATGAAATCTACGATATTTTAAAGAGAGGTTCGTGTCTCGGTTCTTAAAATGTGCGAATTCATGAAGCATGATACTATAAAACTCTTGATAAGTAAGGAGGGCAGTTTCGTAAATATTAACGGTAATAATAATATCTTTTCCTTCTTCGATGATACTAATGACATCGCTTGAATAAAGATGAAATGAGCGATTTATTCCCGCTTTTAAAGCGGCTCTTTTGACACAATTAAAAAGAGCAGGGTAGTCCGTTGCTTTAAGCAAACTTCGCTTCTCTAAAGCAATCGTCTTTGAAGGCATAATAATCGCTAGTAAGTCCGTTAAAATAAATGTCACAAGAATTAGCACGATAATTGCTAGCATAATAGGATCCTCTTCGCCATCGTTTGGAATTAGTCGAGACACGACCCCAAAGGAGAAGACCAGAATGAACAACAAAATAATACAGAAAGAAAAATAGATGTAACTAAGTTTAATATACTTGTCCATCTTTTTACTTTCATCATGATAGTTTTTCTCAACGGTATCCTTCCGATCAAAAACAAAGGCATGCATTTCTTTAGCATTCATTTTCTCATATCTTTTTTTATATTTAATTGCTAAAACTAAATTTATGACAATTGACAAAACGATTAAGCCTAAAGAAGGGAAAAAGATTGCTAAGAATACTTGATGATAATTATTAAGCCAAAACCCCAACAAGAAGAGCGAGACTACTATCATAATTGCAATAAGAGCCCGAAGAGAATAATGAAGGATTTTTCTAATTTTCATAATGTTAACAAAAAAATTATATAATAAAAGTGCCTTCCAATCGATAGACTTGATTACTTTTTATAAGGAATACTGAGTGAACACACTTTAGAAATTGCTATAATGTTAAAGGGGTGCTTTATGGCTAATTACAAATTCTATTATGGCTTCAATGCTATAACTATTGATTATTCATCAACGAGCGACATTAAAAAATACTATAAACCACTAAATTCTTTTACTGATTTATCAGAACGGTTTCATCAGCTAAAAATGGCTTTTGATAATAAACTCAAGGAGCGGGCTGAACTTTCCGTAGTGATTCTGCCAGATATTTCTGGCTTGGTTGAACTGCAAGTTTTCCATCGCATCCAATATCGCTTTTTTTCACGAGAAGTGAAACATCAATGTTTCATAGTATGTGCGACAAAATATGAAGATAATGGCGAAACTATTGCTTTATATGAGTATAAAACAACAAGCTTTAATGAAGTCAAGACCATTTTTAGTGAATTAGTTGAAGATCATATTGTTCCCAAGTTCGGCAAATGGTTACGTTATGGTTAGAATCACCATTTATAGAGTCGTTCGTTTGCCTCTTGATAATTTTTCATAAGTGAATTCAACTGAAAAACCTTTTTATTATTGCAATAGACTTTTAGAGTTCGATAATTGAAATCATGACTATATGTTTCCTCAGTTGATAAATCCGCAACATCGTATTTTTTAAGTACGAAAAAACTATAAATATAGAGTTTATCTTCTCTTATAATAACCTTAAATGAAAGAAGAAGATATAGAACCGCAATTACTACTAACATCATTATCGTCAACACGATTTCAGAGATAATTAAGGATGTTTTACTCATTTCACCATTTACATATATAAACGGGAATGCAATAATCATAGTAAGCAGCATCACGCCAAAAAACGAACCAAACACTAAAACTAAAACCCGTGTTCCGGTATCATATTTCACAGTGAAATTATTGATGTCGGCTCTCACTGATTTGATACCTTTACGCTTCCTTTGAATCTTTTCTGAAAGCAAGAACGCTAGCGGTTCGACTATTAAATGGACTAATACCATAAAAAGTAGTTCTAACAAAAACTCCATATTCAATTCACATAATTAGTAGCAGAAGCATTCTATAATAAATACTTATTCGACAAAATAATATATCGTCCATTCATTGTTTTTGACTTGGACAATCTTACCATTTTGTTTTGTCACGGTCCAATCAGTAGCTGTAATCGATAGTTCAGTTTTAGTATAATTATTAGTAACATCATGGTATCTAATTGTCGCAGTACTTCCATCAAATTTCAGTTGAACAAAATAGTCATTTGCGCTTTTAATTTTCGCTCTGTAATAAGTCGTCCTTTGTCCTTCATAAGCATCCTCGTTGTATTTACAATATTTTATTGTTGCTCCTTTAGGAAGATTATGTTTAATTGTTTTATCGTCACGATAGTCATCTCGATAGTAGTCCCAATTCGAGAGATAATAATGTCTGCCATAATCATATGCATTTAGCTCTGCATATTCTTGTTCAGTTACTTGCACATGATCCGTGAAGGTAGTCATGCGGTATGATAAAGCAGCTCTGCCTGTAGAAAAAGATACACGTCGCACATCAATGAAATCAACAATATTACTATTATCACAGGACGTAACACTAAACACACAAGCCGAGAGCAACACTGGTAAAACTAAAAATCTCGTCAATCTTTTCATATAAAATCTCCCATTTTATAAACACATTATAGCAAAAATCTCTAATCAATGGTCTTAAAACAATTCCTTAATCATCGGAATAGCGCGAAATCATACTATTACTTATGCTTCCTTACTCCGATTGTAGTCTATTCATTGTCGCTTGCAATTGATTATTAGTGACTTTTACTTTTCATGTATTAATTTACTATTTTCTTATTATTCTACTTAGAGCTTCTTGAAACCGCGCGACTTGAAAGGATGAAATTAAGAATGCTTTCCCATCGGTAAAGAATAATTTGTAATTTGTATACGTTGTTCTTGTCGAGACAATCTCATAGTCTTTTAATTCGTCAATGCGATACCTATGCGATTCATTATTGGCATAAAACTCCATGTCAGTTTCAGTAATAAACATATAGTATTTTAAATACTTAGACATTAAGCCCCAAGTATAATAAACTGCAACAAATAAAGCTAGCGCCGAAATAAGAATTAGTCCAGTACTCAATGCCCAATCTATCTCTGATTCAAAAAAAGAAGCAATAGTATTCGCAAGTAATCCCAAAAAGCAAATGTAGAAGAACACTGTAAATACCAGCATTGGTTTTCTATGCTTTCTCGCATCTTCACTAAATAAATATTTTTGTTCGTTCATCACTACCTCCAATCAAATAATAATACGATGGTTTTTTTAGTCATCATCAGTGAATTCTCTTCTAGTTATTGCCATTATTATAACCTCCAATAGATGGAAATTTACTTTAGGGTATTATGCTAAGAGATCTATCACTTATGTTGTAGACATTCCATAAGGTTTTTTAAACGGTAAGTAGGCTCATAATTAATTTTCTTTCGTGTTCATACTCAAGAGTTTCAAGAATCTCCGCTCTTGCTGCTTTTCTTTGCTTTTTATTCAATGTCTGTGTGATTTTCCATTTCCTATGTCGAACGACAAATATAATATGGTCGATGATGCAGAAAATCGCAAAGGCAAGTAATAATGAACCGAAAAGCACAGGTTGTAGTAAAAAAACGACCCTCCAAAACAGAGGCAAAAACCGCAGCGAGAAGGCCTATAGTAAATACGGAAATAACAATAATCCAGTATGCAAATTTATTTACAATCCCCATCATCTTTTCTGGCTCTTCATCTTTGTTATTTTAGAGTGCTTATTCTCCTTTTCTTTTCGGGCTTCCAGAGGATATTCTTTATTCCATTTTTTAAGTCGAATAACAAATACGATATAATCAATAATACAAAAAATTGGAAGTAATAATAACAGGGAGGTTATAGTAACTGATATAAATCCAACTTAATAGTATTGTTAAAGAGTGAGTACAAAGCGTTTAATCCTCAACCAAGCACAAGAAAAACGAAAACCAAATAATAAGGTTCTTTAGAAAAAAAGAAATTTGTTCTGATTAATCTTCGTGGTTTTGACTTCTGTTTAAACATAAAGAATACGATCGTCCTCTCCAAAAATTATATCCAAGATCCATTCGATTCCAGTATTAAAGACACCTTTTCAATAGTTGCCTTAATCTTGATAAATGCCATTGCTGCAAATCCTTTAGACAAAGTCTTTAAACTCATTTTACCAGTTTCATCAACTATTCTTGTGAGTCCTCCTTTAAAAATTGCTGCAAAACTGTTTGTGCCTTTTATTATTCCAATTCCACTCTAAAATGGGTACACTTTCAAAGAGAGTCATTTATTCAACAAAATAAACGATCGTACATTCACTGTTTTTGATTTGAGTAATCTTTCCATTTTGTTTTGTCACGATCCAATCAGCGGATGTGATCTCTAATTCTTTTTTAGTACTATTATCATTAAAATCATAGTATTTGATTGTCGCAGTATTGCCGTCGAATTTTAGTTTAATGAAATAATCCGTTGCACTCTTAACTTTCGCAGTATAATATGTTGTCTCGTGTTCACCATAATCATCATTAACATATGTACCGTATTTTATTGTTGCTCGTTCAGGCACATAATGTTGCACTGTTTTATTGTTACGATAATCATCCTGAAAAGGGTCCATATTCCGAGTATAGTAGAAGATGCCTAATTCTTGTGCATTTAGCTCTATATATTCTTGTTCAGTTATTTGCACTTGATCCATGAAGGTAGTGAGGCGGTATGATAAAGCATATCTACCTGTAGAAAAAGATATCCTCTGCACGTCAATAAAGTCTTCTTCAGTACTATTATCACAGGCTGTAACGCTAAACATACAAGCCGAAAGTAGTGCTGGTAAAACTAGAAATCTCGTCAATCTTTTCATATAAAATCTCCCCTTTTCATAAACGTATTATAGCAAAAAATCTCTAATTAACAGTCTTACCATCTTTCCTTCTTGATTAATGAAAGTACTCTCATTTTCTTTTCTTAAAGAGGTCAGTTCATATTCTTTTGGGGCTAGTGGAAGGACTTCTTCAAAGACGACATCTTCTACTACTTCACTAACCTCTGAAGTTTCTTCTTCTAAAGGGGTGGTTGCTTCTTCTCCTGCGACTTGGTTCTTAATTAGTTTAATCATGTTGTGCTCCTTTATTTTTAATGATTATGGTTTGACTAGTTTTTGGTTCAATCTCTTTTAAAAGATCATCTCTTTTAGCTTTCTGTCTAATTGCCGTATAGATACCCTTCGCCGTAGTAAGAGTTAAAGCTCCACCACTAAGAAGACCAACTATTAAGGCTTCATCAAAAAGAATTGCTCCTTTAAGCAGCAAATCATTTAAAAGATAAATGGTACTATATGGCTAATAATGAAGTATATGGGAGTCGAAAGATTAAAAAGGCCTTATTTAAAGAAGATGGAACAATTATCTCAAGAAGGAAGATTCGTCAAATTATGAAACGAAATTTCTTGATTAGTGTCTACACAGAGGCCATTTATAA
>JAISVG010000100.1 GCA_031271635.1 Erysipelotrichaceae bacterium
AAAGATTTCTCGTATTAGTCCTGATTATGTAAGAGCCCTTATTACAAAACAGATTCCCGAAGTACAACAAGGACTTATTAAAATTGAAAAAGTAGTTCGTATTGCAGGGATTAGAACTAAGGTTGCGGTTTCAACAACTAATCTTGCCATTGATCCTGCAACTTCGATTTTTGGTTATGACAATAACCGTATTAATACTATTACGAGTGAACTTAATAATTCGCCCGAACACTTTGATGAAAAGATTGATATTATTCGTTTCTCTTCATATCTGGAGTCGAATGTGGTGAATGCCTTTACTCCGGCTCAAATTGAAGGAGTTTATATTTATCAAACCGAATCGGAACGAAATGCTGCGGTTGTTGTGGTTGATGATGATGAATCAAGCAAACGTCGCGTCTTTGGAAAGAAACAATCGAATTTCCGTCTTGCTAAATTGATTCTTGGTTTAGAGGAAATTCGCGTCCTCTCAGTTAGTGAAGCTATTAGTGAAAATGTTCCTTTTATCTCGATTGAAGAAATTCAAAATGAATTTGAACGCATTCGGGACCGTGAACGTCGCGAGAACTACTTACGTAGCACCGCGCTTGTGACGCCTAAGGAAGATGAAGTTGTAGTAGAAACTGTTAACATCGAACCTGAGCCGATTATGGTTGAAGAAGAAGCTCCAAAGAAAGTGAAGGCCAAACCAACGCCTAAGATTGTGAAGCCGGTTGCTCCAATAGAAGCTCCAGTGAAAGTGGTAATCGAAACCAAATCTAATGATTCTTTCTTGAAGTTAGAACAAGAACTTGAAGAGAAGAGTCGTCTTGAAAAAGAAAAAGCAGACATTAAAAAGAGTAAGAAAGCATATCGCACTAAAAGAGGCGATGATGACGATGATGATGAAACCACCGTTAATAAAACTACGCCTGTCATGAGTGTTTATAGTGATGAAGAGTTACATGATCTTGAATCTGGAGATTATGATGATGATGATTTCGATGAATACGACTATGATGACGATGATTATAACTAGGAGTGCATATTAATAGTATTTTAGGTTTTTTAGGAATATTGAAAAAGAGTAATTCATTATTATTTGGTTTTGAGGCTCTTAAAAGCTTAAAAACCAATAAAATTCATTTACTAATTGTTGCTAAAGATATCTCAAAGGCGCAGCAACAAAAGCTTGAGACCTATAATCAAAGCGAAACTAGAGTTCTTAGCCTATTTACAAAAGATGAATTAAGTACCGCCATTAATCGCACTGATACTATTATCATTGGAGTAACAAATAAAAAAGTTGCCACAGCAATTCTAAAAAAGGAGGATACTAATAATGACCAATAAAAATGATGTTAACCGGAAAGTAACCCTGAAGGAGTCAAGGAAAAACGAAACCAGACTAGAAAACTCCGTTTTGTATTATAGTAAGCAGTTAACGGTCTCGGAACTATCAGCTATTTTAAAAATTCCTGTTAGTAAGATTCTCACTTTCCTTTTTATGAATAAGAAGATTTTAAATCTTAACAGTACCCTTGATGATGATACGTTGATGCTAATTTGTTTGAATTTTAATATTGACTTGAAGAAGGAAGTTGCTAAAGATGCTTTAGGGGCTTTCGATCTTGAAAAAGATCAACCAAAAGACCTTCTTCCAAGACCCCCTGTCGTGACCGTTATGGGACATGTTGATCACGGTAAAACTTCTTTAATTGATGCCATTCGAAAGTCACGACTTACTAGCAAAGAAGTTGGCGGGATCTCGCAAAAAATTGGCGCCTATCAAATCTCTTACAAAGATTCGCTATTAACGATTATTGATACTCCTGGACATGAGGCCTTTACGGCAATGCGAGGTCGCGGCGCTGCTGTTACTGACATTGTTGTTTTAGTAGTTGCCGCTGATGATGGAGTGATGCCACAAACGGTTGAGGCGATTTCTCATGCCAAAGCTGCGAATGCTAAAATTATTGTTGCCATTAATAAAATTGATAAGCCAGGTAAAGATCTTGATAAAATCAAGCAACAATTAATGAAATACGAGATTATTCCTGAAGAGTATGGCGGCGAAAACATTTTCGTGGAGATTTCAGCAAAGCAAGGGATGAATATTGATTTACTCCTTGAAAGCATTGTCTTATTAAGTGATACCATGGAACTAAAAGCCAATCCGAATCGGTACGCCAATGGAGTTATTCTCGAAGCAGTTTTAGATAAAGGAGAGGGAGCGAAAGCTACTTTCTTAGTTCAAAATGGAACTCTTAAAACTAATGATTATTTGGTTGCAGGTAGTGTCTTTGGTAAAGTTAGAAGAATGACTGATGAAAATGGAAGAGTCGTTTTTGAGGCTAAGCCATCAACTCCAGTTTCAGTAATTGGTCTTAGTGATGTCCCGCAGGCGGGAGATCAATTTATTTCATTGAGTAATGAAAAACAGGCTCGAGACATCGCTAACCAACGTCAGCAAGAGAAGAACCGTCTTGAGATGAATAAGAATTCGATTTCGACCTTTGATGATTTAATTAATCCTAAGGAAGGATTAGAAAACTTGAATTTAATCATTAAGGCTGATTCAAGCGGCAGTGCAGAGGCATTAAAAGGAGCGATTTCCAGCATTAAACATGATAAAGTTAAAATTAATTTCATTCATGTAGGAACAGGAAATGTTACTAATAGCGATCTTATTTTAGCGGCTACTTCAAAGTCCGTTATCTATGCTTATTATTTAAGACCAGATAGTGTGATTCGGGCTAAGGCGAAAGAAATGAAAGTTGAAGTTCGCGTTGAAGATATTGTCTACCGTATCACCGAAGAAATCGAAAGTATCGTTAAAGGATTAAGACCTAAAGAATATATTCAAAATATTACTGGGGTGGCTGAGGTAAGAAAACTCTTTAAGATTAAGGGCCTAAACATTCCTGTAGCAGGCTCGCATGTTTTAGAAGGAGTCATTAAAAGGGATCAGAAGGTTAATGTGATTCGTGATGGTGTCGTTATTCAAAAGAACAAGAGAATTGCCTCATTAAAGCATTTAACTGAAGATATTAAAGAAGCACGAGT
>JAISVG010000024.1 GCA_031271635.1 Erysipelotrichaceae bacterium
CAAGACCACTCCTTTTGAGTAAAATTATTTTATTTATGTAGGAGTAACAATATTATGCCCAAGACAAAAACAAAAACAAGTGATAATAGCTTTGATACCGAAACCGCTTTACCCTTTGATAAAACGATTGAAGAATTAATTAAACTGGCTGAAAAAAATGATAATAAGTTATCTCAAGAAGAAATCGTGGAATTTACGAAGAATTTAGACGAAGATGTCTATGATGATGTCATTGAAAAACTCACCGAACGAGGGATTAACCTTGAGGGCGATGAAGAAGTAATTGATGACGATGATGTCATTATTGACGATCTTAGTGGCCTTGATGAAGTTGAAGATGATCAAATTGATCTTGGTTCTAAAAAGGACGATGTACCAAGTAACGCGGCTTCTTTTAATAGTTATTCTGAAGAGGATCCAATTGATCCAGTAAAAAAGTATCTTAAGGAATTAGGAAAATATCCCCTATTAAAACAAGTTGAAGAAGAAGAATTATCAATCGCGATTATTAACGCTAAAGAGGCGACGAAAAAGCTTGAAGATCCATCTCTAAATCTTACTAATGATGAAAAATATCAATTACAACGAACAATTCTTGCTGGAAAAAAGGCTAGAGACCGTCTTATTAGTTCCAATCTTCGTTTAGTTGTGGCATTATCGAAAAAATACATTTCACGCGGACTTCCTCTTTTAGATCTTATTAATGAAGGGAATCTTGGTCTTATGAAAGCGGTTGAAAAATTTGATTATACCAGAAAGTTTAAGTTTTCGACTTATGCAACATGGTGGATTAAACAAGCCATTTCAAGAGCAATCGCTGATCAAGCTCGTACCATTAGAATTCCGGTTCACATGGTCGAGACTATTAATAAAATTAACCGCGCTAAATCAAAACTAATTCAGGATTTAGGAAGAGATCCAACCCCTGAAGAAATTTCAAGCGAGATGCATGGCGTTTTTTCTCCTGAAAAAATTCGCGAAATTCAACGTCTTGCCGTCGAGCCAGTCTCGATTGAAACCCCAGTTGGCGAAGATGAAGAATCAACCATTATTGATATGATTGGTGATCCAAATGGTAGCTCCCCGATTAATGATGTTAATAAGGCTGATTTAAGAGATAAATTATTACAGATGTTAAGCGATCTTACCGACCGCGAAGAGGCCGTAGTAATTGCAAGATACGGTCTTTTAGATAATCGTCCAAAAACTCTTGAAGAAGTAGGCAAAATGTTTAATGTGACACGGGAAAGAATTCGTCAGATTGAAGCTAAAGCAATCCGAAAACTCCGTCATCGTAGTCGAATGAAATTAATTGAAGAATTTAAATAAGATAAGAGATCACCATTAGTTAACATAATGTTATAATTTTAGTGTGAAATTATCAAAGCGTCTTCGTCAAATTATCGCCTTTGTTCCTCATGATGCTATTCCTTTAGATCTTGGCTCTGACCACGGCCTAATTCCATTAGCCTTGATCCGCGAGGGGCTTGTTAAACGTGTTTTTGCCAGCGATATTTCCTTAAAATGTGTTGCGAAGATTAAAAAAAATACGGAAAATTACCAAGATCAAGTGATTGCTTATCAAGCCGCTGGTCTTGATTCTTTACCAAAAGATGTTAACTGTCTTATTATGGCAGGAATGGGTTCTTTTTTGATGATTAATATTCTAAAAGCCCATCGTACCTCATTATCACAGTTTCAAACAATTATTATTGATTCGCACGCTGAGGTGCCGTTAATTCGTGAATACTTAAATGATAATGGTTTCATGATTGAAGATGAACGAGGGATAATCGAAAATAGTCATTTTTATGAAATTATTAAATTTGTTCCTGGAAAAGGTACATATGATACGGATGACGTCTTGATTGGACCTTTCATTAAGAATGACGCGATGTATTTAAGAAACATGGTACAACGTCTTGAAGGAAATCTAGAAACTCTATCACTAAAGATGGTACCAAAAAATGTAATTCAGGACTTAAAAGATAAAATCAGGAGGTATCAAAAATATGCTAGCAAAAGAACTAATTAAACAAATTGAACAAAGATATCCGTTTCGCATTGCTAAAGTCCATCATGATCCTTCAGGACTTGCGATGGGCGACCTAAAAAAACCAATAAAGCACGTTCTTGTTTGTCTTGATCTTGATGAGTTTGTTATTAATGATTCAAAACTGCAAGATATCGACATGATTATTACGCATCATCCTTATCTTTATGGGAAACTGAAAAAAGTTTTAAAGCAGGACGCTCTTAAGGCTAAGACATATGCCTATTTAAAGGAAAAAGGTTTTGTCGTCTATGGCCTTCATCTTCCTTTTGATATTGCGATAAACGGGATGAATGATGCTCTAGCTACTAAATTGGGACTAATCAAGATTCATCAAATATCAGGAGTTCCTTTTGCCCGGGGCGGCTTTTTAGCAAGTCCGCTTTCGCTCCAAGAGTTTGTCCTTTATACGAAACAACACTTTAATTTATCATCACTTGGAGTGGTTGCAGGTGATAAAGACAGAATGATTAATAAGGTCGCCATCATTGGTGGAGGAGGGTCTTCCGCGTGGAAAGATGTTTTAGTTCATCATGATTATGATTGTTATTTAAGTGGTGACGTTCGTCATTATGAAAGGCGTGATATCCTGCGCTACCATGTTAATTATCTTGATCTTCCTCATGAAATAGAAAATGTTTTTGTCGATAAAATGGCGGAAGTCTTAGGAGAAATAGATCCTAAGCTTCAGGTTGCAAAAATAATTCATGAAGTCCCAATGGAGATTAAGTAGTGGCGAAGGTCATCCTTCACATTGATTTAAACGCTTTTTTTGTTCGCGCTGAAGAGATTAAGGATCCGACTTTAGAAGGGAAAGCTGTTGCGATTGGACGTTTAGGACGGGCAGGTATTATTTCAACTTGTAGCTATGAAGCACGTAAGTATGGAGTTCATTCAGGAATGCCATCTTATCTTGCTAAGGAGAAGTGTCCGGAATTGCTTTTATTGTCGGGTGATCATAAGTTATATCACGAATTGTCACGAGCCTTTCACCTGCATCTTTTAACTTTTACTGATCAAGTTGAAATGGCAGGAATTGATGAAGCATATGTTGACTTAACCAGTGTTATTAAGCATCAAGATCCAATGAAACTGTTA
>JAISVG010000009.1 GCA_031271635.1 Erysipelotrichaceae bacterium
GTACTAACAAAATAGACAATTAATCCTCCATCATGTAAATGCTCGGTAGCTTCAATAATTAAGGCTTTTTGTCTTGCAATCAAAGCGTCATAATCATCAACATTAAAATTAATGAGATAGGCAGGATTATTATTAATTTCTGTTAGTTCAGTTGAAGTTGGGGATACTACGAAAATATCATATTTCTTACTAAGATTTGACACAATTGTCTCTGGTGTTGCCATCGCCACTTCAAAATTCTTAAAACCAAGGTTAGTGCGTTGTGAGAGCATTTTTTTATAATCAAGCGTTTGCGAAATAAGGATTGTCGAAACAATGTCATCATCATTATCAAGGGCAATTCTAAAAGGAAGGGCCGAAAAACTATCAAGATAATAAGCAATTTCCTTATGACCATCAAGCGGTAATTCGCGCATCATAATTTCGTAAATTGGGCTACAAGAGAACATGATTTGGTGATCAACTAGAACTTTATGGCTATCTCTTAGGATATAACCTGGGAAAGCACTTTCTTTAAAGCCTTCCGGCATGGTCGCACCTTTCATCAGACGATAAAAACGATTCTTGAGACTTGGTAATCTTGAAGAAATAGCTAAGGTGACCGCGGAGCCATAACTCTTTAATAAGCCTTTCACGACCCAAGCCGGAATGTTATATCGCTCTTGGATGTAGAAGGTGGTATTCTCTTCAAGGGTAACATTAATTAAGTCACGAGGATCAGTGACGTCTTTGAGTATCACTAAAAGTTTTTCATAATCAAGCAAAGCTTTTTCATCAAGAATTTCATCTAATTCTTCACGCGAAAAAGTCTTGAGGAAGTGGTTTGCAAAAAGAATCAAGAACAAAGCTTCATCAGCATCACTTGAAAGATCGTTTTTAATAATACGGGAAAAAAGATAATAATTACGAAGGGCATAACCAATAATTAAAAGCAAATTACGATCACTACCATCTTCATGGTGTTTATCCTTAATTAACTTGATGATGTTTGGAAAGGGCACCTTATCCACAAACACACTACGCAAATACTTAACGGCTAAAACTGGGGTCTCACTCATTTTCCTACATCCTTAAATACATTTCCTAAATAAACTTCTCTTGTCTCATCTTCAGTTTCGTCTTGATTTTCCTCTACCATCACTGTGTTTTCATCACTAACCGATTTGGGATACTCATCATTTCCAAACTCAAAAATTGTAGCTGTTTCAAGAAATGAAATGGTAAAATGGAGTCCCAGCGGCTGCATGTGCTCTTTTAAAAGCGTCATCAAGGCTTCTTTATTTGAAAGTTGATGATCGGAAAGCACTTCAAGATAACCACGGTAGTTATATTGATCGACGCCATTATAAAAGACAAGACTATCAGAAGAGACAATGTGCAGTGATTCTGGCGCTACTTTTAATAATTTTGCAATTTTAAAGTGCAAGTGCTTTAAAATGGTGCCTAATTGGTAAACATCAACTGCATAAAACTTTATTAAGATCACGTATTTATTATAAATAAATTAATGCAAAAAAGAACATAATATGCATTA
The DNA here is from genome assembly GCA_031271635.1 of Erysipelotrichaceae bacterium. GTDB lineage: Bacteria > Bacillota_I > Bacilli_A > RFN20 > CAG-826 > JAISVG01. The sequence continues at coordinate 1,535 of JAISVG010000009.1, forward strand.
TTTGGAACTAAATTCTTGATCTTTTCTAAATCATGATTTTAGAAACTAAAAAGCGAGTTTTTTAATCACTAAAACACCTAAAATCAAGCTATAAATCATCACTAGGATCAACATCAAGACTTAAAGTAAGCTTCCGTGGCAAGGTGATGGATTTTATAATCTGTGTGATCTCATCTTTCTGAACCTGAGTTTTATATGTAAGAAGGAGTTTTCGATAAAAAGTATCCTTCATAAAATCATGATATGGCTTAATTAGTTCGCTGACAGTAAAGCCACTTGCATTAGTCCTTAAAAGACTTTGGAGTAGTCCCCCAAAATCTTCAAGAAGTAGCAATTCTTTAGCGCATAAAGTCAGCATTATTAAGAAAGTATATGGTGGTTTATGACGGAGTTTTCTCAACATCATTTCTTTAAGATAAAAGTCTTGATAGTCTTGACGTACCGCATCAATTAAAGCGGGATGCCTTGGGTTATATGTCTGAATCAATGCGGTTCCACCTTGATATTTCCGACCCGCGCGGCCAATAGCCTGACAAATCAAATCAAAGGTTCGTTCCCCGCTCATGAAACTAGGATTATTAAGACCATAATCGGCAAGAACCACGCCAACAAGAGAGACACGCGAGAAATCATGACCCTTTGAGAGCATCTGGGTGCCAATTAAAATATCAAACTCATGCTGATTAAAGCCTTTAATAATGCGACTCAGGGCGGTTTTAGTTTTGGTAGAATCACTATCAAAACGCGCGATTCGTGCCTCTGGAAAGAAGCGTCTAACTTCTTCCTCAATTCTTTCCGTTCCAAATGATGAAGATGCAAAAGTCGTTTCAAGACAATTCGGACAAGAATCAGGCCAGAGCTCAACATGTTCACAGTGATGACACTTTAAAAGGCGGTCAGCCTTATGATAAGTTAGTAAATAGCCATCATGAGGACAACTAATAATAAAACCACAGTTGCGACAAGTCACAAAAGAGGCATAACCCCGCTTATTAATCAAGAGAATGATTTGTTCCCTATTATCAAGCGCCACCTTCATCTTCTGGCGTAGCGGAAGCGAGAGTAGCGACGATTGATCATCAAGATTACTTAGTTGATGTAAATCAATTAACTCAGTCCTTGGAAGTTTAATCTCATTAATGCGTTGTTTTAGTTCGAGAAGTTGATATAGGCCTTTTCGTGCTCTTGAATAACTATAAAGTGATGGCGTCGCACTGCCAAGAAGCAAGGTTGCTCCTGACATGTCGACGCGGAATTTAGCTACTTCGCGAGCATGATATCTTGGGGTAACATCCTGTTTATAGGATTCAACATGCTCTTCATCAATGACAATTAGCCCTAGATTATTAACGGGGGCAAAAACTGCGCTTCTTGTTCCAACGACCACAATTGTCGGGGTATCTTTAATATGGAGATATTGTTCATACCGCTCTTTGGGGGTGAGACCTGAATGAAGAATTGAGACTTGATCTTTAAATCTGGTCCACAAAATTGAAAACATCTGTGGGGTTAAGGAGATTTCCGGAACCAGAATAATTACCGATTGTTTCTTTCTTAAGTATTCTTCCGTAAGTGCTAGATATACTTCAGTTTTTCCTGAGCCTGTCACCCCATGAAGTAAATATGTCTTTCTTGGTGCGGCGTGAATCTTCTCCACAATCAGTGCCTGTTCTTCTGTTAATTGTGGTTTTACATAATCAAGCACGACTTCACTCTTAAAAGTTGAAGTTATTTTTTCTTTAATAGCCCTGACATAATGGTGTTCTAAAAAAGGCTTAATCATCGTGGGTTTCACCATCTTTTTTGGAAGTCTTCCGACGCTTTTTAATAAATCCAAAAGTTCCTGTTGTTTCGGAGTGAGACGAATCGCGTTATCAAAAAGAATGAACTCATAAAAAGTTGCAAATTGCTCCTTTGGTCCATGACGATAGTTCGTATTTGGTTTTAAACCAAGCGGAAGCATACTTTGTAGCACCGAGATTAGACTTGTAAGATAATAATCAGCGACTTGTCGCGCTAGTTTAATTAGTTCGGGACTAAGAATCGGCTTTTTATCAATCACTCCAAGAATCGGTTTTAATTCATAGCCTAAGGTCTTTTCGGTTTCACTTAAATCAGTAATCTTCGTGCTTCGAATCACGAAACCAACGAGTTTTTGAGGACCAAAATTAACTAAAATTCTCATTCCGACTTGTACCATAAGATCATCCATCGCGGTATAAGAAAACTCTTGATCTAAGGATCTAATTTCAAGTAAAACCGTTAATAGATACATTAAGTTTACATTCTAGCTTTAATGATGCTAGAAATTTCCTTAATGGCCGCTTGCACATCGTCATTGATTACAATATAATCATAATTCTCTTGAAGATTAATCTCCTTACGAGCCTTCTCTAAACGTTCGAGAATAATGTTTTCACTTTCTGTATGTCGTCCTTTAATGCGTTCAACTAAACTATCAAGGGAAGGAGGAACAATAAAAATGGAGATAACTCGTTCATCGTCTTGATACTTATCAAGCACCTGTTTAGCGCCTTCAACTTCAATTTCTAAAAGCACATTTCGTCCTTGTTCCCGATTTTCATCAACAAAATGTCGTGGCGTTCCATAATAATTTCCCACAAATTCGGCCCACTCTAAAAGATTTCCTTTCGCAATCTCATCTAAAAAATGATGTTTTGAAGTAAAAATATAATCAACTTGATCGACCTCGGAATTCCGTGGGGTTCTGGTAGTAATTGAAATTGAATAGACCAAATTTAGGCTTTCATCACGCATTAAAGCATGTCTGATGGTGCCTTTTCCGACACCACTTGGGCCACTGAGAATGATTAATAAACCTGGTCGTGCCTTTTCCATACTGTATACATAATTATACTCAAAAAGCGACTTTTTTTGTCTAGGAATATGAAAAGTAGACTATTATACAAAAGTGTTGTTTTTATGATTTTATATTAAACCCAGATTCGATACAGTACTTTAATAAATAATCCACTTTATCTTTGATGTTTTTAAATTTATGATTCAGAAACC
>JAISVG010000012.1 GCA_031271635.1 Erysipelotrichaceae bacterium
AGGTTTCTGAATCATAAATTTAAAAACATCAAAGATAAAGTGGATTATTTATTAAAGTACTGTATCGAATCTGGGTTTAATATAAAATCATAAAAACAACACTTTTGTATAATAGTCTAAATTTCTATCGAAGGAGTTGAATTCTCTTTTAATACAGGGCGGCACATAACTATTTGGAAAGCTTTATTGGATCAAAGTCTCTTTGAATTTTGTTCGGCAAAAAGCCGGTAAAAATATAATTTGCCCTTTTCTAAGATCTAGAAATCATTATTCATGGTATCATCATGATATGGTGTTTTATCGGACCACTTATTCATCGCCCTTAGGAACAATTACGATTATCAGTGAGGGCACTAAGATTATGAATCTTTGTTTTGATGATCAAAAACATTATCCATTCAAGTTAGTCGCGAAAACGACGCCTAATGATAGTCTAGCTATTTTTAAAGAAACAAAATGTTGGCTTGATGCTTATTTTAAAGGTCTAAAAAAGAAAATTCACCCACCATTAAGACTAATTGGAACGAATTTCCAAGAAAAGGTGTGGCGGGCTCTTTTAGAGATTCCCTATGGAACAGTGATTACTTATCAGATGGTGGCCATAAGAATCAGGAACCCTAAGGCCTTTCGTGCGGTAGGACAGGCGATCTCACGAAATCCGATTTCGATTATTATTCCTTGTCATCGAGTGATTGGATCAAAGCAAAATCTCACGGGATTTGCGGCGGGAATTGAGCGAAAAGTCGCGCTTTTAAGACGAGAGGGTCTTGACTTAAATCGGTTCTCAATTTAAGAAAATTAGAACCTAATTGACTTAAAAATCAAAAAAAATGGTCGGAACGGTGAGATTTGAACTCACGACCCCTACCACCCCAAGGTAGTGCACTACCAAGCTGTGCTACGTCCCGATTAGAGATATTTTATCCTAAATTTACTTTTTTTACACACTAATTACCTGAAACTTAATTTCTTTTTTGAAGTGAAAATAAATGTGATAAGATGCGATTAATGAAACTGAAATATATAATTTTACTTACTGGTATCCTCTTAACTTCTTGTGGTAACCAAGACACAGTGAAGCCACAAGTATCGCTTTCAATTCGCGAAACCAATCCAGTTGTTGGGGATACGATTCATGTCCAATATGCCGTCAGCGATGATAAAACAGCAACTAGCGATATTAAGGTTGAACTAGTTTACTATCATCATGATGAACTGCGAAACCAAACAAGAATTGATTTAATCGCCCTTACTTTTGTTGTTAGTGAAGCTACCAAATATACGGTGAAACTAACCGCAACTGATGCTGCCAATAATGTGACCAGTGAAACTCTTTCATTTAATGTTAGTGGCACGATCGTTCCGGTGACGGGAGTAAGAATTGATGTTACTTCATTAAATATGAACCTTGGAGACCATATCCCGCTTGGTTATACAATCCAGCCAAGTAATGCTACTAATAAACGGGTTACTTTTTTAAGCGAAAATCCAAGTATTGCCGTAATTTCATCTGAGGGTTTAGTTACTGCAAATGCCGTTGGAAATACGAACATTAGTGTTACGACGGTAGAGGGTAATTTTAAAGCTTCCGTCCCGGTGTCGGTAATTAATAATCCCTTAATTCATACTCCAACTAGTTACACGATGGATATTCGTGATATTAATCACGATAATCCGCGCGGTCTATATACAATGTCTCATACGGGTAATCAGAAACTACTAGTTATTCCGGTTAAGTTAACTGATGGTCCTGCTTGGACTACAGAAATGCTAAACCGTCTTAATAAAGCTTTCTTTGCTGAATCTAGTGAGACTTCTTGGGAATCAGTAGCCTCATATTACCGTAAATCAAGTTATGGACATCTTAATTTTACCGGAACTGTAACCGCTCCATTTAACGCTAATTACTCAAATACAATTCCTTCTCCAACGCCGCTTATTGCCGATTATCATGCTGTGGCCGATCCGATGCTTCTTCAAGAATATGATACTGATAAAGATGGCTTTGTTGACGCCCCATTCTTTATTTATTCTTCACCTCATAATGGTGATAATCTCTGGGCATGGTGTTCTTCAATTAGAAGTAACGCGAATCTAACACGTCCTGAAATAAATCTTTACCAGTGGGCTAGTTACGAATTTATTGCAGAGGGCTATGGACCATCTGGTATTGATGCTCATACCTATATTCATGAAACCGGACATATGTTAGGTTTAGATGATTATTATGATTATGACCGTCAAAGTCGTCCCGCAGGAAGAATTGCGATGATGGATAATAATATTGGTGATCATGATGCTTTTTCAAAAATGGCTTTAGAATGGACATTTCCGAAAGTAGTTACTGGTTCAACTAGTGTGACTCTCGCGCCTTTTGCTGATACCGGAGACTGTCTTCTCATTAAAAACAACTGGAATGGATCCCCACTTGATGAGTATCTATTAGTCCAGTTTATTACGCCAACGGGCCTTAATTATCTTGATCAAAAGCCAGGTGGTTATCCTGGTAATGGGATTCGCGGTTATTCAGTTCCAGGAATTATGATTTGGCATGTTGACGCAAGAGTTATTGAGTTAAATGGTAGTGATGGCACTTATATCACCAGTGTTCCTTCGGTTGACGAAATCCGAAACGGGAATCGAACATATGCGATTGCAGCAAGCAATACTTGGTCAAACCGAAGCGGATATCCAATTGGTAATTGAAAACGTCTTATTCAACTAATGGAAGCTACAGGTAAAGAAAGTCTTTTAACAACTCGTTCTACTTACGGGAACGCTAATCTTTATCAGACCGGGATGGTCTTTAGTGGTTTTTATCCAGGAACAGTAGCCAGTTTTAATGACGGTAGTCTCATTGGATATCGAATTTCGATTGGCACAATTACTAGTACCACCGCAGTAGTTAGTATTACTAGAGTTTAAACATTAGTTTTAGGTCAGACACATCCTTAGGGATGGTGGTATGATTTTGGGACTTCTATGGTATAATGTGGGATGTGAAAAATGACAAAATTATCATTAAGGGCGCTCGAGAAAATAATCTCAAGAACATCTCGCTTGAATTACCAAAAAATGAGTTAATTATTTTTACTGGTCTCAGTGGTAGTGGTAAAAGCACCCTTGCTTTTGATACTATTTTTAACGAAGGACAACGTCGCTATGTCGAAAGCCTTTCTAGTTATG
>JAISVG010000085.1 GCA_031271635.1 Erysipelotrichaceae bacterium
CTCACGGTGATTCTTCAATTTATGAAGCCTTAGTGCGAATGTCGCAACCATGGAAGCAGAATGTTCCTTTAATTGATTTTCAAGGTAATAATGGAAGTCAAGACGGTGATCCGGCCGCGGCATATCGATATACTGAATCCCGTCTTGCGGAAATTACCGGCGAGATGCTTCGCGATATTGAAAAGAATACCATTGATACACAGCTAACTTTTGATGATACTAATATTGAGCCACGGGTGCTTCCGGCCCGTTTTCCTAACCTCCTAGTTAATGGATCAGAGGGAATTGCAGTCGGAATTTCCACCGATATCCCACCACATAATCTTGGTGAAGTAATTGAGGCGGCAATTTACCGCATTAAGAATAAGAAATGCACCACCGAGGAGTTGCGTGAATTTATTCTTGGGCCAGATTTTCCTACCGGAGGAAAGATTTATAAGAGTGAAGGTCTTGATACCATTTATAAAAATGGCGAAGGTCGAATTGAAATTGAAGCTAGTTATCAAATTGTTGAAGGCAAAAACATCAATCAAATTATTATCAATGAGATTCCTTTTTCCGCTAATAAGCTAAGCATTCTTGTCGCCTGTGATAAGATTCGTCTTGGAAAAGACATTGATGGCATAATTGAAGTCCGCGATGAAACCGATATTGAGGGACTAAGAATTGTTATTGATCTTAAAAAAGACATTAATCCGGAAACAATTTTAAACTATCTTTTAAATAAAACTGAACTCCGAACTTCACTAAGTCCGAGAATGATTGCAATTATTAGTGGCCGTCCCGTACAGTTTAACCTGCGTGATTATCTTGATGCCTATCTTGATCATCAAGTTGATGTGATTACTAGACGCAGTGCCTTTGATCTTAAAAAATGTCAAGCTCGAATTCATATTGTCGATGGTCTTATTAAGGCCGTTAGTATTATTGATGAAGTGGTTCAAATAATTCGTCATTCAAAGGATAAGGCTGACTCGAAAACAAACTTAATGACAAAGTTTAAATTTAGCATCGAGCAGGCTGAGGCCATTGTCATGATGCGACTCCATGCTTTATCAAATACCGACATTGTCATTCTCACCGATGAGAAAAAGGCCTTAGAAGCCGAGATAAGTGAGTTAGAAGAGATCTTGTCAAATCCTAAAAAACTTGATAAACTCCTCATTAATGATTTAACCACAATTAAGAATAAATACGCTAAACCACGGCTAACCAAGATTCTTGAACCACGAGAAAGTGTGACGATTAATCTTAAGGAATTAATTGTTAAGGAAAATGTCTGGGTTTCAATTAGTGAATTTGGCTATATTAAACGTAGTTCCATTAAGTCATATGAGTCCTCTTTACCATCTCTTACCGGTCTTAAAGACGGCGATACCATTATCGGCACTTTCTTAGCAAATACGGTTGATATCGTCCTTTGTTTTACAAAGCTAGGCTACTTCCTTTATGTTCCCATCAATGTTATCAAAGAAACGAAATGGAAGGATGTCGGCGATAACATTCGCCAGCTCATTGCAATGACTGAAAATGACCGCATTATTCGCGCGGTTCTTATAAAGCAATTCCGGAGCGACCTATTTATTACTAGCATTACCCATGATGGGATGATTAAAAAAACTAAACTTGATGAATTTGAAATGATTAAATACGCTAAACCATCACGTTATATGAAGCTCGCTAAGGATGATGAAGTGGCTGATGTTAATCTTACTAATGGCGGGAATGATTTAACTCTCATCACTAATGATGGCGAGGCCGCTTATCTAGCTGAAGAGGATATTGCGGCGACTGGCCTCCAATCAAGCGGAATTTACGGCATTAAGTTAACAAAGGATAATTACTTAGTTTCGCTTTTAATCTCCAGTAAGGATGAGCGCCTTAAATATGTCGCAATCACTGATGCCGGAGCAATCCGCATCTGTGATTTATCACACTTGCAACGAACGCAACGTCTTGGAAGAAAGCAGGTGGTCTTTAAAACTTTTAAAAGTATCCCACACTCCTTAATTGGTATTATTCCACTACGAAAAAAGGAAGATAAGATCCAAACTTATGGAGTCTTAACAAATGATCAACTCCAAGAGATTGTAATCAGTGATTTTAATGTTACCCCATATGAAAGATATGTTAAAGATGATAATCTTAAAGTTGGTAGGAACCGCCTCCGTCGTCTCTTCATTAGTGAGGTTGATACCGTTAATAAAGATACCATTTCTTTATATCGTGGCGAAAAAGTAAAGGATACTCCTACTTATAAAGAAGGGGTTAGCGAGTGGGAACAGATGGCTTTTGAAGGCCTTGATTTTAATCCAAAAGATGAATAAGAAATTAATTCCTGATTGCCGTCTGAGATCAGTGTATCACCTTGATTTTGAGTGGCTTACTGTTAATAAAATCAAGTATTTTCTAGTTGATTTAGATAATACATTAGATGCCTATTTAACAAAAATACCGAGCAAAAAGGCCACTAATTTAAAGCATTCCTTAGAAGCACGTGGTATTACTATGATTATTATTTCAAATAATCGCGGCAACCGCGTTAAAACTTATGCTGAAGCCTTAGGCGTGAGATACCTAGCCCACGCGAAAAAACCAGGCACAAGACACGTGCGGGAGTTTTTGCGTCAAAATCACATTGAAGTGGCAACTTGCATTTATGCCGGTGATCAAATCCTTAGTGATGTTCTTTTCGGGAACCGTCTGGGGGTGAAAACTATTTTAGTTGAGCCTTTAACACCTTTTGACCAACCGATTACCCGTTTCAACCGAATTTATGATAGAATACTAAGGAAGAAGCTATCGAAAATCATGCTTCTAAGTGAGGAGGAAAAGTACGATGAGTAAAATTGAAAAAAGTCGTGTCTGTCCTAAATGTGGGGCAAGACTTCAGTATTTTGATCCTTTTTCACCAGGATTCATTACGAAAGAAAACTACATTAACCATTTAAATGATCATCGCGTCATGCTTTGTGACAAGTGTTATCATGAACACCGTCAAGATGAAGAAAATGAATACTTAACCCTTAAGAACAACGAACTTTATGCCTTTTTAAGAAAACTTAAAGGGAAAGGTACTTTCATTTACGTTATTGATTATGTCTCTTTTTTAAGCCTTTTTGATGATAACATCAGTGCCATTCTTAAGGATGAAAAAACCATCGTAGTTATAAACCGGATTAACCGTATTATCCCAAAGCTTGATGTCTCTTATGTTCGTGATTTTGTGACAAAGGCCTTTGTTAGTCATGGCATTGACCCATTAACTGTGCTTTTTATTAACGATCCGAAGGCTGAGCACGAAGATATTAAAGCTGCACTCGTCGATTTTGTCGACATGAATCAGGATGTCTATGTCATTGGACCAAAATTCTCCGGAAAAACTGTAGCCATTAAATCATTTTTGAAAAACTATAGTAATCATTCTGATTCCCCAGTAGTGCTTGATACGAAGAAACTCCCGTTTATTACTTCAAAGATTCCCATTACTAAGAAAAGCGCTATTCAGGAAATCGAGGGTTTTTCAAACGGGAAATCTTTACTAGAAAAAGTGACCTATAAATTACGTCAGGAAATGATTGCAAAGTCGCTAATTACCCCAATATCAGTCTCGATTCATGATCGTATTAGCCTCCTCTTTGGTGGTCTTGCTGAGATTAATTTTATTAAAGCTCCGAAAACAAGAACCACCCTGATTACTTATGCAAATCAATACTTTGTCCGTAAACACATTGAAAATAATCGTTTTACCAATGGACTTAAGGCTCATAAATTCATCCCAACATTTAATAATAGTGATGCTTCTGGAGCCACCGAAACAATTACTATTTCCTTAGTAAAAGACGTTGATTTCTCTCTTGAAATTTCTGGATTAGGCTTTGTTATTCTTCCAAAAGGAAGTTATGTTATTGCAATCACTCTTCCAGATGGAGTGGGGATTACAACCAGCGATCGGATTTTGATTTATGCTAAGTAATAAAAATGTTGCGATCATCAAAGAGTACCTTTTGCACCGGAAGAAATATCAAATCGGAAGCAAAGACGTTACTGAAAACATCATCCAAGTGCTTGATAAAGCCTTAATCGCTAAAGAAGCCGTTTCAATTTCAGTGGGAAAATCAAAAAAACTTGATCTTAGACGAATCGCGGATCAACTTCAAGAAAAACTAAATGCCACAATTGTCGCCATTATTGGAAGCACAATTATTCTATATCGCTTTTCTTCAAGTCTTAAAACCCATTTAATCAGTGAATAGAGTGATATTTGGAGGATCTTTCGATCCCTTTCACAGTGCCCACCTTGCGATTGTCAAAAAACTTCATGAGTTTTATAACGCTGATGTTGATATTTTATTATCAAAGACGGCCCACTGGAAAGAAGCAACAACATCATGTGCTGAGCGCATTAAAATGATTGAATTGGCTACTAATCATCTTCCGTACGTAAATATTAGCACTCTTGAAATTGATCATAACTTTCCTTATACTTTTCTAACAATTAAGCATTTAAGAGAAGCGTATCCTAAAGACAAACTATACTTTTGTCTTGGCTTTGATCAAGTCGCTAAATTTCACCTTTGGCGTGAGCCGCTTTTTATTGCACAGAATGTGAAACTAGTTTCTTTTAAGCGGAGAATTAGGTCGCAAGATGAAGCAAAAGCCCAAGAGAACATTAAAAAATATCACATCGAGGTCCTCGATTTTCCCTTAATGATGGTTTCAAGTACCAAAATTCGTAGTTTTAAGTCAATTGAGATGCCGCTTCCTGCGTTAGAGTATCTTTTAAGCCAGAAATTATACTTTGCAAAGCATCTTAGTAATTTTTTAGTAGATAATAAGTA
>JAISVG010000018.1 GCA_031271635.1 Erysipelotrichaceae bacterium
ACTGGGAAGGCGAGAACTATTTTAACGAGGTTGAAGCCTACCTATTAGAACTTGGTTATGAAAAAGGCATGGTTGAGACCGAAGAATACTTTTATGATATTACTGGAACGAGAGTTTATGGCATGGTAAGTGAGATCTGGAATGAGTACTATGCCGAAAACGAAAGCGAAATCCTACCCAAAGAGACCTTTGTCTATTATGTGACTAGCTATGTAAGTGGTAGGGGAGAATGGAACTTCTATGTTGCTTTTGATCCTCTTAACGGTAGCGAAACTACATCAGAAGCGTTTGATGAAATTGATCCTCCCACAGATTATTATCTTGATTCAAATACCGAGGAATACTATTACTATGAATTTGACGATTTAACCCTGATCGAAGAATGCTCTATAATCCTTGAAAACATGGGGTGGATGATTACATACACATCACAAAATGATGGAAGCGAGGTTATTTACACTTCGGTTTATCTTGATATCCTTAACGGATCCGCCATTATTTACACTTCGTATGGTGACGGAAACGGCAAGGAAATTCAGATGCAATTCGTTGATCTTTTCCTCTTCCTTGATCAAATCGTTGAGACTGAGGGTAATTTTTCCGTCATCGTCAAAGAAGCATGTCTCCTTAGTAGTGGTGACACGTATCTAAGACAAAATGAGTTTGCTATTGACGGTGCTCTTTCATGGTATCTCATCCAAGAGATAGAAAATAGCAGCGGGGACGATTTATACTATGAAGAACGGTATCATGATGTAAGCGGACAAAATACTATCGCCATCTCGCGATACTCAGAAGATGACGAATTTAGTAGTAGTATTGAATATTTATACGCTAATACTTTTCAAACTTTCTGGTACTGTGATATATTTGAATCGTTCCGCTACGCTGATGAATCGTTAAGAGATTTATTTACCTTAAGTGGTGGAGTTCATACTTTAAACCAACCAATTCTTGAATATTACCAATCTCTTAGCGATGATGGCGAATACTACCAAGCAGGTACGATTACTAACTGTGAGATAATAATTAACGGAGTCGACGTTATAGTTAATACTGGGTATTATTATGAAGATATCACTCCTGAATATGAGTACTACGATGAAACTAGTCTTAGCATGACCTTTAGACTTGGAGATACAACCGTAGTTTGGCCAGAATAATAAAATAATTCTTTATCTAATGGCGATAAAAAGTTCTTTAAAGCTTAGTTAACGTACGTAATAATCTTAACCACCAAAACCAATTTCTTTGATTTATGAGTAAAGGCAGCGTTTTAGCACTGCCTTTTTATCTTTCTTTAAGCGCGTTTCATCAATCTGCTCACAATACAAGTCTTATCGTAAATCAAGTTTTTTAATCTAATCGCCTAACACATTTTATCTTTGACATAACATCATTCAAACCTTAGCTATATAACTCCACTCGAGGAAACTAAAGAGTTCTTTAAATAGCGGTCAACATTCTAAAGAAAACTATTTAGAAAAGCGTTGACAATCAACAGCAAGAATAAAAATTCAAAGCGCGATATTTTACTGAAATATTGACATCACGAAATTGTTGTTATAAAATACAAGTGGAAATGCGCATAAGAAGCACAAACAACTCGATGAGGACGTTATTAGTGAGTTTCTTTTTAGGACTAATTACATTATCATCGTGCATAGATACACCTATTGATAAAAATACCCTTCATGAAATAAAAGAATCATATCTTGAAAAATTTACTGATCACGTGTTTCTTTTTTCTAATCATTCTAGGAATGGAACCAGTACGTTTACTACTAATGATATTGAGTTAAAGACGTATTTAGGAACGTTTAATGAATGTATCGTCTTGATTCTATATCCTAAAGGTGAACCCTGGTCACCGAGTGTATGTTACGGTTATGAAACAAGATGTGCTACATGGATGGAGAGTATTGATGGGATGTTTTTTGGTTCAAACTATTCGACAGGCATCCTCTGTTGGAAGGAAGATAGATTATATACATTTAATGAAGCATATAAACAGAACTTCTTGTTACATGAAGATTTAAAAGCAATTTCGATGCAACTTTATGGAAAAATTCTCTTATAGGAAATTTCATTGATAAGTATTATAAAGGGGGAATTTAATGAAAAGAATCGTTTTTTTGATGTTATATTTTGGAATGTTGTTTGCTATTTGTGGACCGTCTCCGGAAGAAAAAACAGTCGCTTTAGTTTCTGATGACAAAGAAATAATAAGTGATACACAAACAAATACGGAAGATGATTTTTCTGATGACATCATTATTGCAATTTTGAAAAAAAATGATACAGAGATAGCGGATAATTATAATATCCCGCATGGTATTGATTATAAGGAAATAATTGAGCTTACTAAATATACTCAAGAATCCCTTAGTGATCTCGATGAACAATCAAACACTAATGATTCGGAAATCGACGACTGGAAGATTGAACACGAAAACTACCGGAGGATCATTGCAATTAGGCTTTCAGTTAAGGACAAGCAAAATGTTATTAATTCCATTAATTCATTCGAAATTCAGGATTATTTGAGTATGTGGGACCAAATCGTTCTTCTTCGATTCAGAGCGCCTCGGTTAGCGATTATTTTTATTCCAACAACAATCAATGGGGGCATGAAAGAATCAATATTGAAGATACATGGAAAATTGCGACTGGTTCTAGCAAAATCAAAGTTGGAATCATTGACACTGGCATATACGAAAAGCATCCTGATTTACAAGGTATGGTCGACCCCCATTTGAGTAAGAGTTTTATTGATGATGATCCTCTCCATGATTGGCTAGGGCACGGAACTATGATAGCCGGAATTATTGGTGCACGTTCAAATAATGTATCCCAGAATTTCCATGGTGGAATTGCTGGAACAAATCAGTCAGTATCATTAGTTTCATTAAAAGTTACTCATAATGGGTCTCAAAACTATACTCTTGAAACAATTCAAGCACTAGATTATGCCACAAGCAAACGTATTCCTATTGTTAATTATAGTAGCGGCTATCGAAGTGTCGATGAAAATGAAGATCAAGCACTAGAACAGGCCATTATGAATTATCCCGGTCTATTTGTAACATCTGCTGGAAATGGTGCTGTTAGGGACTACAACGGCATTATTGATAATACTGGTGTTCCTGAGAATATTGATATTGATAAGTTTTATCCTGCATCATTTACTTCGGAAAATATCATAACTGTTGGCGGCACAAACCCTGCTGACGAATTAATGATTAAGGACAATGAGTTATATAATACACACCTATACGCTAGTAATTATGGCCCAAACTCTGTAGATGTTTTTGCTCCAGGCGAAGATATTCTTTCAACGTTTCCGATTTATCGATGTTTACAGCCGGTAGGTTTAAACGATCCGCTTGGATGTGCTGGCGATAGTTCAATTCATGTTGATGATGGCTATCATATGGCTTCTGGAACATCTCTTGCGGCTCCTTATGTTGCTGGTGTTGCTGCCTTACTATTATCCAGGTATCCTGATATGGACACAACACAGCTTAAGGAAGCCATTATGATGAACGCTAGAAAAGTAGAAAGTCTTAAGGACAAGTGTGTCTCAGGAGGAATTCTTGACGCATACCACACATTAGCAAACGCAGCAGTTCTTAGTGTTGATGGTGATTTTAATGGTGATGGTCTTGATGATGTAGCAAAATTCATTAATAGTGGCAATAACACTACTTCGATTCAGCTATGGACATCAAACGGAAACAGTTTTGACTATATGGGTGAAGTATGGTCGGAAACAAATTACTCCTCTAGGAATTATTTATCCTCTCATCTGGTAAGTGGTGATTTTAATGGTGATGGTCTTAGTGATATTGCTGCTCTTTTTGATTCAAATACTGGCGGGCCAGTTCGTAATATCTCAGTATGGGTTTCGACCGGCACTGGTTTTACAGAGACTTTAGTGCCTATCGATAATGGCACCTGGCCAGCAACGATGCGCATTGTTTCAGGTGATTTTAATGGTGATGGTCTTAGTGATATTGCCGCTCTTTATGATCGTGGGGGTGGAAATAGTAGTATGAACGTTTGGCGATCAAGTGGGGATATGTTTACGCACCGAGCGCATCTTTTGTCTTCAATAAGTCTATTTCAATATAATTCTGCTTCTGTTGCAAATCGGATTTCATCGGGAGACTTTGATGGTGATGGTAGAGATGACATTATTACTCTTTACGATAAAGGGCAGGGGGATGTTGAAGTTCACATCTTCCGTTATAGTCTTTTAGCAACTTCATTATCACGTGGTGTGTTCGATATTCTCTCAGGATATGAAGCAAATGCTGTTAATGGAAGAGTCATGATGGGAAAATATAATCACGATCAATTTTCTGATTTACTAATGATCCGTAATGACGGAAACAAGAGCATTGATTTTGAAATGAGGATCTCAAGCGGGTTTTCTTTTACTACTCAATCGTGGTGGAGTAGCAATAGTTTTGAAATCACGAAGCATCTTTGTGAAACTCATCATACATATGTAGGAGGATTCTGTAGTCAATGTGGCTACGAGCATGAACACCACATAGTTAACGGATATGGTTATTGTAGTATCTGTGGGTATCAGATACTTGAGAGGCTTTTACCTTCTGATTATATGTATAATGAACAATACTACTTTACTGAAGAAGAACAAGGAGTTTATTCGCAAAATGGAGCTCTCATCATGACTAACCGTCTTCGATGTGGATATATTTCTAATCAATACTTAACTTTATCAGCAAAACGAAGAAATGCCGGAATAGCTTATCTTGAATATCATTTTGACCATAATCTACAAGGACTAATGTATCAACTTGCCTTATGGAGCAATAATGAATCATTAATCCAAAACTCATCAATTAGGCTAGAAGCAATGAAAGAAAATGAATGGACGATTATCCAAACATTTAATCCTCATGAAATGTCGACTGATAAAGATAATCTCCTTGACTATAATATTAGTTTCCCTTTTGCAACAAGATCTTTCCGATTTATTGTCGAGACCAATCAAGTTCAAAACGAGAATAATCGTGGTCGAGTCGTTATCGGCGAGATTGGAGCGATTTATGCAAAAGGCGCATATTATTCACTCGAACCCTAGGTTTGATATCCTAGTCATTCTTAATGATCAACAATTATAATAAAACATAGGAGAATAGGATAAAACTGTTAAAACTAGGTGGTTTTATTCCATTTCTCAGATTCTTTCATTGTTAAACCATCAATAAATTGACTTTAATAAAAGCACCACTTTCTTGAGTTATTATATCAATCAAATGCAGATTAAAATTCAAGTTGGCGGTAAATACATTAATCTAGCGACTCTTTCAACATTGATGAAGGCGTTCTGAAAGGTTAGACAATGAAAACTGCTTCAAAAAAAGTCTATGGAAATAGTAGTATCTATGAGTAAATTTGACACTAGTTTAAATTTCAGCATCACAAATTTTCGCTAAGATACTCGCTTCGTATTGTGGCAAAAAAAACAACCTTCGAAAATGTATTTATGTTCTTCAAAATAAAGCCTTATATACCTTATTCTCAATGAATGATATCATTCATAGGAAACCTTTATGTCATTCATTGTATCCTTCTAAAACGTTTTCCTGATTAAGACACTATCTGTATTGTGTTTATTTACGATTGTTCCTCGCAAATCGCCCGCGCTCATCGATTTTCAAACTACATATCCTGCAACATCTGAAAACACTTCTTCTCTTTTGAGGTATAATTCAGGAAATAACAAGGAGAAAAATGAGTATAAGTGAGATTCTTTTAGTGGTAATAGGATGTCTATCGCTTGTTCATACTATTATAGTCACATTTATTTCTTACAGGTCAAGCAAAGAACAAGAAAAAAGGAGAAGAAAAGAACTGTTAGCTTTAAGGCGTGAAGAGGTTTATTGTGACATGATTGATTGTTTAGAGTATATTCAATGTTGGCTCTCACAAGAAGTTCCTGTATATAATATGTTGGAAAAAGACCCTGATATTAATTTACGATTTAAAAAACTTAAATCTAGGTTTAGAGTATACAACTACAATAACAACATTGATTTATATATGCTACTAGCAACAATGGAACATGTCTTAACAATGAACTCACTCAAATGAATAAATGATGACAATGATTTAGAATCATATCAAAGAATAATTGACTATATCATCCAAGAATTACGTTTTGAATTAGGTATTTATAATCCATCTCCACTCTCAGAAGAAGAAAAAGAGAGCATGTCTGAACTATGTAAAAAAATTCGCAGTGGGTTTAAAATTTGATTATTTGCTGAGTCAAATATATCCTCAATACAAAAGTG
>JAISVG010000032.1 GCA_031271635.1 Erysipelotrichaceae bacterium
AGTGATACTAGGTACTCAAGCCATTCAATAAAGGTTGATCCTTCATAACCAACGGTTCCGATTCTAAGTGAATTAACATAGGCTTTTTGATTGTCTGCAAACGAATTATAAATTCCAAGCAATTCAACAGCCTCCGCACTTGAATCGCAATCAAGCGCCCGAACCCGAGGAATAAAACTATATATCATCGGATCATTATGAGCATATTCTTCAAAAGGACTATCGGCAAAACGTGCGGCCCCGTCATCAGTCACGCGAATTAAGGGGATAATGAGGCTAGTCGCAGCATTATGAACACGGTTTCCTGTGATATCATTGGTTTGTTTACCACCAACAACGTTATAAATGACATTACCGCCAGCAAGATTTCCGATAAAAACATTATAAAATACCGTGCCATCGCCCCAGCGATTAGTTGTATATGAAAGTGCTTTCCCAGGCCATCCTGGAGTAACATTTGAATTATTTGCCGCGACCGAGAAGCCCCACGTGTAAATGCGCGTATTCGCAGGATTATTAGTCATCGCGCCAGGACCATAGTTATAAATAATAGTGGTCCAAGTGCTTGAGCCATAACCACTAAGATCAACTACTTGAGCATATAAATCGGTAGCTTCAGTCATGATCACTGGGGTATAAGCCGTAATAAGATTAAGGTCAGTAAACCAACCTACAAATCTTAATCCTGCTTCAAGAGTCGGATTAGATGGGGTATAGGCAGCATCACTAGGAGCTTGTTCCGTTCCTAATAAAGTATCATCATAATAAAGACTAACAAGTACTGCTGAGACATCAACATCAAAATCACCATAGACATTAATATCTGACATTACACTATCGGTTCCCGTATATGGAGTCTCAAGAGTCTCATCAGCATACCAGCCTTGGAAAGTATAGCCTGCTAAATCGTATGAGGCAGGGGGTGTATACGAAGTGCCTTCTTCAACTTCTACACTTGTTAACAGGGTGGCACCATTATAAAGATTAACATTATATGTAACCGCCGTCTGGTGTTCTGAGAAAGTGAAGTTTCCACTTGCGTAGTTTTGATTATGCCCTAATGGTAAGGCAGGATTTAGCGTCACCGTGTCCCAAGTGGAGCCCCAACCCAAACTGGCAAGATTAATGTTGTAAATACTTGACCAAGGATTATCACACCAAATTACCTGAAAGTATGTCGTCATACTAGTGCTTGAAAAGTCAAAGACATATTCATTAGGATGACATTCAGTCTTAGTGGCTGAAATAGTGGGATTTTGACCTCGAACATTAATAGTGCGCCCGTCGCTTGCAGCAGCCGCTACAATCTCATCGGGTATGACCACATAAAGCAGATTTGCTTCAACTGCTTTTGTAGCAACCGGGGCCGAATTCAAGAAAAAAGCGCCACCAAATGCACTAAGCATTGCTGCTATTAAAAAGACATTTTTGATTTTCATAGTACCTCCCTTCAAAAAAATCAGTCTATGTAAACAATTATAACATAAAAAATAAAAACAATCATTATTTGATAATTAATAAAAAGTTGCTTTATTTATCGCTAAATAGTCTGGCAGGAACGGTCGAATTAGGTGTTTTTCGACAGTTTTGAAAAGTCAGAAGCGGAAGGAAGGTAATACAATAAACTAAAAAGCTTTTTACATTTGGTTCAAAGAGAATAACAGACTCGATCATCGCATATGCACTCATGGCACCAAGGATTAAAAAGAAATTAGCAACGAGCCATTTATTCTTGCTCCTTCGTTTAAATACTTGAATGAATAAAACGACAATGCCAGTAACAAAAGACAGCGTTCCAATGACGCCATATTTAACGATAATTTCAAGAAAACCGTTATGCACCGCACTGATACCGAGATATTGTCCTCCCAGTTCTCCAGTTGCCGTCATTAAGATGCCACTAAAAGAATGAATCCCGTTTCCGAAAATAATACTTAGCGGTGTATCAAGTGTCGATAGGGTAATTGACCAAAGATTAAACCTTGTCGTCCAAGAATTGTCAAGCGTTGGAGCAAAAATTACATCAACCAAAGAGGAGAGAATCCCATCAATTGGAAGATCTCCCTCGAGAATATAATAAGTTGCAAACGCCCATGTAGCAAGAATGCCAATACTAATAAGAACTAAAAGCGTCGGAAACCAATTCTTTTTAAAGGATTGGATAATGGCTCCAAGGAAATGAAGCAAAGCGACAATCGCACTAATGACAATTACGAATTTAGAACAAGTAAAAAAGACACTAACCAGAATGACAAAAATGGCAATCTTATATCCGAAATGCGATTTATTAATATCAAGTACGGTACAAATCAAGATGCCAAAAAGAAGAATCGCGGCAAAAGAATTGCGGTGTAGGAATAGCGACTTTGTTGCATACATATATTCAAACGATGCTGTTTTAAAAAACTGGAGGTAGGAATTAAATTCAAAAATAAAACTATATATTAGAAGCAATAGAATTATTGTCAGCGCAATATGAAGAAAGATCTTTAAAAGCGTTCCCGCGTGTTTTTGCTTTGGAAATAAGACGAAAATGAAGAAAGAACTAATTAAAGCGTTAAACAAGAAAATAATATTCATGAGTCTAACGTCTTGGAGTAAGTTATAAGTAAAGAAATATGTCACTCTTTCATTCGTAGTAACCTCATAATAATGCGTCACGGGACGAAATAATTCATATGTCACAAGCAACAAAAACACAAACACAAAAGGCACAATTTTTGACCATAAATCAAAAACTTCCTTTCCTTTAACATATTTAAACACAAAAAACAAAGTCGCAGCAATAAGGAGAATGACGCTGCCTCCAATTAATTCGTAAAGATTAAAAGATCTAAAGTCAGAAAAACTATAAAAGGCCGTGTTCGTACCAATTAAAAGCGAGAACAGCACCACAAAAATAAAGACTGCAAACGCTGCAGTCCGATATCGTTTTATTTTAGTTGATAATACTTTTTCTTCCAATTGAATGATATTCCTTTAAAACGTCTACTTGATCTAACTTAAAATTATTCCGACCATCAAAAACAATTTTATCAGTAAACATCTCTGGTTTTAAGCCTAAACCATCATTAATGAGGAAAATAATATCGTTAGAAGAAACAATCTCTTCAAAATCTTTTATGAAGACGACTTCACGATTAATATTCTTCTTATTAATTAAATCTAGAAGAGGGTCATAGGCGACTACTCTTGCGCCATCTTTAATCAAGGCATCAATAATAACTAGACTTGGTGCTTCTCTTAAATCATCAGTGCCGGCCTTAAAGGTTAATCCAATAAGCGCGATATTTTTCCCCTTTAAGGTGCCAAATCGTTCCTTTGCCTTACGGTAGAGAATAGTCTTTTGGAGTTTATTACGTTTGATGCCGGCATTGACAATATCAAGATCTAGATCTAATTCATTCTTGGCAAATCGTGATAGGGCAATAGTATCTTTAGGAAAACAACTACCGCCATAACCAATGCCAGGATTTAAAAAACTAGTACCGATACGAGGATCCATTTGCATAATCTCCTTGATGCACTCAATATCGGCACCGACACAGTCACTAAGAGAGGCAATCTCGTTCATGAACGAAATCTTTAAAGCTAACATATTATTACAAACATATTTTGATAACTCACTTGATATTAAATCCGTAAAAACAATCTGTCGGCTAAAAGGGAGATAGACTTCTTCCATCACCTTTCTTACCTCTGGTTCTTCATAGCCAATAACGATTCGTTTTGGATATAAGGCATCATTAACGGCCTGTCCTTGAGCAAGAAATTCAGGATTTGACACTACATAAGCTTTTTTTCCAACTAATTCCTGATCAAATCTTCGTTTGACTAAGGCATTAGTCCCAACAGGAACCGTCGACTTAATCACTACAACAACATCTTTTTCAAGAT
>JAISVG010000086.1 GCA_031271635.1 Erysipelotrichaceae bacterium
TTAATGCCGTTTGAGAGTTGTGTGAATTACGACAAGCCTATGACGATTAGCGAAGTTAGACAGGTCAAAAGCAGTTTGAGAGTTGTGTGAATTACGACAAGCCTATGACCTTTATTCACTGTTTTCCTATGACCTTGATGTTTGAGAGTTGTGTGAATTACGACAAGCCTATGACTTGCTCTTCGGGAACCGCCATAGTGCGGTTGTTTGAGAGTTGTGTGAATTACGACAAGCCTATGACAATCAATTGACCTTATAAGCGTAATTGATTGTTTGAGAGTTGTGTGAATTACGACAAGCCTATGACTAATTGGTGTTTACTGTATTCGAACCGAGCGTTTGAGAGTTGTGTGAATTACGACAAGCCTATGACCAGACTAGTGCGGCTATGGACTTTGAACGAGTTTGAGAGTTGTGTGAATTACGACAAGCCTATGACATATCGCGCGGTGTGGTCGTAGTATCAACAGTTTGAGAGTTGTGTGAATTACGACAATTGATTCATTTTTCTCCTTGACAAATTGTTTTTGTGCGTTTAAAATAGAATCATGGTATCAACGCGATCTTAGTAATCGCACCGGCTGATGCTCCTAGAGTGTTTGGCACTGTCGGTACTTTTCCTTTATTAACTATTCGTAACTATCTGATCGGAAGCGTTATCAGTTTTATAGCATTCTCCATGAATGATTTTGATTCCCATTAAAATGCTGTGATTTGTCTAAATTAAGTCATGACAGAATCAACTCAATTAATATCAAGATTTCATTAAAAAAGTAAAACATGCGACCAAGTCGTTTCTCGTCCCACTAACATATTGTGTAAAAACTTTGTCGTCTATCGATAGGGCGTACAATCAAAAACAAAACTAACTACAAACATCATAGTTTTTCAATCAGTGCTATTCCAATTTCTGTTGTTTATATCGCTTCTTTCATTATAATAATAGTATTATTGGAAGCGGACAATATATAAGAAAAGGAGTGTAAGTAAGTGATAATATATCAAAATGATCTACAAACATTTTCAAACGATGTATTAAAAGGGGTTATTGCTAGTGAAATAACAGCGTGTTTTCAAAAAAGAGGCCTTAATCATCATAATGATGCCGAACTTAGATCATGGCAGAACTCATTAATGGTGATGAATAATGTTTTATGTAATAATTCTGGCATTGATCAAGCAGTCCAAATTGCTATTGAGTATCAAATTCCTTTAACATCAAAAAGAATCGATATGCTGATTGCAGGTAAGGATAGCGAAGACAAAAGTAACGTCATTATTATTGAATTAAAACAGTGGGAAAGATGTAATACTAGCTCAAAAACAGATATTGTTGAGACAATACTAGGAGGAACAAAAAGAGCAGTAGTGCATCCAAGTTATCAAGCATATTCTTATGCTAAAGCGATTGAAAACTTTAATGAATCAGTACGAGATAAAAAGATAAATCTTTATCCTTGTGCCTTTCTTCATAATTACATTGATGATGCAGTTCCAATGATTAAGCATCCTAAGTATCAAGAAATAATTGATGTGGCTCCTTTATTTTTAAGAAAAGATCAAGTAGCCTTAAGAGAATTCATTAAGAAATATGTGAAATATCCTGACCGTAATAATGAGATTCTTTACGCAATTGAAAATGGTAAGATTAAACCTTCAGTTGCACTCCAAGATGCAGTTGCGGAATTATTAGGTGGTAATGAAGTATTTACAATGATTGATGAGCAAAAAGTAGCCTTCGCAACGATTAGTGAAGTAGTAGCAGAATCAATTGGTAAAGATGAAAAACATACTCTCATTATTGAAGGTGGTCCAGGAACGGGAAAATCGGTCATCGCGGTGAATCTTCTTGCAAATTTGATACGGGAAGGTTATAACGTTCAATATGTCACCAAGAATGCTGCTCCAAGAAATGTTTTCATCACACAGTTAATTAATGGTAATTATCGAAAGCGATATGTTGAAAATTTATTTAAAGGATCAGGAGTATTTATTGAAACACCTCCGAATACTTTTGATTGCCTTTTAGTTGATGAATCCCATCGCTTAAACATGAAATCTGGTATCTTCATGAATAAAGGCGAAAATCAGATCAAAGAGATTATTAATGCGGCGAAGATTAGTGTTTTCTTTATTGATGAAGATCAAGTAGTCACCGCGAAAGATGCTGGTTCAGTGGCCGCTATTAAGAGGGCATGTAAAGAATTAGGTAGCATTGTTCACCATGAAAATGATTTCAAATTAGTATCACAGTTTCGATGTAATGGCTCTGATGGATATTTAGCATTTCTTGATAATCTTTTAGGCATAAAAGCAACTGCTAATATTGATTTAGCTGATATCGACTATGATGTTCGAGTGTTTTCTGATCCAAACGAAATGCGAAACGAATTGAGGAAACTAAACAAGAACAATAAAGCCCGGATCTTAGCGGGTTATTGTTATGATTGGATTAGTAAGAATAATTCTAGTTTATATGACATTAAGCTAAAGAATGGGTTTCAAGCTCAGTGGAATTTTAGTAGTACAAGCACTTGGGCTATTGATGAAGATTCCTTTGAGCAAGTCGGCTGTATTCATACTTCACAAGGACTTGAATTTGATTATTGTGGGGTTATTATTGGAGCTGATTTATATTATGATAATGGCGTCAAAACTGATTTTAAAAGACGTGCCAAGACCGATCAATCACTACATGGGATAAAGGGAGACTACGCTCTTGCGGACCGTATTATTCGTAACACATATAAAACTCTTTTATCTCGAGGACAAAAAGGCTGTTTTATTTATTGCGAGGATGAAAAACTGCGAAACTATATCATGACAAAAAGAAGCAGTAAATAGCGTTGACTCCTGTTTATTAATATCCATCTTAATGAAACTAAAGGCGAGATGAGATTAAGTCTATAATAGATAAAACACGAATATTCTTTTCTTTAATCTTAAAATAGACAGGCAAATACCCGTTTATTTTTTATGCCTATCAAAATAAGAGAATATGATGTGACGATTATAAAGAGAAATACGCATATGGATAAAGAAAAATCCTAGAAGATAAATAATATTGAAAATTGTGGGTAGTAAATTGTAGTGATTCTGACGCTTCTAGGGGGGAACTTCCGAAATTGTCTATGCAAAGAAATAAGACTGGCCTCGCGTTTATTAAAAAAAACGTTTGATGATTAACGATTTTCATTTGACCTGACCTAGTTTTATTGGAAGATATTAACTTTTTAGAAAAATGTTTATTATGATTGATGGAAGACAAGAGTTAGATGTTTTTATGTAACTATCAGAATCGATAGTAAACACTTTTATATTTGCTGAATATAGATTTGTTCTTTACTTATACTTGCAAAAGATAAGTATAGTTACTTGATGTTTAGAAATAACAGTAAAGAGAAACAAACGAACATATGTCGGAGTGCTATGTATAAAAGAAGAGGTAACAGCAGTCATTAAAGCATTTATCAATCATCATTTTCCTATTACGATGATTGACGACAGCTACCAGAGTTACTATAATTTTATTAGATAAGGAGTCTTAATTATGGATAAAAAAACTTTTGTAAGTGTTGCAAGTCTTGATCTTAGAAGTGGCGCTCTTCCAATAATTGGAAATATAGTTGCAATAGTGCTTTTTGTTGTTACCATTGTGTTTGGTTTCTCTCTTTTTCCATTTCAAATCAATAATGAAAATGTGATGATAAAACTATTACTTGAGGCCTTTCTTGGCATTATTTGTGCTCTCGTTTCGATATTCTTCATTTTTCTCATTAAATTCGTTACTCTTAAAATTGCTAAAGCTGGGAAGGTTAGAGTTCATCTTGGTCTATTCATTGATGTTTATTCTGAGAATCAATCAGAAAATCACATTTTGTCATTATTGAGTTGATTTCTATTTTCCCGATATTGCTATTATCAACAGTCTTATTAGTGATGATGTGGAATCCTGCGACATATATTCTTTTTGCTTTTATTTTGATAAATTTCGTTACTATGCTCCCGGTTTTTTGTTTTGGAATGATGCAACCATCTGAGAACTTTCTAGCGATGAGAAATGGCGTCATATATTCACTAAGACAAGAAAAGTCACTTTAGAAAAAGACCTCATTTGTAGGTGAAACCAACAAACCGCTACATCTCTCATAGTTCTATGTTCGATAAAATCACTAATGAGCGGATCCTCTATCTTCTTAGTCATCATCAGTTATCATATCTTCATGCAACACGAAAAGAGCGATA
>JAISVG010000046.1 GCA_031271635.1 Erysipelotrichaceae bacterium
CTTTCACCACGGCAATATGAATCTTGCTTTTCTTAAAATCATGAAGTAAGTCACTAATAAAAAGACCGCGCGGAACATAAAGCGGCTCAATGATTAAATCTCTTAAACTAAAGTTTACTCCAGAATGAACTGCTCGTAAGAAAGATTTAACCGGAAGAAAACCAACAATATGATCTAAGTCTTGATCATAAATAATTAAGCGTGAAAAAGAAAGCTTCTCCGTATCATATTTTAATAAATCAACCGCATCATTAATATCAAAGCCAACAATATCAACCCGTGGCGTCATAATCTCATAGGCATAAGTGGAAACATACTCGACCGCGTTTTTCACCAGGGTTGCTTCGCCCTTCTTCATATAGCCATCTTCTTTAATCTCATCAATCATTTCATGAAGCTGTTCCTCACTAAAATGCACTTTTTCTTTCGTTTTCATTTTCTTATGATTCAAAATCAATTCCACTGGCTTAATAAAAATATAAAACAAATAATAAAAGAAAGTCGTCGGGTAAGCAAAGGCAAGAGCTAAGGGATAGGAGTAGCGTCTTGCAATCGCCTTCGGAAGATATTCGGCAAAGATGAGTAGTAAGAAGAAATGAATCGGAAGGAGGATTAACATCCAGAGTTCTGGAGATAGACCTAAAAGATCAAAAGAAATCAAGGTTAAAAAGGCACTAGAACCAATATTTGCCACATCATTACAAAAGATAATGGTTACATTTGTCTTGGTAAAATTCTCGGCCAAAGAGGCGGCCCGCACAAAAAGAGCCTTCTTTGCCTTCGTTCCAGTCTTTAAACGGAGTTGGTCAACATAAGTATAGGCCATTTCACTGGCCGAGAAAAAAGCTGAAAGAATAAAAAAGATACTATAAAGAATGATGTTAATAGCTAAATTATCCATTTGGCTCCCGGCGGATTCTTTTTTCCCCAATATCATCAACAATCTCTTCAAGAATATCTTCCAAGGTTAAAATACCCTTAACTTTGCCGCTTTCAGTCCGAACAATCGCAATATGGCTTTGATTCTTTTTAAAACCTTCAAGAATTTTATAAAGAAGGTCACTACTAGAAATATAATAAGGCTTTGTTAAAAGACTTCTGACATTAACATGAGGATCACTAATTGCCTTTGCTAAAAAGATTTTGACATGCAAAAAGCCAATAATATTATTAATGTCTTGGTCATAAATCGGAATCCGAGAATACTTCACCTTTAAAAGTTGTTTAATAAGACGGCGATTATTCACTTTATTAATATCAAGGGCATACATCTTTTCAATCGGGGTATAGACCTCTTTGACTCGCGTCTCAGCAAAATCAAGCGTTGATTCAATGACTTCTCGTTCCTCTTTATCAATTGAACCCTCAAGTTCAATAATATCAACAACATTTGAAAAGTCGGTCTTAGTTAATTCGTCTTTTTCTTTAATCTTAAAAATAAAATTAAAGAATCTTCCGATTTGATAAATCAGATAAGTAAGCGGGAAAAAAAGAATATTAAAAATTCTAATAATCCCACTGGTAAGTAAGACTGAGCGCAGGGCAAAACGACGCCCAATGGTTTTCGGAATTGTATCACAAAGCAAAAAAACCACAATCGCAGTGATAATCGTCGCAATCATCGAAGCCACCGACTCATTAAGAATGGTATCAAAAATCTTTACAAAGATAACTGCGGAAAGACTTGAAATCACAATTGAAATCGCATCATAACCAATTAATACTGTAATCAAAGTTTTATCATAGTTATCAATAATTTTATCGGCAATCATCGCATTTTTTTGTTTCTTATCAGCCAAAACCCGAATTTCAAAACGATTAACGGAGGCAAAAGCCGTCTCTGCCAAAGAAAAAAATCCCCCAATGAGGATGCTGGTGAGAATGATAATCAAGTATAGAATTAACTGCGAAGGGTCCATGTAATAAGTATATCTTAGCAATAATTTATGAAAATTGCAATTTTTTTAAAAAAATAACGCCATTTTAAGCAAACTAACTTCAGAAACTACTTTTTCTGATATTTTCCAAGCTCGGTTTTTAAATTAATAATCCGCTGGTTTGAGCTTCCAATAAACTTTAAAGATAGATCCCGTAATTCATGACGATAAGGGCCGTCGATTAAAATGTCAATATATCTAAATAACTCAGCTACTAGGGGATCATCATCTGCTAATAATGCTTCAACCGTAAAACCCGTATAGACGATAATCTCTTTCTTAGTCGCTTCCTTAATTAGTTTAATCACCCGCAGGAGCGCCTCTTTTTGAAAAAAAGGATCGCCACCCGAGATTGTCACCCCACTTAAAAGCGGATTCTCGTTAATTTCTTTGATAATAGTCGCTTCATCTAAGAGGGTTCCCCCATCAAAACTCCAAGTCGCAGGGTTGTGGCAGTTAAAACAATGATGCTTACAGCCTTGCACAAAAATCACATAGCGAATTCCTGGTCCATCAACCACTGATTCTTTAACAATGCCAGCAATTAAGAGCTTAGTTTTTGCCATCATTAATATGGTGGTCAGCCTTAGTTAAATGTTTGACCCGGGCTTTTTCTTCGGCCCGTTTCCCGTTATTAAAACGCGACAGCGTCCCCACTAAATAACCCGTAATACGGCGAATGCGTTCAAATTCAATGTCGCCTTCACTACGACCACATTTTGGACATACATTATCAATAATGCCGTTAAACCCACACACGGGATCGCGGTCAATAGGGTGGTTCACGGAACCATAACCAACATTATGTTCATACATGTGTTTAATAATGCTTTCAAAGGCATCAGGGTTCTTCGCAATATCACCATCAACTTCAACATAACAAATATGACCAGCATTAGTTAATTCACAATATGGTCCTTCAATTTCAATCTTTTTTGCGATACTAATTGGATAGTAAACTGGTACATGGAACGAATTAGTATAAAAGTCACGGTCGGTAATTCCGGTCAAACTACCATATTTACTGCGGTCAAGCCGGACAAAACGTCCGCTTAGCCCCTCTGCAGGAGTAGCTAACAAGGAGAAATTTAACTGATACTTCGCCACATATTCATCGCATTTCTTTCTTAAGAAGGAAACAATTTCAAAGCCGAGTTTTTTTGCGGCTTCATTCTCGCCATGATGACTACCGATTAAGGCCACTAAGGTTTCTGCAAGACCGATAAAACCAATCGAAAGCGTTCCATGCTTTAGTACTGGTCGAATCTCATCATTCCAGTCAAGTTTATCACTATCAAGCCAGATATGTTGCCCCATTAAGAAGGGGAAATTATAAACTTTCTTCTTTGCTTGTATCTCATATCGCTCTAAAATCTGATCCTTTACTAAATCAAGGACCTCGGTTAAACGAGCATAAAAGACTTCAAGATCCCCCTTAGCGTCGATTGCAATGCGCGGGAGATTAATACTAGTAAATGAAAGATTACCACGACCCGTGACAATCTCTTTTTCTTTATCAACATTCGCAATCACACGCGTCCGACAGCCCATATAAACGACTTCAGTACGATAATCACCCTCCTTATAGTACTTTTTGTTATAAGGAGCATCGAGGAAAGAGAAGTTAGGAAA
Organism: Erysipelotrichaceae bacterium; assembly: GCA_031271635.1. Lineage (GTDB taxonomy): Bacteria > Bacillota_I > Bacilli_A > RFN20 > CAG-826 > JAISVG01. Next base: position 3,570 of record JAISVG010000046.1, read on the forward strand.
TAAACGATGACCACTAACAACAAGAGCCTTTCTAAATAAATCATAGTTCGGATCTTCTTTTAAATAACTAACCCCTTTTTTGACTTTAAAGACTTGAATCGGGAAAATCGGAGTTTCCCCATTCCCTAAACCCTTTAAAGTAGAATCAAGCATGCACTCCATCACAAGTCTTCCCTCAGTAGTCGTATCAGTACCATAGTTAACACTTGAAAACGGCACCTGAGCCCCAGCGCGAGAATGCATCGTGTTAAGATTATGGAGTAAGGCCTCCATCGCCTGATAAGTTTCATCCTTAGTAATGTCATAAGCAAACTTACTCACCTTATTAATTAAGTGGGAAAAATCAACCCCTACTTGCATTTTACCAAGTTCAATTACTAAAGCATGCTTAACTAAAAGATCATCCATTGAAAGATTAACTTTCACCTGTTTTTCAACTCGCTCCAGCATTTCATTAAAGGAAACTTTATCAATAATGACATCAAAATACTTAAGAGCTTTTAGGGCTTCATTAATAAAATTACGGCGGTAGGATTTCCGTACTCCAATGGCCATTGCATAGTCAAAATTAGGGATTGATTGACCCCCGTGCTGATCGTTTTGGTTCGCTTGAATTGCAATACAGGCTAGTGAGGCATAAGAACGAATCGAAGTTGGTTCTCGTAAAAAGCCATGACCAGTCGAAAAGCCATTCGCAAAAAGCGTGATTAAATCAATCTGACAGCACGTCATCGTGAGGGTATAAAAATCCATATCATGAATATGAATATCGCCATTTCGATGAGCTTCAGCAAAACGAGGATTAATGACTTTTGAGGCATAGAAGGCCTTTGCAGCTTCGCTCCCATACTTTAGCATGGTGCCCATTGCCGTATCGCCATCAATATTGGCATTTTCACGTTTAATGTCGTTTTCGCTGGCGTTTTTAAAGGAAATGTCGCTCATAAGGCGCATAAATGAGGAGTCGGCTTCTCGTGCTGCGGTTCTTCTAGCGCGATATAAAATGAAAGATTTAGCGACCTCAGCTTCATCTTCAAAAATGAGAACTTTTTCAATGGCATCTTGAATGTCTTCGACAACTGGAGTCTGATCTTTAAAAGTCTCATCAATAATATTAACCACTTTTGTTACTAAAGTGAGGAGTCTTAAATCTTCAAGGGGCCGCTCCACTGATTCAAAGGCCGCACGAATCGCGGCTCCAATTTTTTGTGGTTCAAACCTGACCTTTCGTCCGTCGCGCTTTACAATTTTTCTCATCATCTCTGCTCCTCTCTATTTAATATTTTTATCATTTTATAAACTAATTTTCAATCAAAAAACCTTTATTTATTTTAATAATTATATTGATATTTAAAATCATTTATGCTTTCTTTAAAAAGCGAGAGTTTTTTAACTTTAATGATGAAAAAATAAAACAGTCCCGAAGAAAAATTCCGTTTTTAAATCAAGGCGTATTCAAGGATAATCGCTGCAATAATGAGGTTCACCCCTTCACTTGTATTCTTAATTTCAAAATTTGTCGCATAAGGAGAATCACTCGCAATTGTCACCGGTGGATATAAAGTCGCGGGACTATTATTATCAACTCCAAAGCGAACTCCCGCGATGGTGCAATAAGCACGAATGGCATTACCAGCATGCTTATAGGCAGCAATTTGAACTGAAGCAATACGAACTCCTGGTCCCATCGTAAAAACTAAAGCATTCCCGTTTTGCCCCGTACTTTGATCACCAAATAAGTCAATATGCGATGAGTTTAACTCCAAGTTCTCATTATTCTTTCCATCGTTTTGTACCGCCACAACACTGGCTATCACCATCGTATCATCAAAAAGTAAGCCTTCAATGTCAGCTCCATCTTCAGGGTGAGTCGAGTTAAAGTTCCATACTTTATTGTTTAAAGCCCCATCGCCAACTAAAACCACATGCTCATCCATAACAAGCGGATTGGTACTGGAACGCACCGTAATGACTACAGCTCCGGGACTAATTCCGGTTACAAGGCCCGCGGCATTAACTGTCGCGACATTTAAAGTCTCAGAACTCCAGATCGCCTCAATCATCGCTCCTAAGGGAAAGACAATGACATCAAGATCAATTGTCATATTTACTTCGACATTTGATAAACCAAGAATCTCACATGATTCAGCCTCAGGACGAAGTCCGATGACCCCACAGCCATAAAAAGTAATGGTCTGAAGATAGGCAAATTGCTGATCAATTGCAAAAGACACGGCATAACTCGCATCAATTAAAGAATAATCATAAGTAAGAAAATCACTAGTAGTAGTTGTTAATTCAAGAAACTCCGAAACTCCATTTACTAAAAGGTTTGCCCCAACTGGATTATAGGCTCCACCAGTAATAACGATCCGGTGTACTTCTTCTTTTAAAACTAGAGTAAAACTTTCAAAAGTAACAAAACCATCACCGATAATGCCTGGGCCAGTACTTCCCGTAAAGACATTGCTTGCAGCACTAACACCCATCACAAAGCCAGGAATACTGCTCACTTCATCAATTACATGGAAGAACTGATCAGGAGTCAAAACTTCCTCATTTGTCACGGTATGAGAAAAATCAATGGAGTTTACTAAGTAAGGATCCGCCTTCACATTACGGGTTTCAAGAGACGATCTTGAAACATTCGTCCCGACAAAAGCCGCGACACATAATAAGGTAAAACCGAGGCACGATCCAAGAAGGAAGCCTTTAAGATCAATTTTGCGGTTTGGCATGCCTTATTATACAAATTTTTTAATTTATTGCAAATTTTTCGCTCAGTTTTTTTCACTGGTATTAAAAAAAGAGGCAAATTCTTTAATTCACCCCTTTATTTTTTTAAAATTAAATGAGTCCGGCTTGCTTATTTACTTCGGCGGCAAAGTCATCTTGACGCTTTTCGATGCCTTCACCCACTCCATAACGAATAAACTTCACGACTGTTGCTCCATGCTCTTTTAAGACTTCGGACACAGTCTTTTCTTGTTCCATGACGTAAGGCTGCGAGGCAAGAACCGTTTCACTAAAGAGTTTATTAATTTTACCATCAATAATCTTCGCTAGTGCTTCCGCGGGTTTGCTGCGTAACTTTTCATCGCTTTTAGCAAGTTCTAATTGAATGCCGCGTTCGCGTTCGATTTCTTCTTTAGGAATATCTTGTAAGGTTGAATATTTTGGAGCGAAGGCCGCGATATGCATTGCGAGTCCTTTGGCCAATTCTACTTTCGCGTGTTTCATCACGACAATTGCCGCGATTTTGCCGTTCATATGAACATAAGTGCCTAAAACTTCATCCGCGGCAAGGGTAACAACATCGCAGCGACGGAAATGAACTTTTTCACCAAAGATCATGGTAGCATCCGCTAAGAGATCTTTTACTAAATCTTGGGCTACTTCTAATTCCTTAGGTTCTTCTTTAATAACAGTACCTAAGATTTTCTTTGACATCGCAACAAATTTATCAGATTTTGCTACAAAATCAGTTTCCGAGTTAATTTCAATGATCCCAGCGATGGTACGACCGTTTTTCGTCGCCTCATCAACTAAACAAAGACCTTCCGCAGCAATCCGACTCGCCTTAGCTTGTGATTTAACAATGCCCTTTTCTCTTAACCAATCAACGGCTTTATCAAGATCAAGATCACTACTTTCAAGAGCTTTTTTTGCATCCATCATTCCGGCTCCGGTTCGTTCGCGGAGCTGCTTAATAAGTTCAATTAAATTTGCTTGCATGCTTATTCTCCTTTTCCTTCTTCGACTTCTTCAACAACTGTCTCTTCTTCTCCTTCTTCTTTAGGAGCATCTTCAGTCTTCATGCCGCGAGGTTTTCTTGGACCATATTTCTTTAATAACATGGCTTCTCTTGCTTCTCTTGCTTCGCGGGCTTCTTTTTGTTTTTTAATTTTCTCACGTTCTCGTTGTTTACGGTATTCAACAATAACTTCTTCCATCGTAATGGTATCACCACTAACTTCATCAACATGAGCCACACTCGTTGGCATTGATTGTGATTCGGCAATAGTATCAACTAACAGTGAAATAATTAAATTAATCGATTTTTCGCTATCATCATTCATTGGAATAACATAGTCAATTAAATCAGGGTTAGCACTCGTATTTGCAGTGGCAAAGACCGGAATTCCCGACTTTTTAGCTTCCTTTAAAGCAATATTTTCTTTGACAGTATCAATAATAACAATGGCTTGTGGTAAGCGCATGAACTGTTTTAACCCTTCAAAATTCTTTTCTAATCTTTCATATTCTTTTTTGAAAGCCGCTTGTTCTTTCTTCGAAATGGTGTTAATATAACCAGTTTCTTTTTTGGTTTCCATTTGGTTAAAATAACGAACTCGATTTTGAATCGTCTTTAAATTCGTTAAAGTTCCCCCTAACCAGCGATTAGTCACAAAGAAAAAGCCACATCTTGTTGCTTCTTCCTTAATTTTGGTTGAGGCATATTTTTTGGTTCCCACAAAAAGCACTTTCCCGCCCTTTTGAACAATATCGCTTAAAGCATCATAGGCTTCAATGATTTTTGCCCGGGTCTTTTGAAGATTAATAATGTGGTAACCCTTTTCAGCCGAGTAAATATACTCCTTCATTGACGGATTCCATCTCCTTGTGGGATGGCCGTAATGGGCCCCTGCTTCTAGTAATTGTTTGATGGTTACAATTGGCTTGTTGCTGCTGTTAGTAACACTTTCAATCGTCTCGTCTAATTTTTCTTCACTCATGTTGAGCCTCCTATTTGTTATGCCATAACTAGTTCGAACAACGACCCTATGACCAAGTAGTCATAGACACGGCGGTTGAATTCCTAATTAGGATCATGGGTCTATACCCGCATGTTATGATATCATAATTCGTCTAGAATTTCAAGAAAAAACTACTTCTTCTTGCTTCTTGGATGCGCTTTTAAATAATTCTCCTTAATGGTCTTATGTGATACATGGGTATAAATCTGGGTGGTATTAATTGATTCATGACCCAGCAACTCTTTAACAGCTAATAAATCAGCGTCATTATTTAAGAGTTCGGTCGCAAAACTATGACGAAATAAATGTGGATAAAGCGGGATTTTTAAATCTAACACCTGTTCAATTTGTTTTAGTAAGTACTGCACGCCACGCGGTGTTAATGCTTCCCCTCGAGATGATAAAAAGAGAGCTTCATGATGCGAATTTCGCTTTGCTAAATACGCCTCAAGTAAGGCTTTTTCAGTTTCGTTAAAAGGGACCATTCGTTCTTTTAGACCTTTTCCAAAAATACGAAAGACCCGTCGTTTAAAATCAATATCGCTGATCTTTAAAGCACATAACTCACTTACCCGAAGTCCTGAACCAAATAAGACTTCAAGGATAAGCTGATCTCTTAATTGTTCTTTACTATCTCGCTTTTGATGTGCAATAAGAAGTGCTGCTATTTCTTCATGACTTAAAACTTTTGGATAGCGAATTTCGCTTTTTTGACGTGGTAAAAGAAGAAGTGGATTCTCCTTAACCGCACCTTGTTCAAGCAAATATTCATAATACTTCTTGAGGGCCGAGAGCTTTCGACGGATGGTTCTCCTTGTGTTACCTCGCTCTAGTTCGACGCGAAGATAAGCTCTTAAATCTCGTTCATTAAGGCGGTTAAACTTGAGCCCGTGTTCCTCAAGATAAAGCAGGAAAATTCTTACATCACCAAGATATGAACGGACCGAATATGGTGAGTATCTTAGCCCTAAAGTCAAGAATTCTTCATAAGCTTTTAAATTACTCATCATAGGCCCAATAAGCTTTAAGAGATTCAAGACTATTTAATGCGAACTGTAATCGCTCTGTTTTTTTAATATTAACTAACTGGAAGGAAGCATTCATCGGAGCCTCTTCCTTCGCATTTGTGACATAGGCTAATAATTTTGCGAGCATTGTTTCAGGCGGTAAAGCATAATTTTTAAGACGGCGAATTCTCGCATCAAGATAGATGGCCGTAATTAGACCTGAGGCCATTGATTCAACATAACCTTCAACCCCACTTAATTGACCCGCTAGATAAAGCTTAGGACTTTTTTTAAGGGCGAGGTTTTCTTTAACAGCAGCACCTAAATGAAAGTAAGAGTTACGGTGCATGAGGCCATATCGAACAAATTCAGCTTGTTCAAGACCAGGAATCATTCGGAACACCCTTCTTTGAGCTTCATAAGTAAGGTTCGTCTGAAAACCCACCAGCGAATACATCGTATTCACCAGATTATCCTGTCGTAGTTGTAAGACCGCATAAGGTTTATCAGCTACCTCTTTTCTTAGACCCTTAGGTTTTAAAGGTCCATATCTTAAAGTATCAATTCCACGTTTTGCCATCACTTCAAGGGGTAGACAGCCCTCAAAATACGTTTGATCAAAGTCATGAAGGGGGGCGATTTCTGCACCAACAAGCGCGTGATAAAAAGCTAAATATTCCGCCTCTGTAAAGGGACAATTAAGATAATCAGCAGTACCACGATCATATCGTGACTTATAATAGCACTTTGATAAATCAATGCTGTCTTTAGTGATAATCGGGGCTGAAGCATCAAAAAAAGCCAGTTTCTTTTGACCAATAACAGCCGCGATGGCATTTAAAAGTGGTGGTAAGGTTAGTGGTCCAGTGGCAATGATGGTATATTCATCCTTGCTAAAACTGGTAACAGCCTCATGAATAATTTCAATCCTTGGATGGGTTTTAATAATCTTGGTGATTCGACTAGCAAAATCATCACGCGAGACACTTAAGGCATTACCGCTTGGAACCATGGTCTCATCCGCAACCTTCATTAATAAAGATCCGAGAAGACGGATTTCTTCCTTTAAAAGACCGCAGGCATTAGTTAACTCTTTGCTTTTTAAAGAATTAGAACAAACGAGTTCCGCAAAAAGATCACTATGATGAGCTGGACTTTTAACTTTAGGTCGCATTTCATATAGTTTTACATGATAACCTTGGTTCGCTAAATAAAAAGCTGCTTCACAGCCTGCAAGACCAGCGCCGACAACTCTTATCGTTTTCACGCTTTAATTATATGATTATTTATCATCAATTGGTTCAATATGACGACATTTAGGAAAATTGCTGCAACCTAAGAACTTTCTTGATGGAGTTTTCTTCGTACTCACCTTAAGATACAAATCACCACCACACTCCGGACACTTTTTAACTGGAGTCGGCTTAACCTTTCCGACTTCATATTGACAAGCAGAACAACTAATTGTTTTATTACCAAGATAATCCTTTTTTTCAAGGAGTACATGACCACACTCCGGACACTTAGTCTCTAAAATCACTGGTTTTCCGTCTTTAGTGTTATATGAATAACGACAATGAGGATAGCCAGAACAGTAAACAAAGTCACCAGATTTTTTATATTTTCCTTCTTTTTTCTTGAGACTCTTCCCACAAACAGGACAGGGTTCGCCCGTCAGATTTAAAGCCTCAACATAATCGCAAGTTGGATAATTACTGCAACCAATAAATTTACCGTTTTTAGAGTACTTATAGACTAATTCGCCCCCACATTTTGGACATGTTCGTCCCACATATTGTGCCGTAACTTGTTCTTTAAACTTTTCTTGAATCCGGGGTTCAAAGCGTTCCCAAAAGTCTTTTAAAAGTTCTTTACGGTCAAGTTTTCCTTCGGCAATGCCATCAAGTTCATCCTCCATCTTAGAGGTGTATTTACTATCAACTAAATTCGGGAAATTAGCTTCAAGATACGCAACATTGGTTTCGCCCTCACTTGTTGGGACAAGTTTTTTATCCTTAACCACCACATATTTTCGTTGTTTTAAAGTTTTAAGGGTAGTTGCATAAGTTGATGGTCTTCCAATTCCGGCTTTTTCCATGGCCTCAATTAAAGAGGCCTCAGTAAACGCCGCCGGAGGTTTACTAACATGTTCAACAACTTCGCCTGATTCTAAATAAAATGTATCATTTTGCTTAAAGGCCGGTAATTGGTGAGGCTGCTTCTCTTCGGTATCACGGTCATCATAGAGCTTTTCTTCCTGACGGTGACGGTGATAACCATCAAAGGTCATTTCCTTACCTTCAAGCACATATTCATTTTGAAACTCATCATTAAAAGTAACGGTTGTCACTAAATACTTAATTGGTTTCATTAAAGACTGAATCGCTCGAGAGTAAATAATCGTATAAATCTTATATTCTTCACTTGATAAAGAGGTTTTTACCGAAGTCGGATTTTGATGATTAGCGGTCGGACGAATCGCTTCATGAGCCTCTTGTGCTCCCTTGACTTTAGCGCCGATCTTAACTTTACCAAGATATTCTTTACCAAAGCGCTGCTCAATATATGAGGTGGCTCGTCTTACAAAATCCTGTGATAAGTTAGTCGAATCAGTGCGAATATAGGTAATATAGCCTTTTTCAAAAAGTTTCTGAGCGATTGATTGAGTCTTTTCGGGAGAAAAACCAAAAAGTTTGGAAGCTGATTTTTGAAGAGTTGAAGTAATAAAAGGCGGCTTACTCTCTTCATCAACACTACGAGTTTTTATACTACTAACTATCAATTTCTTTGTTCCTGATAATAAAGTCGTTAAAAGATCTTTTAAAAGTTGATTTTGTTCAAGGTTTTTAAAGGCTTTGCCCTTAAACTTAGTAATTTTAAGAACATATATTTGGTCGTTAACTCTAATCTTTAACTCTAACGAATAAGAGAACTGTTTTTGAAAAGCACGGATTTCTTTTTCGCGGTCGGTAACAATTTTTAAAGTTGCTGACTGGACTCTTCCTGCAGAGGGAGTATGAGTTTTGGCCTCGAGGAGCTTAGAAAGACGAAAACCGATGAGGCGATCTAAAACTCTTCTTGCCTCTTGAGAATTTACTAAATCCATGTCAATCGTGCGTTTTTCTTCAATGGCCATCATAATCGCATCACGAGTAATTTCATGAAACACGATTCTTGGAGTATTGCGATCAAGAGATAATTCTTGCATTAAATGATATGAGATTGCCTCCCCCTCACGGTCTGGATCGGTTGCAAGATAGATATTTTGATAATTTTTAACCGTTTTCTTTAGTTGCTTTACAATTTCGGCTTTTTTAGGATCAACAATATGAATCCCTTGAAAGGTTTCAAGATTAACTCCTAAACCAAACTTTCCCACGGTTGCAAGTTCCGTAATATGACCTTTAGAGGCAACCACCGTAAAAGCATCCTGACCAAGATACCGCTCAATCGTCGCACATTTATTCGGAGATTCGACAATAATTAAACTTTTTTCCACTCACTTAATTTTAAACACTTTTACGCAGATGTCAAGTTTGACTCTCGCTATATATATAAGTAGATATATATATAAATTTTTTTAGAGTCCCGAATTGACATCATTAAATGAAGTAATAATTATCG
>JAISVG010000077.1 GCA_031271635.1 Erysipelotrichaceae bacterium
AGAAATGATGAGTAAACGGTCACAAATAAATCATTATTCTCTAATGAAAACTCAATCTCTCCATTTCGATTAGCATCACGATTATCGGACACAAAAATCATGTCCTTGACTGTTACTAATCTTCCTGAATCAATCAGGGTTAAAGCCTCAAAATCACTGAAAGTTGTGACTTCATAAGGAATAATTACCTTCGGAGTTGTGGTTTCAACAACCGAAACAGATGTCGTAGTACACGCAACATAACTATAAAGTTTATCAATAACTCCGGCAACATCAACAACATCGTTAATGGCAAAGGAAGCTGCTTCTTGTGAGAAACACTCAATCGCATAGGCCCCATCCTGAACATAAAAATAGAAATTGCCGTCGTTATTATCACCAAGGATACGGGTTACCGCGCCACGAAAGATAACGCTTTGATCAACATAGTTCTTTGTCACAAGTTCTTTAATAGGAGTATGACCTAAAGGCAGCGGGCAGTTATCTTCATCAACGACCGCGTGAGAAAAAACATTTCCGTTCTTATTAATATTTGGATCGAAAATCAGGATTCCTGAAACAGTTATAGATGCTGCAACTAGCAAAATTATCGATATTTTAGTTGTTTTTTTCATTTATAGATTATACATCATTTTTTTATTATTAGAAGAGGTCATGATAATTAGTTATTAGAAAACGATTAGTAAGAATGATGGTTTTCAGTTGACTTGTATTCTCTTTAATGCTATAAATATATGGCGTATTGGCCTGGATGTTTAGCTCAGCTGGGAGAGCATCGCCTTTACACGGCGGGGGTCGGGAGTTCAAACCTCTCAACATCCACCACAAATTTTCTTTGGGAGCGTAGCGAAGTGGCTAAACGCGGCAGACTGTAAATCTGTTCCTCACGGTTCGGTAGTTCGAATCTACCCGCTCCCACCAGTTTGGGGTATAGCCAAGCGGTAAGGCAAGGGACTTTGACTCCCTCATCCCTGGTCCGAATCCAGGTACCCCAGCCAGACAAATACGCAACATCACCCGCTAGCTCAGTTGGTAGAGCACAACACTTTTAATGTTGGGGTCGAAGGTTCGAACCCTTCGCGGGTGACCAGTCACTCGCCCGAGTGGCGGAATAGGTAGACGCACAGGACTTAAAATCCTGCGGGTAGCGATACCCGTGCCGGTTCGATTCCGGCCTCGGGCACCATTCTTTATGGTAATAATTGACCTCTAAACGGGGTCTTTTTTTATTAAAGGGTCAATCTTTAAAAAAATGGCTTACTCCATCATTCATTGAAAAGTGTCAACAATTTCCTAAAGAATAAGGTACAATCATGATTCAAGACCGCAAATTAATAAAGATAGGTCTATAATATTAAATATGGAAAACGAAAGCATTATTAAACAAATCGAAAAATCACTTGATAAGATCCGCTTCTTCATTCAAAGGGATGGTGGTGATGTGATGTTTGACCACTACGAAGATGGAATTGTTTATGTGCGTTTTTCAGGAGCCTGTGTCGACTGTATGATGCAAGATTCTACCATTAATGAAGGCATCAAAATCATTCTGATGGAAGAAGTGCCGGGAATTATTGATGTGAGAACCGTTTAAAGTAGCATATTTAATGCCGAATTGGTAACAATATATCCTTTATGATTATGGACATCAGGTCGATTAAAGATTATTTTCTGTCCGTCCGGCTCAACAAAAATACCTCCAGCTTCACTAACAATTAATACGGAGGCCGCAATATCCCATTCTTTAGTACCACCACTAAGACGATAAGTCAGCTCTGCTTCACCTTTTGCAATCGCACATAGTTTAAGACATGAGCCTTTCTTCTTAGTAGTTTTAATTACATCTTGATAACGTTCAACCAGGGCTAATTCTTCAGGCTTCGAATGGAAATTCGAGAGCAAAACCGTGATATTTTTCGTTTTCTTACTAACATGTATTCTTCTTATAACCTTGCCATTTACATAAAATGATCCATAGTCTTTAACCGCATAATAGTATTCACCAGTAACAGGCGCCATCACAACGCCCACGACAACTTCATGATTTCTTACTAAGGCAATTGAAGTGGCGAATTCACCATTTCGAGCAATAAAGTCCTTTGTGCCGTCAACAGGATCAACAACCCAGACAAATTCTTTATCTAGGCGACTTAAATCATCTTCTGATTCTTCGGTTAAGAAGCCATGTGTGGGAAACTTACTTTTCAAGTAATTAAAAATGATTTCGTCCGCGCGTTTATCGGCCTTAGTAACTGGAGAGTCGTCGCTCTTACTTTCAAAAGTAAAGGCCGTCTCATAGACTTCAAGAATTGCCTTCTGAGCTAACTTAGCAGCTGTTATCGCAGCTTCTAATTCTTTCTTATTTTGATTTTTTTGACTTTTAATAATGGTTTTGTCGATGATTTTTAAAAGAGAGCCGATTTGATCTTCTGAAACTGAAAAACCACTTGCGTTTTTATGCCCTCCGCCCCTAAACTTAATTGCTATTTGATGGACATCAATTGTTGAGGAACGAATCTCGCCGCGATAAACACCACTGGTAACTTCAGATAAGAACAACCAAACTTTAAAGCCATCAACGTTTGAAAGTAGATTCACCTGTTCTTGAATCTTATCAGCGGGATATTTAAGTTTTTTAATCCTATTTAAATCAGCAATATAATATGCTAAACCCGCCTTTGTAGTTTGATAATGCGAATATACATCACGAATTAACTCTAATTTCCGGACATCATCTTTATAAATTAAATCATAAAGACCTAAATAATTAATGTTCTTTTTCATTAAAAAATTAGCCACTTCAAACGTTCTTTGATCAAGCGCATACGAAAATCTTCCTGTATCGGTTACTAAGCCGGAGAAGAGCGCTGTTGCAGCGACTGTCGAAAGTTCTAAATGGTAATCAATTGCGATTTCTGCAATCATTTGACAAACCGAGGAAGCTCCAATTTGCATGACTTTAAAACCATCAAAGGGATAATCTTCAATATGATGATCAATCTTAATAATCTCTTTTGCTTTTAGAAGTCTTTTATCTTCAATTCTTTCGATGTTTGAGACATCGACCATAATTAATAAAGCATCTTTAATATCTCTTTCTTTGATATCATCAACCATTGCAATGAAAAGATTGAATCTTGGAATACCTTTACCTGCTGAAAGAATTCTCTTTTCAGGATATTTAGTTCTTAAAAGCTCTCTTAATCCAATTGAACTCCCAAAAGAATCACAATCAGGAGCAAGATGACCACAAATAATAATGGTCTGATATTGTTCAATAATTCTGAATAATTCTTTAATCAAAACTTATGCCTTATTAACCGCACCAAAGACTGTGCATTTTGCAAGGACAACTTCGGCGATACCTTTTTTCCCGGGTCCAATGATTTTTCTTGGATCATATACTTCTTTATCATCAGCTAAAACTTTTCTCACGATTGCGGTCCAAGCTTGTTGCGATTCAGTATTAACATTAATCTTTGACGTACCACGGTCGATGGCTTTGCGGATTTGTTCATCGGGAATGCCGCTTCCACCATGAAGAACTAGAGGAATCCCACAAATTTCATTAATGTGTGCCATTTCATCAAAGCCTAGTTTTGGTTCTCCGTGATATGGTCCATGAACACTACCAAGTGCTGGGGCCAAGCAATCAATTCCAGTTTCTTGTACTAAAATGCGGCATTCTTCAGGATCAGCATACATTGTTTCAGCAATTACATGATCTTCTTGACCGCCAACCTTACCAAGTTCCGCTTCAACACTAACACCACGAGCGTGTGCGTATTCCACTACTTCTTTGGTAATACGAATATTTTCTTCAAAGGTAAAATGCGAGGCATCAATCATCACGCTTGTAAAACCAGCATCAATCGCTGCTTTGCACACATCAAATGATGAACCATGATCGACATGGAGGGCGACAGGAACAGTAATCTTTTTATCGACGATGTAGCCTCGAACCATTCCGACAATCGTATTCCATCCGCCCATATATTTAGCCGCTCCTTCAGAGACGCCTAAAATAACAGGAGCGTTTAACTCTTGACATTTATCAAGAATCGCACTGGTCCATTCTAAATCATTAATATTAAATTGACCAACGGCATAGTGACCTTTTCTTGCTGCGATGAGCATTTCTTTCATGTTTACTAGTGACATTTTATTATTCCTCCGCGTCTTCTTCGGCATCTAAAAGAGTTTCTTCTTCCTCTTCTTCAATGATTTCAGCATTTAATTCATCGTCTTCTTCAAAATCTTCAACTTCGCGAACTGTTTCTGTTCCGTGAGGAAAATAATCTCTTAAGCCAAAAACAATTTTACCATTATCACCAAGATATCTAAATCTTGAATCAAATAATAAGCCTGATAATAATTTTGCTTTAATATCCGGAAGATCATCCGGATTTAATTCTAGTTGAGCACTAACTTGTTCGAAGATTATATTATAATCTTCTTCGTGATTCTCTTTTTTAGTGAGTAGTTCATACACTAATTCTAATTTTGTTTTCATTCCTGTTTTTTTCTCCTACATGTTATTATATGCTTTTATCCCTAATAAATTAAGCCCATTGTTAATAATAATCCGTGTCGCAATACAAAGTGCGAGTCTTTGCCTTGAAAGCGCTTCGACATCATTACCTAAAACTCGACTTGAAACATAAAACTGGTGGACTAAACTGGAAAGTCTTTGAAGATAATTTGTAACCTTTGAAGGTAACCTCGCACGGCTTGCTTCTTCAACTTCCTTTTTATAGTCATTAAGACATTTAAGGAGTGCAGTTTCGACTTCACTAGTTAATAAGTTTGTTTCAAATAAGGGGGTAATGACCTTTTGAGCTTTCTCGATCATCTTAAACAGCCTCGCATGCGCGTACTCAATGTAATAAAGAGGGTTCTTAGTAGAGTGATCCATGGCTAAAGTTAAGTCAAAATCAAGATGTGATGAAGGGGCTTTCTCTAAAAAGAAGTATCGCACCGCATCAACGCCAACATCATTCATTAATTCTTCCATACTAACGGCATTACCACTACGTTTTGACATCTTAAACTCAACACCATCTTTAATAAGTCGCACCATTTGAATGATTTCAATCTCTAAAAGATCTTTCGGATATCCGAGCATCATTAAAGCGGACTTCATCCGGTTAATGTAACCATGATGATCAGCTCCTAAAACATCAATTAATTGATCGTAGCCGCGTCGTGCTTTATCATCATGATAAATGATATCTGGCAATAAATAAGTATACTCTCCGTTACTCTTTTGAATGGGACGATCCTTATCATCAAGATAGGCACTAGTTTTTAAAAATAATGCTTCATCTAAGACATAAGTATTAGGACGTAATAAATCTAGATAATGCTTAATAAGTTTAGGTTTTCGGAGTTTGGTTTCAAAAGTAAAAACATCAAACTTAATCCGGAACTGACGTAATACTTTTTTAATTTGCTTTAATTCTGCTAACTTACCAAAACGTCGAAAGATTTCAAGATCATCGCTATGAATCAGTGTATCCCCGTATTTAGTTTGGAGGTCTTTAGCAATATCAATTAAGCCTAAAGAATGATAACCATCTTCCGGAAAGACATTCTTAATCTTATAAAGGTCAAGATACCTTGATCTTAACGATAGTGCTAAATTATTAATTTGATTTCCAGCATCATTAACATAGTATTCTCTCGTCACTTCATAACCATCATTTTCAAGAATCCGACTAATAGCATCGCCGACTGCAGCCCCACGAGCATGTCCTAAATGTAATTCTCCAGTTGGATTAGCGCTTACAAATTCGACATTTATTCTCTTGCCATTAAAAGACTTTTTCCCAAAAGCAGGTCCCTTTTGATAAATCTCATTAATTAAACTATCGTACACATTACTACTCACAAAGAAATTAATAAAACCAGGCGGCACCGCCACCACTTTAACAAGGGTCGGATCTTGAAGTCCGGTAGCTAGTTCTAATGCAAAATCCCAAGATTTTTTATTTAGTTTTTTGGCAAAAATCATCGCCGCGTTGGTTGAAAAATCACCAAACTCTAGTGATTTAGGAATCGTCAGTTGAATGTCTTCAATACTAACGGATAAGCCAAGAGCTTCAAGTTGATTTCTTAGTAATTGTTTTATTGTATTAGTGGTATCCATTATCATCCTTTATCTTCTTTTTAAAAGCACAATCGCGCTTGCCTCGACCGCTTCGCATCTTCCAAGAGCACCGATACCTTCGTTTGTTCCGGCCTTAATTGAAATTACCTCAGTCGTTGTTCCTAGAATTGGAGCAATCTTGGCTTTCATTAACGAAAGATAGGGCTGAATCTTAGGAGCTTCTAAAGTTATGTGAACATCAATATTAACTATCTCATAGTGTTTTTCTTGCATTATGCTAACCACTTGTTTTAAGAGTTCTAGGCTAGATTTATCCTTATATGTCTCATCATGATTCGGAAAAAGAACCCCAATATCACCCATATTAAGTGCACCTAAGATTGCATCCATTAAAGCGTGGAGTAAAACATCGCCATCAGAATGGGCCTCCTCGCCTACTGGAGCAGGAATCTTGACGCCTCCGAGTATCAAATCTCGTGATGGTACTAGTTTATGAATATCTTTTCCAAAACCAATTAAATACATCCTATCTCCCGACATTAAAACGGAAAAAAATGATATCTCCGTCTTTCACCACATACTCCTTACCTTCAATTCTGATTTTTCCTTGTTCTTTAAGCTTCGTTTCATTAGGAAAAAGCACAAAATCTTGGTAAGCATATACTTCAGCTTTAATAAAGCCTCTTTTAAAGTCTGTGTGAATGACTGCCGCCGCATCAGGGGCCTTCATTCCAAGTTTAAAAGTCCAAGCCTTACATTCGTCTCCTCCAACGGTAAAGAATGTCGCAAGACCTAAAGACTTATAAGCAGTCTTTACTAAATTCTCAAGACCGGTTAAAGAAAGATTATTCATCATTAAGAATTCACTTTTCTCTTCATCGGAAAAATCTAACAGATCCTCTTCAAGTTTCGCACAGATAGGAATTACCGCTACTCCTTTTGTTGCAAGATAGTCCTTTAGATCATTATATGACTTTAAAGTATCTAAACGGGCGATTTCATTATCGCCAAGATTAGCTACTACTAGTAAATCTTTTAAAGATAAGAGATGAAGGTTTTGAAAGGCAAACTCAAGTTGCTCTGTGCTAAGAAGTTTCTTATAAAAATAATTACCTTTAGATAATTCTTGATGGATCAATTTTAAAGTATTAAGTTCAAAAAGAAGATCTTTTTCTTTACTAACCTTAGCTTTTGTTTCGATTTTAGCAATTCTTGCATCTAAGGTTTCAAGGTCGGCCATCATTAGTTCAAGATTAATAATCTCAAAGTCACGAAGTGGGTCGATTGTAACCTCTGAGTGAATTACTTCACTATTCTCAAAGAAGCGAATAACTTCGACAATCATCGCGCATTCACGAATATGGGCCAAAAACTTATTTCCTAAACCAGCACCACTTGACGCTCCTTTAGCTAGACCAGCCATATCTGAGAATTCAATTGTGGCATGAACAGTTTTTTTCGGTTTAAAAACACTAACTAAATAATCAAGTCTTTCATCTGGAACTTCAATTACTCCATCATTTGGTTTAATAGTAGCAAAAGAATAGTTGGAAGCCTCAACGTGGGCCTTGGTTAATGCGTTAAACAAAGTGGATTTCCCAACATTTGGTAAACCAACAATTCCTACTTTCAGCGCCATAATAGAATAATAGCATAAAAATAGGATTATAAATCCTATGAGCAAATAATCATGGGAGTTAAAAAGTAATCAAGCAATTAAAAAACCCAAGATATGCACCCTGGGTTATTATTTAGCTTTTCTTGTTTACTATAACTTGGTGATTTCTTCAGCTCTTAAACCACGGTCAGTTTCTTTTCCAACAAATGCTACTTTCTCATTTTCAGTAATGGTTTTAAAACCTTCCATTTTTAATGAGGAGTAATGGAAAAAGTAGTCTTTACCATCTTCACCGGTGATAAATCCAAAACCTTTTTCTTTGTTGAACTTCTTGACAGTACCTTCCATTGACACTTCCTTTCGTATTTTCCTAAAAAAACTACAAGTAAATGATAACACAAACAAAATAATAAAATACATATTTTTTAAACTTCAAAAAAATATTCGACTTAATCAAACTTGAATCATCATCATCTTATCTTCTAAAACCCATCCCTAATCATTAAAAGTGGCGGTTGTTTTTCTAGTTTATGATAGATAATCCAACTACTTAAAAATGAAGCCAGAAGAATGATTAAAGTCATTACTAATAAAGAAAGAACGACAAAAATAATAATAATCCACGAGAACCCCATTTGAAGCGAACTAATGATCATAATAACCATTACAATTAGACTAATAAGCGCGATTAGAAAAGCTAAAGACTGACTACTAATAATGGTGACAAAAAGGTATCTTGTAATTTCGTAATTTGAAAAACCAATTGATTTTAAAACAGCAATATTATGTTTTAATTCATATAGTAGCGAATGCGCTACCGCGACCAGTAGCACCAACGCTGATAAGAAGCAAAGAAAACCAAAAACAACTAAACCAATCGAAAGAGCATCGAAAACTAGATCAAGATTAGTCTTCATTTCTAAAGACGGGGAATAAAAACGATAATAAGGAAAAAGTGCATTTAGCTTATTAATTGTTAAAGCTGATATTTGCCCCTTAGTCTTTAAAACAATTCCGTTTATTTGAATCTTTGATGAATCCACTTCAAGATTATTAATAAAAAATGAATAAGTCCAGTACGAATTATGATAAAGAATTCTTTCGTTACTATTAATGATGCCACTTATTTTTAACGTAGTTTTTTTAAATGAACGATAAAGGGTGGTTCCGTTTAGTATCGTTTCATAATTATATGCCACATGAAGAGCGTTTTCTCCATCTTTTAAACCAAGCAATGTTGCTAGTCCTTGTGAAATAACAATTTCGTCCTGTTTTAATTCTTCCTTAATGGTTTCAAATTTCAAAGCCTCTTTCAAGAGAAATGATGAGGTAAATGATCCTTCAAGGTCTTGAATGGTCGCCTCGGGACGATCACTAAAAGAAGTGTACTGGTCAACCATATAATCTAAAGCATATTCATTTCTCGCAACAATAAATGGGTTAGTAAAGCCTTCAAGAAAGGCACCTCCATAAATCGAATAAGAATTATTTGTCACAAGAAAATAGTCACTAATTGAGGGATCAACTTTCATAATAGCTTCCACATCTAATAGATTAATCCGCGGTCGCCGCTTTTGAAACAAGATAACTTTATCATTTTGGAAACTTGAAAAATAGAAGAGATTAAAATAATTACTTTTTAAAACTTCATTTAAAAAAGAACTACGGTCTAATACCCGAATAAAATATGTCTTTTTAAAAAACCATGGAAAAGGATCTGGCATCGAAAAATCGCTTGAAATCGGAATTCCCATCATTTTTTCATAAACATGCTCATTGAAAAGAGCATCGCTATGATAAATAGTAGCGTCACGATTCTCTTTGACCTCCTTAATGCGGAAAATCTGTTCATCATGATATGACCAATCATCATTCCCTAGTTCAAAAGTGCAAAAAATCTCATTACTTAGTAAAAAATCATTAATCGCATCATAACTCTTTTGAAGATAAAAAGCATCCGCCATAGCCCGCATATCAATAAATGGTAGTCCAAGATTAATCTCATCAAACAAAAGTGTTGTATTAATAAACCCAAAACTATTATCAGCATCAATTAAAGTAAACTCATTTATTAACTCAATATGAAAAGAAGGAAGGATTTTACGATATGTGGAATTTGAGATCACAAATTGATCATCATCTTTAAAAAAACTAATGAAGTCAGCTTGATAATAACAGCCAATGTTAATAATCTCACTTAGATATGCATGTTTAATCGTTTCGACCTCTTCTTTAGTTACAGCCATTAAGTTTAATTGTGTCTCGTTTTGATCCTTACTTTCCATAATCGTTGTATCGCCATCAATAATTGAAAGATATGATTCATTGATGGTGTTTTTTAAAAACGAAGAAAGAAACACCGACACTCCAATTAGTAAAAGCGAAAGGCTCATAACAAGATTAATAATCATGAAACGTTTTCGACTCCGTTTTGCCGTTTTTCTACTAAAGACAATTAAATCCTTTGTTTTGATGCGGTAAGGCTGTTTTACTTCCTTAATAATAAAGTTTGGCCTTAGATCTTGCATTTTGTCACAAGTGAGTAAAAAGAGACTACATTCTCTAATTTCGTAAAGCTGCTGACTGAAGTCATGAAGCATTTTTTGATTATGAGAAATAACAATCACTAGCTTTTCTTTAGAAATTTCTTTTAATCCGGCAAAAATGATAGCACTACTGGCGGGATCTAAAGCAGCTGTTGGTTCATCAGCCACAAGAACTCTAGGATTGAGAAGAATGGTTCTCGCGATTGATACGCGCTGCTTTTCTCCTAAGGATAGTTCTCTTACATAATTATGTTTCAAAGAAGATAGTTTAAACATCTCGATAATTCCATTAATCTTATTTATCAGATTCGGACTAATTGTTCCGTACCTAGCACGGATGATAAAATTTAGATTATCCAGAACCGAAATATCTTCAAGTAAGGCATGATTCTGGTAAATGACGCCAAAGTATTCACTCCGAATTCTTTCTCGTTCCTTAGGAGTAATATCTTTCATATTAATATCATCTAGTAAATAGTCTCCTTCGTATTCGTAGTCTAGCAAGGCAATGATGTTGATTAAAGTGGTTTTACCACTTCCAGACGGACCAAGAATTCCCACGATTCCTTTTCTAGGAAAAATGAGTGAAACATTCTTAAAAATGATTTGATGCAAGAAAGATTTACTTAGCTGTCGAATCTTAATCATTCGCTTCTTAAAAACTCCATGAGAGGTCGCTTTGTTTCGTGACGACACACTAGTAAACCACAACATGAAATAATGCCAATCAGAATCAAAGGAAACCACAATTCCGAAAATAGTGGGAGTCCAAAAACAGTATCACTTTTTACAAAAAATGAGAAATGAAGCGCAGAAGCCATACATTTATTAGTAATTTGAACTGCAAGAGTCGCAAAGAGATAACCAGAGTAATAAATAACTACAAACTCAAAAAGCTTTAAAAGAAGAATCGCGCAATGAATTCTTCGTTCGCTAACTCCAAGAGCCATAAAAACCGCCCGATCTTTCCTAGTTTGATTAAAAGTAAGCAAAATGTAAATTATTAATAAGGCAACAAACGAAGTAATGATAATTCCAATAAAAATCAGAAGAACCACGCTGATCTGGCTTATTAAGGCATTTATTGAAGAAATGATTTCATAAGAAAGAGATGAAATTGAATAGGTGGCTAACTCATAAGTGTTTAGACTTCGAACTAATTGCTGCAACTTTTCTAAAGACTTTAAAGAATCAACCGCAATAAGACTGCGATAATTAGTAAGAGCATCGTCAAAAGCAGCATTATTAAGATAGTCATAATATGTTAAACCTTCATTATCTTGAATGTAATACATCTCTAAAAACCCTTTAGCGGCGCGATATGAATAATATATTGCGGGTTGCGAAAAAAGCGGAAATTCATTAATCACAGCCTTAATAACAAACGGTCTACTAAGCAAGAATTGATAATTTTCGGTCCGACTATTTATCGATAAAAGTGGATATGATTCAATATTAATTGATAGTTCACTCCCAACTGCGATTTCTGGACTAAGATTCAATATTTTTAAGGCAGCGCTATTAATATATAATTCATTAAAATCATTTTCTTGCATCATGGTTCCGTTTCTGATTAGAGCTTTAATATTGGAGCTCCTAATATCATAGATGCTGCGGAAAAAGACATCAAAATAGTCATTATTGTGAAAAGAAATCTTAACGCTTTCAGTGATAAGCGCTCTTAAATCAAGAAGACTTACTCCCACATTATTAAAGGGTAGTAATTCATCTTTACTAGGACGACGTATTTTCACAATTTGCGATCGTTCATTACTGATTCCGATGTATTCATTAACACTAAGATCAAAAAGTCCAAAATCAGGATATTGAAGCGGTAATTTCTCCGAAGATGCTTCAAAAGATTCGCGAGCCTGAATCCCAAAAAGCGAAAATACCGTGATGATAATTCCGAAAATCGACATCAGGAGATTTGATTTCCTACTATTGACATTAAAATACTTATAAATAATATGTTTACGCTTCATGAAGTTTCCCGTCTTTTAATTCCAAAACGACATCAGCAAACCGCCTTACTAATTCAACATTATGAGATACTAGAATGACTAAGTGTTTCTGAGAATATGCTTTAATGAACTGCATTATTTTTAAAGAATTATCATGGTCAAGTGAGCCAGTCGGTTCATCACAAAGTAAAATGCGAGGTCTTTTCAAAATTGCTCTAATGAAACATAAACGTTGTTTTTCTCCATTTGATAAGACGCTAATGTTTTTTGATTCCAAGTCTTTAAACCCATACTCTAAAAGTAGCGTGTCGATTTCAGCTTGATGTGAGGTTTGATTATTAATTACAAGATTCTCAAGAATTGAAAGACTGCTAACGAGATTAAAGTGTTGAAACACAATTCCAACATCATTTGTAAGATACTTAGAGCGTTTATTCGTATCAAAAGCAATAATGTTAACATTGTCAAGAAAGATTTCCCCTTGCTGTGGTTTTTCAAGTAACATAATGAGGTTAAGAATTGTTGACTTTCCGCTTCCGGAAGCACCAATAATTCCATAAAGTCGCTTATCCTGAAATTCATAAGAAAGCCGGTTTAAAACTAAGTGCTGACCGTGATAATAAGAAACCAAAAGATTATTTAAAAGTAATCTCATAGTTTTTAATAGTCAAAAATTTAACAAAAAAACTAAATACTTTCGTCTTCCATTTTTACCGCTAGCGGCACCAGCGGGAGTCCTGGCATCGTCAAAATCTTACCAGTAATTGCCACAATGAAACCAGCGCCAAGTGAAAAAGTAAGATCACGAATCGTGATAACAAAATTCTTCGGAGTTCCTACAAGTGAAGGATCATCACTTAAAGAAAGTGGCGTTTTTGCCATACAAATCATCAAATGATTCAGATTCAGACGCTCGATTTCTTGAAGTTGCTGACGAGCTTTTTTCAGAAATTTCACTTTTGAAGCACCATAAATACGTTTCGATACTGCGACAATTTTTTGTTTAATTGAAAGTGAATCCTGATATAGGAATTTAAAATGAGATTTTTTATTTACGACTTCTAAGACTTTACGTGCTAAGTCAGTAGCGCCGTCACTCCCCATCAAAAAACTATCAACAAAGGAAACAAGATAATCATTTGCTTCGCACCATGATTTTAGATATGCCACTAATTCTGGTTCATCGCTAACAAAATGATTAATTGCAACAACTGGAGTTAATTGATATTTTTTAATATTTTCAAGATGATGCTTTAAATTTAAGATTCCACTTTGAAGCCGTTCAAGTTCAGTAGTGCCGTTTCCATGTGAAAGAAGCGCTTTAATTGTCGCCACCATAACAACAGCGCTGGGTTTTTTATCCATCACCCGCATTTTAATATCCAAAAACTTTTCGGCCCCTAAATCAGCGCCGAAGCCAGCTTCAGTCACAACATAATCACCCAGCTTTAAAGCTAATGAGGTCGCAATAATCGAATTACAGCCATGTGCAATATTCGCAAAAGGTCCTCCGTGAATTAACACCGGATTTCCTTCAAGAGTTTGAACTAGATTCGGCTTTAAGGCTTCTTTCATTAATTTATAAATCGCATGTGAAATTCGAAGATCCTTTAAATAAACTGGATTATTATCTAAATCATAGGCCACAAGAATTCGGTTAATCCTAGCAATAAAATCATCCTTATTAGTTGCTAAGCAAAGAATAGCCATTAATTCACTGGCCACAGTAATTACAAAGCCTGATCGATGTTTCTGTCCGTCATTTGAATCTAAGCAAACTTCAATATCTCTTAAAGAACGATCATTCATATCAAGAGCCCGTTTCCACAAGATTCTTTTTGGATCAATTCGAAGCGCATTACCACGGAAAATATGGTTCTCTAGAACCGCAGAAATGAGATTAATCGAACTAGTTAAGGCGTGTAGATCCCCTGTAAAATGAAGATTAATGTCTTCGCTTGGAATAATTGATGCCTTACCGCCTCCCGTTGCTCCACCTTTAATCCCAAAGACAGGACCAAGGCTTGGCTCACGAAGCGCGAGCATCGAATTCTGTCCTAGTTTCCTTAATCCATCATGAAGGGCAATACTCATGGTAGTTTTTCCTTCGCCATATTTTGTTGGAGTAATCGCAGTAACTAAAATGAGTTTCCCATCTGGTCGATCTTTCAAAGACTCAAAGATATCAAGATTAATCTTAGCCTTATCTCGGCCATAGTTTTCAACATAAATCTCATCAATACCTGCTGATGTTGCCACTTCATTA
>JAISVG010000080.1 GCA_031271635.1 Erysipelotrichaceae bacterium
TATCCCTGACAAGGAGCGCATTAAAAAAATCATCGATGACATTCGCCACCAAGATCAAATTCTTGGTACCCATGATGTCATTGTTCATTCTTATGGCTTGAAAAAAGAGTTCATGTCAATTCATGTTGAGATTTCTGATCGCACTACTCTTATTGATGCGCATGAAATTGTTGATCATCTTGAGGGATACATCAAACAAAAATATGATGTGGAGCTGGTGACTCATATTGATCCCATTGAGCAAGGGAATCCAATTTATAATGATATCTTAAAGAGAATTAGCCTTGTTATTAGTGATGTCGCTGATGTCGATAACTTTCAAATGCACGATTTAAGATTAATTAAACCATTTAGTAAAACAAAAAAAGTCGTTTTCGATTTAAATGTTCCTCCTGAAACTAAATTAACCTATAAAGACATTCAAGAGACAATTGTTAATAAAATGAAAGATGACGGCTTTAATGCCGTCATCAATCTTGAAGAAAATTATCTTGATTAATTTATTTTGGGAAAGCGTTCTCGTTTCGCATCATATTTAGTATGCAATAATTCATGCGCACGATGTGAGTTTGGCTTCCCGAGATAGTCTTGATATAACTTGATGATATCTGGATTATTATGCGACTGTCTTAAAACCGACTTGGCATCATCGTTATATAGCACCGAGGCGCGTTTTGCTAAGTAGGTCTTTAAGATATCATCATCTTCTTTAGGAAGAAGGCTAGGGAAGACATATGGCTGACCACCGCCGTTAATGCAACCGCCCGGACAGCCCATAAATTCAATAAAGGCATAAGGTGAAACCCCTTCACGAACTTCTTTTAAGATTTTAACGGCATTCGCCATGCCACTGACCACCGCCACTTTTAAGACTGTGCCATTAATATCAAGGGTCGCCTCTCTTGTACCGGTAGTTCCTCTAATAGCTTCAAAGGCAATTTGATCATACTCCTTCTTAGTGATCTCATGATACGCAGTTCGAAGTGCGGCCTCCATGACGCCGCCAGAAACTCCAAAAATATGACCCGCACCACTTGCAGCATGGAGTAAATCATTATCATAGTCTTCATCTGGGAGTCGATCCCAGTTAATGCCAGAACGTTTAATTAAACGCGCTAGTTCACGAACCGTTAAAACGGCATCGACATCCTTTAAACCGTTAGTATAATGTCGTTCTTTTTCGCCTTTTTTACTAACGCAAGGCATTACACTCACCACAAAAAGATCTTTTGGATCTAACTGATGCTTTTCTGCATAATAAGTCTTAATAATCGCCCCCATCATTTGATGTGGTGATTTACAAGTTGAGGCATGCGGAATTAAATCAGGATGAAATAATTCTAAGAAATTAACCCAACCCGGGGAACAAGAAGTAAACATTGGTAAGACGCCTTTTTCTTTAAAACGATGAAGGAATTCATGAGCTTCTTCCATGATTGTCAGATCCGCGGCAAAATCAGTGTCAAAAACGCGGTAGAAACCTAAACGATGTAGTGCCGCCACCATTTTTCCCGTTTGATTCTTTGAACCAATTGGGGCACCAAATTCTTCGGCAATCGTCGCCCGAACTGATGGTGCAGTTTGAATAATCACTTTCTTTCCGGCACTTAATGCCTCATCAACCCGATAAATTTCATCCTTTTCCATCAAGGCTCCGGTCGGACAAACATTTAAACATTGGCCACAATTAATACAGGGGGCATCACGGAAACTACGGTTCTGAGCTGGAGCCACAATGGTATTAAAACCACGGTTTTCAAAACCTAAGATTCCAATTCCTTGTGCCTGTTTACAGCGTACAACACAACGACCACAAAGGATACATTTTGAAGTGTCACGGATTAAACAATCACTTAAATCATCATAAGTAGTTTTCGTTTGAACTCCGGGATACTTATCATCTCTTGCCCCGGTAATATTCGCTACTTCTAATAATTCACATTTCCCGTTCTTGCGACATTGCTGGCAATTTTTATTATGATTTGAAAGAATAAGTTCAACACTTGCCCGTCTTGCATTCACGGCATTAGGACTTGAAATAACAATTTCCATCCCTTCATTAATCGGGTAGACACAAGATGCTACTAATCCCCGTGCACCCTTAACTTCTACTAAACAGACGCGGCAACTAGCTAAAGAAGACTCACCATCATTAAAAGCACATAAGGTAGGAATATTGTAACCGCATTTTTTAGCGGCCTGAAGCACGGTTAAACCAGCCTCAACCTGATATGGAATACCTTCGATTTTAATATTTACTAATTTCATTTTCTCTCCTATCTTTTAATAATGGCCTTAAATGGGCATGAGCTAATACAAACACCACATTTAATACATTTATCTTGGTCAATTACAAAGGGTTCTTTACCAAGAACGCCGCTGATGGCATTAACTGGGCATTTTTTCGCACAAATGCCACATTTTTTGCAGTTTTCTGGAACGACATAATACTGCATTAAATCCTTACAAACATGCGCGGGACATTTCTTATCGACCACATGGGCAATGTATTCATCTTTAAAACTCTTAATCGTTGAAAGAACTGGGTTCGCGGCGGTTTGTCCTAAGGCACATAAGGAACCGACCTTAATAGTTTCACTTAAGGCTTCAAGATCATCTAAATCACTAAGCGTCCCTTTGCCTTCAGTAATTCTCGTCAAGATTTCTAATAGTCTTTTGGTACCAATACGGCACGGCGAGCATTTACCACATGATTCATCACAAATAAAATCCATATAGAATTTCGCCACATTAACCATACAGTTATCTTCATCCATCACAATCGCGCCACCTGATCCCATCATGGAACCTTTTGCAACTAAATTATCAAAATCAATTGGGGTGTCTAAGTCTTTTGCGGTTAAACAACCACCTGAAGGACCACCAGTTTGAATTGCCTTAAAGGTTTTACCTCCAGGAATTCCACCACCAATATCGTAAATGAGTTCTCTTAAAGTAAGACCCATCGGTACTTCAACAAGACCGACATTATTGATCTTTCCTCCTAAGGCAAAAACCTTAGTTCCCTTACTCTTTTCAGTACCAAGTTTATTAAATGAGGCCGCGCCATCACGAAGGATGGTCGGAACGCAGGCAAGAGTCTCAACATTATTAACAATTGTTGGCTGGCCCCAAAGACCCTTAATCGCGGGAAATGGTGGACGAGGACGAGGCATGCCTCTTAAACCTTCAATCGAATTTAACAAAGCAGTTTCTTCACCACAAACAAAGGCGCCCGCTCCAAGACGAATATAAACATGGAAAGAGAAATCAGTTCCTAAAATATGATCTCCGATGAGACCTAAGGCTGTCGCTTGTTCAATCGCAATCCGGAGTCGCTTAACGGCGATTGGATATTCAGCCCGTACGTAAAAATAACCACTAGTCGCTCCAATCGCATAGCCAGCAATCATCATTCCTTCAATAACCTCTAACGGATTTCCTTCAAGAATCGAACGGTCCATAAAGGCTCCAGGATCGCCTTCGTCACCATTACAAACAACATATTTAGTATCACTTACTTGATCATAGGCAAACTGCCACTTTCTTCCTGCTGGGAAACCGCCACCACCGCGGCCTCTTAAACCTGAAGCAAGAACTTCATTAATGACTTCTTGTTGTGTCATGGTTAAGGCTTTTCTAAGGCCTTTAAAAGCATCATAACCTAAAGCTTCATTAATATCTTCAGGATTAATTAAACCGCAGCCATGAAGGGCGACTCTTTTTTGCTTTTTATAAAAATTAATGTCAGATTGTTTTGTTACTTTTTCTTTTGTGGTGGGATCAACAAAGAGCAGTCTTTCGACAACTTTGCCACCTAAAAGGTCTTCTTCCACGATAGCCTTAGCGTCAGATACTTTCACCATGCGATAGAAAGTTTGCTCAGGCATAATTTGAACGAATGGTCCTTGGGAACAAAACCCAAAACACCCTACATGATTAACAGTTACTTTATCTTTAAGTCTTGGATCACTGGTTACAAGTTTTTCAAGTTCACTAAGAATTTCATTTGAATCACTAGATAAACAGCCGGTACCACCGCAAACTAATAAAGCGCGTTTTCCTTCTTCATTAGTGAACTTATGTGCTAAACACTTAGTACATTTATCGATTTTTTCATCTAATTCTTGACGATTTTTAATCTTTGCCATGCCAATACTCCTTATAATGCCCGATATGATTTGATGATTTCTTCTACTTGAGAAGCTTCAACCTTAGGATATACTTTGCCGTTAATGGTAACTGCTGGAGCAATTCCGCAAGCTCCAATACATCTTAAAGCATCTAAAGAGAAAAGACCATCAGGGGTCGTCTCTCCGGCTTTAATTTTTAGTAAATCTTCAAATTTTTCAATTATTGTTTGACTGCCTTTAACATAACAGGCGGTACCAAGACAGACGCCGATAATATATTTTCCTTTTGGTTCAAGTGAGAAAAAGGAATAAAATGTCACAACTCCATAAATATCGGCAACTGGGATTCCCGTTCGTTCCGACACGATTTCTTGAACCTCTAATGGAATATATCCGAATTCTTTTTGAATATCAGATAGTATCAACATTAAAGGAGTTTTTTCTTCTAAATAACGATCAATAATTTCATTAATTAGTTTGACCGCGGTTGCATTTAATTTGTTCATTAACCTCTCCTTTTCTAACCCATATTATTGTACACCTTTTTATAAATAAAAAGAAGCAAAAGGGGGATAAATGAAGAAGCTTTTAAGTCTTTTTGATAAATCCCGCGATTTTTCCTTGTTTCAGAAAAACATTAAAAAAATAATTGTTATAATGCAGGCGTAATATGATACGCAAAATGAGCCCTAAGAACCAGAGAATATACTCGATTGTTTTAGGTATTTTAGCGATTGTTTTTGTGCCCATCCTGCTACTTTGGGCTCACTCCTTTGGCCTAAATACCACTAGACTACTGCATCCAGAGGAATGGTACACCAGTGTTTCGATAAATTATTATACGAATGCTCGTCCCATCATGATTACTTTCATTATCATCATTGCTTTACTAACGCTTCTTTATCCTTCAAAGACACGACTGGAGAAAATTCTAAGAGTCGTTATTTTTGTTTCAGCCCTTGGAGTAATCGCTTTTCCTTGTAAAGACACTAATCTTGAATATGTCGGACTCTTTCAACTTCCAAGAACGATTTCTTCTGGTTTTCACTATTTCTTTGCGGGAACCGTTTTCGCCCTCTCGACGGTAATTTTTCTTGTGATTTATCCAAAAGAGGCCAGCGGCAAAAAACAGACCCTTTTTATCATTATCGGCACCATTATGTTAATAAGTTGTGTTGGTTTTTTCATTCATGTCTTTATAAAATTTCCTAATTACTATATTATTATTTTTGAAACGACTTTCTTTATGTCGTTTGGAGTCGGTTACATCTTTAAGGAGGCACAAATATGAGCATTTTAAATGAAGCTTATGTAACAAGAACTAACATTATGATTCCAAAACTTGGTTTTGGGACCTGGCAAATCAAAGATGGTCCAGAAGCTTATCAGGCGGTTCTTACCGCCTTAGAATATGGCTACCGTCATCTTGATACGGCCGAGGACTATGAAAATGAAGCCAGTGTCGGTCAAGCGATTATTGATAGCAAGATTCCCCGTGATCAACTCTTTATCACTTCAAAGCTACCTTCGCATATTAAAACATATAGCGAGGCAAAAACTCATTTCCAAGCATCTTTAAAACGTCTCAAACTCTCGTATCTTGACCTCTATTTAATCCATGCTCCATGGCCCTGGGCTAACATCGGACAAGACTGTGAAGCCGGGAATATTGAAGTCTGGAAAGCTTTCATCGAACTTAGAAATGAAGGAAAGATTAAAGCCATCGGCGTTTCTAATTTTGAGCCAAAGCATCTAAAGAACATTATTAAAGCAACTAATGTGATTCCTGATGTTAATCAAATTGCTTATTTCATCGGAAACCGTCAGGAAAAAACCATGAAGTTTTGCCACAAATTTAACATTTTAGTCGAAGCCTATTCGCCGTTTGCCACCGGAAAGCTTTTAAACAACGAAGTCTTAGTTTCTCTTGCAAATAAGTATGGTGTCAGCGTCGCTAGACTCTGTCTTAAATACTGTCTTTTAAACGGAACTTTGCCACTTCCAAAATCAACCCACCCAAAATACATTATCGATAACACTTTGATGAGTTTTGATATTGATGAGTTTGATATGAAAGTTCTAAATAAAATTGATGATTTAAGAGATCCCAAAAACACCCGAAAATGGCTGAAAAAATTAGCTAAATAACAGGATAACTGACCATACAATTAGTCCGAAGACCGCTAGAGATAAAAACACAAATAATACTGCAAGACGCTTATATGATTTTGTCTTTGCCGCAACTTCGTCAGTAAAAAGCTTCTTTTTCATTAGTACTTTAAACTTCCTGGAGTGCGCGGGAAAGGTTGAACATCGCGGATGTTCGTCATCCCAGTAACATACATTAAAAGACGATCAAAGCCAATTCCGAAGCCAGAGTGCACGACACTGCCGTACTTTCTTAAATCAAGATACCAGCCGAGGCTCTCTACTGCATGAATCTTTTCCATTCGTTTTAATAAGAAATCGTATCTTTCTTCGCGCTGGGAACCACCAACTAGTTCTCCGATTCCAGGAACCAAAAGATCACAGGCTGCAACCGTTTTTTGATCATCATTTAGTCTCATATAAAAAGCCTTAATTTCCGCAGGGTAGTTCATCAAGAATAATGGTCCTTGGGAGTAAGTTTCTGATAGATATCGTTCGTGTTCACTTGCTAAATCCATTCCCCAAAAAACCTTGCTGTTATCAAATTTATGGCCTTTTTGCACGGCTTCTTGAAGAATTTCAATTCCTTTTGTATAGGTAAGCTTTTTAAATTTTGATGTTAACATCGCCTCGAGTCGTGACACAAGATTCTTATCAATCCAAGTATTAAAAAACTGGATTTCATCTTTTGCATGGGCTAGAACATATTTGACCGCAAATTTGATGCATTTTTCGATTACTCTCATGTCTTGCTTTAAATCACAAAAAGCCATTTCTGGTTCAATCATCCAAAACTCCGAGGCATGTCTTGTCGTGTTGCTCGGATCAGCACGAAATGTCGGCCCAAATGTATAAACATTACGGTAATTGAGAGCAAAAGCTTCAACATGTAATTGTCCTGTTACTGTTAGTAGAGCCTTCTTATTAAAAAAAGCGCTTGGGTTCTTCGGATCGACAACAACATTAAAAGTTTCACCCGCGCCTTCCCCATCGTTTCCCGTTAGAATTGGAGTATGAATCCACATAAAATGGTTCAAGCGGA
>JAISVG010000008.1 GCA_031271635.1 Erysipelotrichaceae bacterium
CTTGATGCTTTAGCAAGTCTTAATCCTTTTAGATACCGGGGATATTACTATGACACTGAGACTGGACTTTACTATCTAAAAGCAAGATACTATGATCCAGAGTTAGGAAGGTTTATTTCGCCTGATGATATTAGTTTCCTTAATCCTGAGATGATTAATGGTCTTAACCTCTATGCTTATTGTGGGGGGAATCCGGTGATGATGGTGGATGAGACGGGTTGCGCTGCCTGGTGGAATTGGCTGCTATTCGGTATCGGTGCGGTTTTAGTTGTTGCGGCAGCAGTGGTTCTTACAATCGCAACATTTGGTGTTGGGACAGCAGCATTTACTGCTACACTTGCCGGATCAATAGCACTTAAAGCTTCAGTCGGAGCATTAATTGGAGCAGGAATAGGTACGGCCTTAGGAATAGCAGGGGGCGCGATATATGCAGGGGTAACCGGCACTGATGTTGGTGATGGCATACTTTCAGGATTTCTAATTGGATTTGGTGGAGGTGCAATAATTGGGGCTGTGATTGGAGGATCGGTTGGTGCTGCACAATTTGGTACGTTCAGTTCAAAAGCTAGTTTAAACTACCATTTTACAAAACATGGAAGCAAAATGGGCTATTCGAGCGCAAAAGAATATGTTCGAGGTGCCAAGTATGTAATAAAGAACGGAACAAAAATATCTTATATCTACAAAGGAAAAGCCACAATCGGATACATCAAGTTTATCGGCCAAGGCGGAGGAGCAAATTTTGCTCTTGTTGGAATGAACGGATCTAGAGTAGCAACATTTGGAGTAAGAGGCGTTTCAGAACTCATTAAGCTTGGAGTGTCATGGTTAGCATAGGAGGTTAATATGTTTTTAAAACAAATAAAGGATTTTGATAAAAAAAGTGGAGAGGCAGATGTAATAGTTTCAGACGGACAATATGAACTTATTTGTTATTGTCATCCTTTAGAAAATACTAAACTAGGAACGATAGTTACCGAAATCTCTACATTATTTGCAGATGATATAATGCGCACTGAAGATAATGAATACTTCATTCGCAAAGAAACTGATTATTATTCATATTATTTGCATGGAAAAGTTTTGAAGACTCAGACACCATTAATTGCTATCGGCGAGATTACAATAAAGTTAGATAAACCTTTAGCAAAAGATATTAAGCAAGGCGAGTTTATAGAATTTAGAGTTGCAAGACTAAATTGCATCATAAAATAGAGAATAATTGCGAAAGTTATGTACCAAAAGCTTCTATGATCCTTAAGTCAGATTACCATCATTAAAGAGGTGTCAATGCCGTTGATAAAATGTATATAAATGCCGTTTTAATTTTGTAGTCTGAATTTTTATTAACTACTTATTGTACCCCCTTTTCTCTTTCGTTTTTTTTGTAAAGAGAGCCTCCTTTCTTTGAGACGATATGATGTGTCGACACCAAGATCAAATATCGTTTTTACCAAGACAAAATCGTCATTTCACTACTCAAGTATTGATTCTTACATTTGTTTCTTAAGAGAGTTTTATTCAAAAGAGTTTATAGTTTCATCGCAATATCCCAGGCTCGCCAGATGACAGTACGAAGATTCCCTGGCTTTAAACAATCACCTACTAAATGGGTTTTGTGTTTAGGAATGACCAAAGGTTGAGGATCAAAGCCAATCGCAGAAATGACATTATCAGCGATTACAGTGACTTTACTTCCATCAAGTTTCTCGATAATAACTTCCTTATCATTAATCGCGGTGATTTTTGCTTCAAGATAAACCGGAACCTGGTGGAGGGTAAAGTATTCACGAAGATATGAAGAATTCGCAAGCGAGACTCCAGCAGTCGCAATGAGATCATTCTTTATTTCAACAATTATCGGGTTTTTGCCGCTTAAATGTAAATCATAGGCAATTTCACAACCTGTAAGTCCGCCACCCATAACGACAATGTTATTACCGATGTTTTTATTGTTGAGATAATCAATAATTTCTAGAGGTTTTTTATTACCGCCTAACGGAATGGTTTTCTGTTTTGCGCCTGTAGCAATAATAATTTCATCAGCATCAAGCGTTTTTAGATCCTTAATTTCATTTTGGTAATTAATCTTAATCTTTAGTGCTTCAAGTTGCCTTTTTAGCCAAACGATAAACTCTTGTTCCTTATCTTTAAAGGTCATTTTCACTGCTTGCGACAGGATTCCTCCAAGTTGATCAGTCTTTTCATAAATCGTCACATCGTGACCTCTTAAGGCTAAAACTCGTGCGGCTTCCATTCCGCCAACCCCGCCGCCAATAATAGCGATTTTCTTAGTTTTTTTAGCCGGAGTTAATTGATACTTTTGGTGTTGCATTGTTACAGGATTTAGAGCACACCTTGACATATGCATTGTTTCGCTAAGTGGTTGATCATTTCCAACACCCTTATAATGCGCTAGAGTGAAGCAGGCATTATGACAGCAAATACAAGGTCTAATATCATGGTCACGATTATTCATAATTTTAGTGACCCATTCGGGATCACTAAGGAAAGGTCGTGCTACTCCAACCGCATCAATTTTGTTAGCGGTGATATTTTTAGCTGCAACTTCAAGCTCCATTCTTCCTGCCACGACAAGGGGAATTTTAACATGAGGCTTTAAGGCGACTACAGCTTCTAAGTTACAGTTCTTCGGCATATAACCAGGAGGATGCGACCAGTACCAGGCATCATAAGTACCATTATCACAGTTAAGCATGTCATAGCCCGCTGCTTCTAAAAGTTTCGCAGCTTTAATACTCTCTTCAAGGTCACGACCAACTTCGGTATAGTTTTCTCCGGGAAGCGCCCCCATCCGGAAGCCCTTAGTCTTTGAAATAACTGAGTATCTTAAGGAAACAGGATAATCTTGACCACAGATGGCCTTAATGCGTTTCACAATCTCGATAGGAAAGCGGTAGCGATTCTCCAAGGAACCTCCATATTCATCCGTTCTCTGATTGGTATATTTCATGGTGAATTGATCAAGAAGATAACCTTCATGAACGGCATGAATTTCCACGCCATCAACCCCAGCTTCCTTACAGAGTAAAGCGGTTTTTGCAAAAGCCTCAATCATTGTTTCAATTTGTTTGATTGTTAAGGCTTTCGTCTTAATTTTATCGCTCCAGCGATTAGGATTAGGAGAACTAGAGGCAGTCAAATAATCAACATCGAGAATTGGTTTAAAAAGCCACTTTAAAACTGGATTAGATCCTACTGCTTCAATTAAATGAGAGGCTGCGAAACTTCTTCCAAAACCTGCAGTTAGTTGGATAAACATTTTTGCTCCAGTTTGATGGATTTCATCCATAAATGGTTTTAGTTTTTTAAAGACATTTTTCTTTTTATAGAGCCAGCCATTAAACATGATGTTCCGAATTGGAGTAATACCAGGAAGAATTAGACCGACATTGTTCTTAGCTTTTTCAAGAAGAAAATGTGCGGCTTCTTTGTCAAAATGGAATGGCTCCATCCATCCGAAAATGGAGGTCCCACCCATTGAAGTCATGACAATGCGATTCTTTAGTTCGACATTACCAATTTTAAAGGGTGTAAATAAGGGTTTTAGTGTTTCTTTCATGCTGGCTCCTCTATTGGTATTATAAATTAAAAAAACTGATTTAAGAAAGAATGTCCTTAGTATTCATGAGATGAAAAGAATTTTGTTTTCGTCTTTTTAAGTCTCCTCTCATTGTTAATATTTTATTTATGACTATAATAAAGATATGAAGAAAGAAAAGATCCTTATTATTGGGTCGCAACAATTAGGGGTCAATATCGCTGAGTTCTATTCGTTAAGAGGTGATTTTGTTTTGGTTATTGATAAAAATAAAGACGCCTTTGAAAGATTAAAAGAAACCAACTATAGTGGGAAAACATCCATTGGTGATGCTAGCACCGCTGAGGTTTTAGATGCTAACGAAGTAAGTAGTTTTAAGCGGGCTTTTGTAGTCACTAATAGCGATAATTCAAATATTTATATTGCCTTACTTTTAGAAAAGATGTATGGCATTAGTGATATTACCATTAGTATTAAGGACGAGACTAAGGCCGCCTTAGTCACTAGCCCTAGCGTAAAGACCATTATGCTAAATCAACTACTTTTTAACGCTTTTTTAGAGGGTATTAACTAATGAAAAAAGTAGTTATTGCAAATGGAACTTACCAAGCGGCTTATATCATTCGTCGCTTTTTAGACATTAAGGGTATTAAACTCATTGTCCTTAATGATGATGAGGCTTTTGCGACATATCTTACTATGTCGCTTGGAGTTGGAGTTTTCTTTGCCGATGCCACTAAACCTGATTCCTTTAAAGTAGCGGGCATCTATGAGGCTGATGTTTTTATTGCGCTTAGCGAAAATGATATTACTAACGCGATTTCTTGTCTAGTAGCTAAGCAGATATTTAAGGTTAAAAAGACAATATCAGTCGCAAAAGACCCACGAAATGTAGAAATCTTTGGGCACTTTGGCATCGACAGCGTCATCTCGAGTACCTTCATTCTTTTTGAAAGAATTAAACACGAAACGGAAGTCATGGATAAATTAGTTTCCACGATGAGTATTGATAACAGCAAAATTGTCATCAGCGAGTTCCGTCTTGAGAACTCAAAACTATCAAATATGGTGCTAAAAGACATCGGTTTTCCCAATTTTGCTAACATTGCCTGTATTTTCCGTGGGAATGACACGATTATCCCTAGTGGTAAGACAGTCTTTCAAAACTTTGACCGTATTGTCATTGTAACAGCGGCAAAAAACCAAATGAAGGTGTTAAACTTCCTTCATCAATTTGATAACTAGTTATGCAAGTGATTAAATCAAAACGCATCCTTTTAGGATATCTAGGAATCTTCTTGGTTCTTGCCGGCATAGTTATGCTAATGCCTTTGTTGTTGCTCATTTCACATCATGAAACTCTTGAAGTAATTTTGA
Organism: Erysipelotrichaceae bacterium; assembly: GCA_031271635.1. Taxonomy (GTDB): domain Bacteria; phylum Bacillota_I; class Bacilli_A; order RFN20; family CAG-826; genus JAISVG01. The sequence goes on from JAISVG010000008.1 coordinate 4,940, forward strand.
GTCTTGCCATTCCTGGACCAGTTATTTTAGTAATTGGAGTCGTTTTTGCGGCTATTTTTTACCGCAAGAATCAGTATTTTCATATTACGAAACGCAATTCCGTCTTTCTCTTTTTGATAATATGGATCATTTCGGTAATAATTCTGGCTATCCCTTTTTGGATTGTTTCAAAGTCATTTACCACCGGTTTATTTGAAGCGGTCTCCGCTGTTTCAACGACTAATTTTTCGCTCATGGTCTCGCTACCTGAAATAATCTATCTTTATAAATGTATCTGTTCTTTTTTTGGTGCGATTGGTTTAATTATTGTCCTTTTGACTTTTATTCCTAACCGGCTTGGAGCGAAACTTTTTCAGATTGAGGGCCACTCTGAGGTTTCTTTTAACGCCTCACGTTCAAGTCGTGTGATCTTTTTATCATATGGGATCTTCTTTATCATCGGGACCCTTTTATACTGTGCTTTTGGAGTACCATTTCATGTTGCTATTACTCTTAGCCTGAGCACCGTCAGCAACAGCGGCTCAATTGATGAACGGGGCAACATGTATCTTCAAGAGAATCTTGGGGTTGAAATCGTAACATTGGTCCTAATGCTTGTAACCATGTTTAATGTCTTATATCATTTTAATTTTTTCCGAGGACGTTTTAAAAAAGTCTTCAAAGATTCACAAATCTGGTTTTTACTAATTTATGCCATTCTTTTTATGGGTATTATGTTGGTTGATTTATCATTAAACGCTGGTTCAAGTTTGCATCTTTCTTTTGAAGAATTAATTAATATTGTGATCTTTCAGTTTGTCTCGATGGTTACTTCAAGCGGACTGAGTATTCTTCCGGCTCCTTATTTATTACTACCATCCACCTTTTTTACGATTACAATTATCATTGTCCTTATTGGAGGTCAAATGGAAACCGGTGCGGGAGGCATTAAACTCGAACGAATCTTTGTCGCGATTAAGGGTTTTATTAATAGTTCTTTAGAAATGTTCCGTCCTCATAATTACTTATATGAACCATACTATTATAAACTAGGCGAAAAGAAGAACATTACTCGTCAGGTCTTTATAAGTGCCATCAGTCACATTCTCCTTTTTGTCGGACTCTTCTTTTTTGGAACCATTTTGTTAAGTATTTTTAATCCAATGGAATTTAAAGTTGCGGCGTTTAATTTTAGTAACGCCCTTTCAAGCAATGGCCTTTATGTTGGAGCACCGCTAAATGAAGCTAGTACTTTTTCACTATGGGTATTAATGATGGGGATGTTTTTAGGACGTCTTGAGATTCTTCCGGTGATTCTCGCGGTGGGTTATCTTTTTACCGGACAAAAAGAGCAAAGGATGATGAAGGTTTATGAAAGAGATTAAGAAAGACTATCCTAAGAAAAAGACAGCGCAGGAGTTTGTGATTCATAAAAATGCGGTTCCGCTTCTAGAGTTTTTATTAGAAAAACTATCACGATTATCTCGTAACAATGTGAAGTCGCTCTTGAGTCGAAAGCAGGTGCTAGTTAATGGGGCGATTGTGACAGCCTTTGACTATAGTTTAGTAAAAGAAGACGTCGTTACGATTACGCCTTATTCTAATCAAGAGTTAAAGGCAATGAAACTACCGGTTATTTATGAAGATGATGATCTTTTAGTGCTTGATAAACCAGCGGGCATTCTTAGTGTTGAAAGTGATCAAGAAAAAGGGAAAACGATGTTTAATATGGCTAGTAAGTATTTAGCCATTAAAGAACCTAAGAAGCGACTTTATATTTTGCACCGCCTTGATAAGGATACCAGCGGTGTCTTGGCTTTTGCAAAAAATAATAAGTTTAAGACCATCATGCATCAAGACTGGAACAACAATGTGTTCCGCCGGAAATACTATGCGATTGTTGTCGGTAATCTTAGTAAAAAAAGTGCGACGCTAACAAATTATTTAGGAGAGAATAACTTAAATCTAGTTTTTGTTTCAAATAATCCTCATGATAAAAAAGCAGTACTAACTTATAAAGTTATTAAGGAGAATAAGGACTATTCGCTTTTAGAAGTAATGCTTCAAACCGGACGTAAGAATCAAATTCGGGTCCAACTTGGTCATATCGGACATCATGTGATTGGGGATCAAAAATATGGTAAGCCACAAGATCCTTTACATCGCTTAGGTCTCCATGAGGCAGAATTTGGCCTCATCTATCCAGAAACTGGGAAAAAATATCTCTTTAAGAGCAAACTTCCTAGCGAATTCACGAAACTATTTAGTTAATTAAATCTTTATGTTTAATATAAATACGGTAGACCATGTTTTTTGGGAGATTATGAATTGTGGCCACATTCTTAATAGCGTCTTTAAAGGAAAAGCCTTGTTTAATGTTTTGGTTTAAGTAATGGAGGATTTCTTTATCGTTTAAGACTTTTACATTCTCTGGGGCATAGCCATCAACAACTAAGACCAATTCCCCTTTATATTTTCCTGGTTCCATGTTAAGACAGTCTTCCAAACTGGTCCGAATATATTCTTCATGCATTTTTGTTAGTTCCCGTGCAATTGTCATTTTGCGGTCACCAAAAATCTCGTAGAGATCCTGAACTGTTTTATGAAGACGGTGTGGTGCCTCGTAAAAGATAAGCACCTCTTCTTTTTGATAGAGTTTTCGTAATTCAGAAAGGCGATCACTCTGCTTGCTACTTAAAAAGCCGTGGAAATAAAAATGATTTGTGACGAGGCCAGAACCAATTAAAGCAGGAAGAATCGCTGAGGGTCCATTAATGACGACAATTTCGATTCCGTTTTCAAGGACACTAGAAACGAGTTTATTTCCGGGGTCACTAATTAAAGGATAGCCAGCATCGCTTACTAAGGCAATTTTATAATTATCAAGCAAAAGCTCGATGATTCTCTCACTAGTAGCATGTTCGTTATGTTCATGACAGACGAGTAAAGACTTTTTAATGCCAAGATGCTTTAAGAGTTTATTAGTGACGCGAGTGTCTTCGCAAGCAATAAGATCCACCTCACTTAAGACATCAAAGGTTCGCTTTGAAACTTCATTTAGATTACCGATTGGGGTAGCAACAATATAAAGGGTTTTAGACTTTAGTTTCTCTTTTGTCACTGGGAATCCTCTTTATTTCATCAAGCGCAACATATAGGATGTTATGAGGCGACTCAATCCGTACCATTTTTGAAAAAACGTTATAACTAGAAACCGTATATGTTTCATTATTGTAGTTGATCTTTTCTCCGGCGCTAGGAAACATTTTATGATACTCGCTATAAAGTTCATCTTCATATTTAAGGCAGCAGAAGAGACGACCACACTGCCCGGAGAGTTTGGGAATATTAAGCGACAGCATTTGATTTTTAGCACGTTGAATTGTAATGCCAGAGAACTTTGAATAAAAAGTAGTACAACAAATTGGTAAGCCACAGATTCCAATGCCTCCAATTTGTTTCGCCCGATCGCGGGCTCCGATTTGTCTTAATTCAATACGGGTTCTTAGTTTATAAGAGAGATGTTTTAATAGTTCCCGAAAATCGACCGTGCCTTCAGCTACATAAGTAAAAAGAATCTTGCCGCGATCAAGGGAATAAGAAGCAGTAAGAAGGGTCATATGAAGATTTAGTCTTTCTTGTTCCTCTTCAAAAATTTGGGCGGCACTTTCAGCAAGACGTTCATTCTCGCCTTCAGCCTCAAGATCATTTTTGATTGCCACTCTTAAAATAGGCTTTAGTTCTAAGTTTGAAGCATATTCATTAATAGGGTGGCCCTCATTCATGATGGTTCCGAGTTCCAGTCCTCCAGCGGTATCAACGACGACTCTTGTTCCTAAGGGAATGTTTTCTAGTTCTGAACCAAAATAATAGCCATTTTTGGTATCTTTAAGTCGGACGAGGTAGTATTTTTTATATGTGTTCATCATGTGCTCCAAAACTAATGAAGAGACTATCAAGGAGCAAGGTCTCCTTTAGGTTTAAACTAAGCTTTGACCTTGCCTTGATAGTGGCTAAGATCATGTGGTTTAGGGGATAATCCTTCTTAGAAATCCTTATGATTATATCATAAATATCTTCATTTTGGAAATTTTCTGGGTGAAGCAGAACATTTTTAAAGCAACTTTCAAGGAGTTTCAGATAGAATTGCAGCTGTTTCCGGCGGAGCCTTGGCTCTTTAATATTATTAAGATAAGGAATAAATAAGAGGCGATTCTTAAAAGCAAATTCATCAAGACTAAGCAAAAGACCATCAAGAATCTGCAGCATGAGGTTTTTAAGGGCGAAATAGTCCTTTGATGTAATTATCTCACTAATTTCACCAGCAGAATCATAATATGGGGAGAGAAGATAGAAATCAAGCAGGGGTATTTGTTTGGTTTCTTCATCAAGAATAAGACATTTAGGTTTTAAGTGAACCACCTGGGTTCTTGAAGTAATGGTCGGCAAAACCGCACTAAAATTAGTAGTGGTAAGCAAAAAATAAATCGCGTCGTTTGGTTCTTCAAGGAATTTTAAAAAGGAGTTAATCGCTTCATGGGTAATGTTTTGAATATTATTAATAACAACAACAGTGATGCCATCTTTTTCAACGCTTCCTGTTTTAGTGTTTCCAATAATGTTCTGAATGTCTTCTTTTTTAATGGTAGTAGTAGTTCCATCAATTTCAAAATAGCCTAGGAGGTGCTGGTGTTTAAATCTAGTACACGAAGAGCACATCTGACACGCGAAAGGATCTGGATCTTGGCAAAATAGACTTTGGGCGAGAAATTGGGCCATTTTTAATAGTGGCTGATTTTCATTTCCGGCGATTAAATAGGCATGCGCAAAAAGACCCATCTTTAAAGAATTGGTCATTAAAAGGAGAAAATCTTCCTGATATTTTTCTAAATAAGCCTTAATATCCATGTTGTGTTAATCTAGTTTTAATGACTTGATATGAGGTTTCAATAACTTCTAAAAAAGGTTTCGCGGCATCAATGACAACGAAGCGACTCGCTTCACTATTTGCCAGTGCTAAAAAGGCCTCGCGAATCTTTTTATGAAAGTCAAGTTTTTCTAAATCAAGACGATTAACTTCGCGGTGCTGATTTTTGGCAATTCGTTCCATTCCCTTTTCAGGTTCAATATCAAAAAGTAGTGTTAAATCTGGCATAAAACCTTCAGTGGCAAAAAGATTTACCTTATAGACTTCTTTGATCCCAATGTTACGAGCGACGCCTTGATAAACTAAGGAAGAATCAATGTAACGATCACAAAGAATAATCTTTCCTGCTTGACGAGCTGGGAGTAACACTTCTTTAATGTGTTGCCTTCTTGCGGCCGCAAAGAGTAAGGCTTCAGCCCTTGAATCAAGTTCATGATTATCCTTATCAAGAATAATATGGCGAATTTGCTCTGAAATCTTGGTTCCGCCAGGCTCCCTTGTGGTAATGACTAAGCCAGGGTAGTCACTTGAAAGACGGAGAATTAATTCTTTTAAAACTGAAGTTTTACCACTTCCTTCAACCCCTTCAAAAGTTATAAACATTCTTATTCCTCCCCCATTTTAATTCTGGCAATGACCGCCTGCTTTAAAGTAATGGTATCGACATATTCGAGCATTGATCCAAACGGAAGTCCATAGGCAAGACGCGTAATCTTCAGGTTTGGAGTCTTTAAAAATGACTGCAGATAAAGCGCGGTAGTCTGTCCTTCAAGACTCATTGGTGTTGCTAAGAGGATTTCACTTGTCTTTTCTTTTTGAATTCTGTTTTTTAGGAGATTGATTCTCGTTTCTAGTTTGCCAGTGGGTTTACTACCCTTAAGGAGTTCATCAAGAACAAAATAAATGCCCTTCATGGCATTAGTTTTTTCAAAAAGAAAAATGTCTTTTGGTTCATGAACCACCATCATAAACTGGTGATTTCGTTCCGGATTTTGACAGATTTCACAGCTGTCACCTAAAGAATAACCACCGCAGATGGCGCATCTTTTGATTTTAAGAGGCAAGGAGGCAATGTTTTCGCCGATTTCTTTGATTTTAGAAGGTTCAAAATCAAGCAAAGCGTAGGCAATCCGTTCAGCGGTTTTTTTGCCGATGCTCGGAAGAGCGCTGATACTATCAATTAATGCATTAATAACACTTAATTCTTTCATTAAAGTGGAAGTCCTTTAAACTTATGTTTTAATTCATCGTCAATCGCAGTTTCTTCTTGCTTAATCATGTTAAAGAGTTCAGTGTAAGCTAGGAGAATTAATTCTTCAAGCATATCTTTATTATCAGGCTCAAGGACATCTTTTTCAATAACGATTTCAACGACTTCGTAATTACCAGTCATGGCAATCGTAACTGCTCCACCCTTAGAGACAGTAAACTCTTTTTCTAGTAAAGCATTACGCTTTTTTTCTAGTTCTTTTTGAGCTTTTTGAAGCTCTAACATCATTTTATTATTCATCATAAGAGATCCTCATATTTAATTTCAATATCTTGGGCTTTTTGGAGTTTACCCACTTGCTGGAGTTCGCGGAAGCGACTCACAATTTGGTTACTTTCTTTATTAGTAAGAGCTAAGACGTGGAACTTAGTTCCAAATAGAGTTTCTAAGATTTCCTGAAAGTAATTTTGATTTTCAAGAAGATTTATTTTCTTCGCTTCACTTTCAAAATCACATTCAAGCACAAGGAAGTCTTTATAGGCAATATAAGGTCTTCCAATATTCAAAAGAGCGGCGAATTTCGCTAATCTAGTGTCCTCATAAAAACTACTAAGACGAGGCCAGTTTTCAAGCGTGGTTTTTTTGAGGAGTTTATTGCCCACACTCATGAGCTTAATAATGAAATCCGAAGTGATGTTTAAGGTTTGACCACTGGTCACCACCTCTTTAGCGGCCTTCGGGGGAAGACTAATTTCCTTAGGAAGTGGTTCTTGAGGCATGACTTTTTCCTTGGTTGTTGGTGTTGGCATTGGTCTTGCAATGAGTTGTACTTCCTTTGGAGTGTAGTTTAAAAGACTAACACTGAAGTATGTCTCTAATGAAACAAGATTCTTATATTCAGCCTGGAGCTTAATTAAGTAATTAATAAGGCTGCTGATTTCATTAAGAGAAACCTGATCAAAGCGGTGGAGTAACTCAGCTTTTAAAGTGACACCTGTCATTTCGTTTGAAAGTTTCATAATGAGAACTTCTTTAAGGATCAATAGTAAATCATTAGTGAGTTTTTTAACATCGACACCATCATTAATGATTAAGTCTAAACTCCTTGATAGATCTAGTTTTTTATTTTCAAAAAGATCTAATAAAATATTGACTTTATTTTCATTGGAAAGGAGGGAAAAGAGTTTTAGTACTGACTTTAACATGATGGCATTATTACCATAAGCAATTACCTCATCAGCGAGCGATAAAGCATCCCTTAACCCCCCTTCTGATAACGAAACAAGTTGCTTAATAGCCTCATCTTCATAAGGTACATCTTCTGCTTTTAAAATCTTTTTTAAGCGGTTTTCAATTTCAAAGTCACTAACTCTTGCAAAAGTAAAGTGTTGGACGCGCGATAAAATAGTAGGTAGTACTTTATGCGGTTCGGTGGTTGCAAAGATGAAAATTACATGTTCTGGTGGTTCTTCGATGGTCTTTAGTAAAGCATTAAAAGCTTGTGATGACATCATATGAATTTCATCAATAATGAACACTTTGTAGCGACCTCGTAACGGAAGATATCTAACCGTCTCAATTAATTCACGGACCTGATCAACGCCGTTATTACTCGCAGCATCAATTTCAAAGACATCAGGATGATTGCCCGCGGTAATCGCAAGACAGCTAAAACAATTATCACAAATTTGACCAAGTCCAGCCTCGCAGTTTAGGGCT
>JAISVG010000035.1 GCA_031271635.1 Erysipelotrichaceae bacterium
TAAAAGTAGTATCAATTGAATCTCTAGTGGTACCTGCAACTGGGGAAACTACAACTCGCTCCTCATTTAACATCGCGTTTACTAAAGATGATTTTCCCACGTTGACCTGTCCTATAAGCGCGATGGTGGCCTCACTAACCGCTGCTTCTTCAAGATAGTCTTCTTTAATAAAGGCTACAATCTGGTCTAATAAATCGCCAATTCCCGTCCCATGAACACCACTAAGAGGAAGCGGGGTTCCAAAACCAAGTTCATAAAAATCATTAACGCGACTAATTAAAGAAAAGTCATCGACTTTATTTACGGCGAGAATTACCTTTTTTTTTGATTTTTGAAGCATTTTCGCAATGAAGATATCGTCATTAGTTACTCCGAGTTTAGCGTCAGTCAAAAAAACAATGACATCAGCCTCATTAATCGCAATCTCGGCTTGTAATCTTATTTCGGTTTGAAAGGGGACATTTTTAATTTCAATTCCACCCGTATCAATAACTCCAAAAGTCTTTGTTAACCATGAGGCAGTCCCGTAAATACGATCCCTTGTAACGCCTCTAGTATCATCAATAATGGCCTTTCGTTCACCAATAATGCGGTTAAAAATCGTTGATTTCCCAACATTTGGAGTCCCTACTAAAGCCACTACTAGTCGTTGCATTTTATTTTTTCACCAATAATCTCTAAAACTCTGGCTACTACCTCAACAATGCTCATAAATGAAGTATCAATAATAACAGCATCATTCGCCATTTTAAGGGGAGCGAAGTCACGGTGTGAGTCAATATAATCACGTTTTCTTACTTCTTCGATCACGTCTTCTAAAGAAAGATTAATTCCTTTTGAAAGATTCTCTTCATAACGTCTTACGGCTCTTGTTTCAACACTAGCAATCATAAAAATCTTGACATTCGCATTTGGTAAGACATAAGTACCAATATCTCTTCCATCCATCACTACTGAATCTAGGCTTGCCATTTGTCGTTGCTGTTCCACTAAAGCTAGTCTTACTTCTTTTATCGCAGCAATATAAGAAACATTTTGGTTCACTTCAGGAGTTCTAATATCAAAAGAAACATCTTTATTATTAAGCATTACAACGTGTTCAGGCTTAAGGCGAATTGAAATCTTGGGTAAGACCGCGATTACTTCTGGTTCGTTTTGACAGTTAATACCGTGCTTTAAACAATATAAAGTGACAGCACGATACATCGCTCCGGTATCAATATAAGTATAATTAAGCTGTTTTGAGACTAATTTAGCAATCGTTGACTTTCCGGCGGCCGCTGGACCATCAATTGCAATACTAATTATTTTTTTGTTATTTACCATAAGTTAAGTACCAAGATTAAAGCAATAATTCCTAAAACCAATAAAACACCTAAAAAGATGATGGTGATCGTAATCCGGTTTGTTGTTTTAGTTTCAATGTTCTCAAAAGTGGTTGTAAGTTCGTCTTCTTCATCGCTACTAGCTATCTCGTCAACAATGGTTGACTGATATTTTGAAATATATGCTTCTTTTTCGTCAGGAGAAGATGAAGCGGCGGTCACTTCTGTTTCATGATTTGATTTATAACGATCCGTCCGTTTTTGTACCATGGTTTTATTTTATAATAAAAAACATAAAAGCAAAACGGGAATCACCTGATTTTTGAAGATATCCACGAATTGCTATTCCTCACTAATAATAACCAAAGAAAAAGGTTTTAAAGTAATAAGCCCGTTTTCGTTTGTTGCCTCATTAACTTGGTATATAATCTTTTGTGCTGACTTAATTCGATATGTTTTAGGGTCCTGAAGCGGATTAACAATAACTAATAATTTATGACGTTTGAAACTAAAAAGACCGCGATCGGCCTTCACGAACTGGAAGTCTTTTCCTAGAATATCTTCATGACTAGCACGGAATCTTAAAGATTCTCGCACCACGTTAAGGAGGGAGTTAGGATCATCTTCTTGGGTAGCAACATCAATCTCGCTAGTAGTATCTACGGGAAGAAAAATGTCATCCGCTACTGAGAAGCCACGATGCTTATTCTGATTCCATTGCATCGGAGTTCGGCTTCCGGTTCTTTGAAAACCACATTCTTTACTTGGAAGATCTTTTTGATATTTCATGCCAATTTCATCCCCATAATATAAGAACGGGATGCCTGGAAGCATAAAAAGAGTGGTATAGATTATTTTAAGTTGCGGTACTGAATAAAAGCCACCTAAACGCGGGGTATCATGGTTACAAGTAATAATTCCAATATCACCTAAATCCTTGATTTCTTGAAACCATTTAATAAAGACTTCAAAACACTTTTTAGCATCACCACGACCTAAAGCATCAAATACTGAATGGTTGCCAGTTTCTTCATATCGTACCAAACGATTCAAAAAATTATGATAATGATCTAAAATAAAATCAACGTCAAAACCTGCCTTAATTGCTCGCGGTGAACTCCACTCGGAGATGAAGATATGCTCTGAATAGTCTTTTTTAATCTCTTGAAGTACTTCTTGCCATAAAGCAATCGTCGCTACTTTATCGGGATCATTTTTCACTAAAGAATCAGCCATATCAACTCGAAATCCAGCGACTCCTAAATCAAACCAGTAACGAATGATTTGTTTCAAATAGTTTCGTTGTTTGAGACAGCGAGGATCTTGGTAACTTAGTTGCCAGTTTGGATCGGTTATTTCGTAAAAGCCGTAATTAATTGCTGGCTGTGTCGAGAAAAAATTCACGAGATAATTCCCATTTCGCTCATATCTTCCAGAAATAAAGCGATATCCATCCGGTAATTCCCAAGGAGACTTATTCCAAATGAACATATCACTATATTCATTCCTAATGGGTGAAGCACTTTTAATGAACAAAGGGTTCTCTTCCGAGGCGTGTCCTGGCACTAGATCAAGACAGATACGAATTTCTAGTTTAGCAGCAACCTTTAATAGTTCCTTAAAATCATCTAAGATACCAAAGCGCTTTGAAACCTTAAAGAAGTCACGCACATCATAACCACCATCACGAAAAGGTGAGTCATAAATGGGGTTAATCCAAATCGCATTACATCCAAGTGATTTGATATAGTCAAGTTTAGATGTAATCCCTTTAAAATCGCCATATCCATCTCCGTTAGTATCTAAAAATGAATTAGGATATATTTCATAAAAAACCGCTTTTTTTAGCCATGTCGCCATATTTGATTCTCCTTTTTGACTACAAATAAAAACACTCTACTTAACTTTAAATAGAGTGTTCTTCATTATTCACTAATTGCTTGAGTTGGACAGCTTTGAACGGCATCATCGGCCTCTGGTGCATCACCAGTCACTTTCGCCTTTCCGTCATCATCAAAATCAAAAGCTGCAGGGGCGATACTAATACATACGCCACAGCCAATACACTTTTCTTTGTCGATTTTATATTTCATTTGATCCTCCTTGCCATTATATTATATTCTCATTTGTTATTCTTTACTAATAAATAACGCTTCATCGTTAGTGATGATGGAATAAAAACTGCAAACACAATTGCGCTTTTTAAAACATTAAATGGTAAGGAGATATATAGACCATAAGAAAAGTATAAATCTTTAACATCAGGGGCGACTGAATTTGCAAGACCTAAGAGTTCCGCTTCAGTTAAATCATACACAAACATATAAACAGGAAGTAAGACTAGCATATTTAAAAAGAACGAAACAACTAGTTGTAACGCAAAACCAATACTAAGACCAACAAAATAACGCTTCAAAGTTTTTTTCTTTAAAACCGCAATCGCAAGGGGGAGCGATAAGGAAAGACTCATTATAAGATCACCAAATTCACCAATGCCAAATGTTTCAGATCCTGGGGCAATGAATTTAAAGAGTGTTTTAACTAAGGCCGTCCCAATTACTTCAATTGGACCAAACATTGCCGCAAAGATAATCGGAAGATCATCTAAGTGCATTTTCATGTATGGTGGAAAAAACGGCAGGCCAAACTGCAAGAAGGGAGCACAATAAAGAATCGTAGCAATAGCCCCTAACACTCCAATTCTTGCCATCATTAGTATTGTTTTACGGTTTTTCATAAATAATCCTTTCTAAATCATGAACGGAAATCTTATCACTTTTAATTCTTGCCACTAAACTCTTTAAGTCAACTTCATCATGATTGACCAAAACTTTCGCATGACCAAATGATAAGTTATTTTCTGAGATCTCATCTTGGATCGCTTGCGGTAAAGATAAAAGACGGAGAATATTAGCCACTTGACTTCGCGATAGAGCCGTAAGAAGACTAATATCACGTTGTGTATACTGATATTCCTTTTTTAAGATATCAAACAAAGTCGCTACTTCCATCACATTTTGGGTCTTACGATCAATAATATCGGCGATTTGAAATAAGACAGCCTCGTAATCACTCTTAAATCTTAGCGTAATGACTCCAATTTTAGCCTTAAGTCTTTGGGCCGCTGCTAGTCGTTTACGGCCAATTAAAACTTCAAGATTGTCGTCGTGAATCAAACAGTATATTGGCTGTTTTACTAAATTGTTTTTAAAATCATCAAGATACTTAGCAATCATTCTCTCATCCATCTTAACTTTTTTTAGTCGTCTTGAATCCATGATTTTCGCTGAATCAACATATTTAATCGAACCGCTTTCGCCACTGTCAATAATATCAAAAACAACATTCTTCGTTTTAAATTGTTCGAGAATGTTTCCAAGATTGTTCTTAATTATTTTCGATTTCATGATCAATTATTTCGCGGGCTAAAGAAAGATACGCCACATTTGCGAATGAATTTGGCTTATAAAGTGATAATGGCAGCCCTTTAGCGGTCGCCTCTGAGACAGAGACATTTCTCGGAATGCACGTCGTAAAAGTTTTCTCCTTAAAATAACTTCGTACTTCGCTTGAAACTTCAAATGATAATTTTGTGCGAGAATCAAACATCGTTAGTAAAAAACCTTCAATTTCTAATTCAGGGTTATAACGTTCCTTGACTTTAGAAATTGTCACCAGAACTTGGGCCACGGCTTCCATTGAAAAATATTCGCATTGCACTGGAATAATAACTGAATCACAAGCAATGAGGGCGTTTAACGACAAAAAGCCTAATGAGGGGGGGCAATCAATAATAATGTAATCATACTTATCTTTCAACTTCACGATATTACGTTTTAACGTCATATAAGGTTCATATGATGTAATAGTATGTTCATTAATGCTC
>JAISVG010000040.1 GCA_031271635.1 Erysipelotrichaceae bacterium
CGCGACTTTCTCAGAACATATTGTAGCAGCGAATATCGCTCCGTGTTTAGCATTTGGAAACAGATCACAGCGCTCGTAAAAGAAGCACCTGAAGCTTCAAAAACTAACAGTCTTCTTATAAGAAACGAAACACAATCATTTTTGTTTACCAAAACACAATTATCAAAATACATACAAATTTCGTTTCTTGACATTACCGAAGAAGAATGCTTACTAAAAGAAATTAAACTAATGAATCAACAGGAAATCAAGCGCCAAAATGAACTAAAAAGACTGTTTGATTCAATTAAAATAGTCGAAAAAGAACAAGCCGCCCTCGATCTAAAATACCAAATTCATGATATTATTGCTCAAAGAATCGCAATTTTGCACCATTTTTTGGTTCAAATCAAAGCACCGCAAAGCTTGCTAGAAATAAAAACAATGATGAAAGGCATGTTTTTTGATATTCATGAACATATCCTTCGTCCCGATGATAAAATGTGTCATCTTATTACTTCTTACCTTCGCATCGGAGTTAAGCTTAAAATCACAGGTGAAAATCTTTTAAAAGATCCTCAGGAAATAAGGATTATTACTAAAATCATTCGTGAGGCAACCACTAATGCCATTCGTCATGGTGGGGCCACAAAAGTTAATATCAATATCACTAAAATTGATGGCAATACCAAAGTAATTATTACTAATAATGGGACTTTACCCGAATTAATTAATGAAGACCATGGTCTTGGTGGGATCCGTGAGGCAATAAAAATTCTTAAAGGAGAATTCAAAATTGAAACCCAAACGGAATTACGGCTCATAATTAAGTATTAATTCTGCTAACAATCACTTTTAGAGCCCCTCTTGCCACTAATGAATTACTTGGGGAGAATTAGCGGCAATAGGGGCCAGTCCCGTCCCAACAAAAGAACAGGCCATTACCCTCAAGAACTTAAATTAGTCGATGTGAATCAACTAAATAAGTATTCTTGAAATTTGAATATGATTTACATATCAAATCAGGGTAATTAGAGTGTTTAGCATCAACGTCAATCGCATTAGAACGAAGAATTATTAAATGTCTGAAGCTTGATGAAATAATCAGTTCTTCAAATGATGTCATAAGATCGAATGAACTATTTCTCATTAATTCCTCCTGCAATATTGTTCAAATTGAATACTGCTCCTACTAGGACTATACATGAAAATTTTTAAGAGTCAACAATATTTTTCGGTATTTTTCTATTTACATCGAATTTTGTTAAAAAACGGGCTCTTTTTTGGTTAAATAAAAATAACGAGGGAACTGCAGCATTTCTTTGATAATCAAACAAACAACAAGCATCTATTCATAACATAATCACATGAATGATGCGAGAATATTAAAATATATCGCGATCTAGACGCCACTTACTACCGAAATAATGAAGATGCCAAGAAATATTGCCATAATCGTCGTAAATGCAAGAAGAGACTTCCGTTTTCCTGCAAAACCATCCTTAAACATATCAAAAACAAGATAAAGCATCGCACCTGCGGTTAAAGCAAGAAGCGCACTATCGACGTAGGGATCAATTTGACCTAAATAATACCCCGCAATCGCACCCACAAGCGTCACAAGGCCCACTAAGCCGCATAGCAATACAATCTTATGTCGCTTCATTCCAGCGCGTTTAAAGGGCAAAGCGCTGGCAAAACCCTCAGGAATATTATGAATTCCAATGAGAATTGCCATCGATAAACCCTTTGATGCTTGAAGTGAATAACTAACCCCAATCGCAACCCCTTCTGGGAGATCATGAAGGGCAATCGAGAGCATCAAAATAATCCCAGTAAGATAGTACTTATGATTCTTTTGTGGTAAAAGATTCTGTCGCTTCTTCGCCATAATCTTAATAAGAGTAGTTAGTCCAAAAAGAATGATCATCGAAATAAGAGCAAAACCAAAGACATAAAGGACTAAATGAATATCATGCTTTACTTCCATTACTTCCCTAACAACTATGAAAGCCTCAGGAAAAAGATCAAAGATCGTTACTGCTAGCATAATTCCTGCCGCAAAAACCGTTAACAAACGATTAAACTCATCACTAACATTTTTGAATAGTAAGGGAATAATCGCTCCAAGAACCATTCCTCCAACTCCGGAGAGAAGTCCAAAAATAATTAGTTCAATCATGAATGTTCCTTTCCATAAAAGCGAATAGTTTCGTTGTGGTTTCTTCACTTAAATGATGTTCAATACGGCAAGCATCTTTGTCCGCGGTGGCAGCACTTACTTTTAACACTTTACTTAAAAAGAGACGAATCACTTCGTGCTTCTTAAAAATCTCCTTAGCCATTTTAACTCCCATTTCGGTTAACGAAATTGTTCCATAATGAATCTTTGTAACTAAAGCCTTTTTGATTAATTCTTGGAGAGCCAGAAAAACACTTGGAGTTTTCACTCCCATCATTCGTGCCACATCAGTGGAACGAACCATTTGTTGCTGAAGTGAGAGACGGTAAATAGCCTCTAAATAGTCTTCTTGACTGGTTGATTTTTCATTCATAAGTGATCTTAATTAAAGTTAGGCAGCCCTAACTTATTTAGTATATCATGTTTCGAAAATTCCTTGATATTATTTTTGAATTTACAAAGTAAATGTGCTAAAATATCGAAAGCGAGTTATTTACACGTTAACTGCGCCGGTAGCTCAACTGGATAGAGTATTAGACTACGAATCTAAAGGTTACGGGTTCGACTCCTGTCCGGCGCGCCAAAACTCGGGATGTAGCGTAGCTTGGTATCGCGTCTGCTTTGGGAGCAGAAGGTCGCTGGTTCAAATCCAGTCATCCCGACCAGTAAAGTAAAGTTAGTACGATTGTGTCGTACTATTTTTAATTTATGAACAGCCTCGTGAAGAGCTTTTGAGATGCTTTTTTTAGAATAAACTAAAATTTGTCTTGTTTGTTTCTATATCTATTTGCTCTATCGCTGCCTCGATATGACTAAGAACAGTAACAGAATACTTAATACCAATGCCCTTCGAGACAGGAATTCCAATTTGTATAGAATCAAACATCTCATTTAGTTTCTCATTTTTCAAATTCGATAATCTGTTTTTATAGTCATCTAAAAGCTCTTCATACCCTAATTTGCTAATATCTTGTCCGTCTTTAATCTCATATTTCAAATTCGTTAGAAACATCCGAACTTTAGCCAATGAGAATTCTCTTTTTTCTCTTATTCTTTCTTTTTCTCTCTTTTTGTCCATACAAATCGAATAAATAATAACAACAATAGTCGAAACAAAAGAACAAACACCTATAATTGTGGAAAATATATCTGTCCAAGTCACTTGTGATTCCATAATTATATTATATGAAGTTCTGTTCAGTTTGCGCCATTCTTGACTAAAAAAGATCAGAACTCTGTTTTGATAATGCAATCAGTATTCTTAAAAAATCTTAATATTTAAGAATTGATTGGTAAAAAAGTGACAAAGTATCGATACAGTGTATTATATATAAATAGGGTATCACAGCCAAGAGGCATTTAGGTGTGTACCGAACCCGACTTTGAACCACCACAACCGTTTTAATCCTCATTTAATCAGATTAAATGATGTTTCTACTTGATATTAAATGGTCGTACTACTTTTCTTAATCTCTTTAATGAACTCATTAAG
>JAISVG010000043.1 GCA_031271635.1 Erysipelotrichaceae bacterium
TGTACCGGTCGGTCCACAACCAGTGATGCCACAAGAAGAAAGAATAAAAGCATCGGTCATAACAGTAAGGATGGTTTTCATTATTTGCTTCATTTATTCTCCTAAAGAAATGGCCAAGTTATCGTTGGTATTTTAAAAGTAAATGTCGCAGTATATGTCATGTTTCTTGTGACGCGATGAACACTAGGAGACCAGCCATCAAAAACGTAGTTCAAACCAAGAAGAGTTGTTCTTGTTGGCGTTGGTCCATTATAGACTGGTAAACTATACCTAGCACACTGATCTACTTCAAGAATTGTTCCATCATAATTCTTCCAAGTAACAGTAAGAAGACTTCCATCTAAATGAAACTCATCTTCCATTAACTGCCCGCAGCCACAATAGTATTTAATTCCGTATCCAAGAGAGTTAGTATATGCAATTTCAAAATATTTATTATGGACATGAGGGGCCTTATTATATAAGGCATAAACACCTCCAAATCTAAAAATATTAGGGATTGTCATAATAACTTGAGAGAACTGACTATTCTTTTTCCATCCAAAATGCGTCAGAAATTTATCACTAGGAGTACCGCTCGCAGTGTTATAGTATCCATAGGCAACAATCGCATGATTCGTTCTTTCGGGCGGATCACTGGGATCATCAAAATTTCCAAAGAAAATTGCTGGCACCCCGTCCTTAATTGGATCTGAAGGGGTAGCACTAAAAGCAAGCCACATATAATCCTCATACGCCTTATTCTTTCCAATCAAAAACTCATCCACAATCCATCTCGCGTCAATCGGAGTAGTGCCGTATGGTCTTTTGTGTAAATCGTATAGGTATGGAATAAGGTTATCTCTAATAATTGGGACAGCTTGACTATAGTTTTCATATCCATAGTATGGACTAATAAACTTTGCACTTTCTGATGCCGAAAAATACCCTGTGCTTGAAAAAATCTCAGCATATGAAAGAATAAGACCAATCGCCACATAACCGCATGACCCGCCATCTGGATTCTCTTTATAAGCAGGATTATCATATGCAAATTGATGCGTCGATCTTTTAAAGTACCAAGAACGAGGAACTTCTTTATCGGCCGTTAAAAGACCATTAATTGCTGGATATAGACCATCTCCAGGAGTTCCATCTCGAGGAGCGGCATTAGCCTGAATCGGAACCTCTCCTCTAAGTTCGGCATTAAAACTATAATTGTAGTTGGTATCTACAATTGCCTTTGAATATAATTCGCTTTCAAACACCACGTTTTCAATTTCTGTTTCCTTTATTATGGAGTTATCGTGAAGATTTATGTATGAAGCCGTATTCTTATCGTGTTCGTAAATACCGTTCATCGGGAAATACTTTAGTCCAGTCGGAATAATCTCTTTTGAATTGATACTAAATAATCCTAAATCATTAAGCGGAGGTACTGTGAAAGGAGCGATTTCGACAAAATCACCTGAGGTTAAATGCAAGATAGCGTAACCTTCATTATCATTATAAACACCGAGCAAATAGTCATTGTCACTAAAGTCCTCAAGAGCGTATATGCTAGTAACGCTTTTATTTAGTCCTGAAGCATATTTATTCATTGCTTCATTAAAAGCTTTTTCGATGATAGCCGCTTGCTTTAAAGAGATTTGATCATAAGTTAATTCAGCAGCCTCTAAAATCCTGATTTTACTACTTGTCTCTAAAAGTTTCACTTCATTTAGGAATAGTTTCTGATTGTTTGTCTCATCTAGTACCGTAACATTGCTAATCATTAAATTGGTCGCCACTAGAAGTAAACTGAAATTCATTTGGTACTCCTTTGTTAATTTAATAATAACATGATAAAAAACAATTGACAAGATTAGATTAGAGGCTAATTTCTATTGCCTAACAATTAATTATCAATTCTATGAACGTTATTTATGGTACTTTCTTATCGTATTGATATCATAAGCACGATAAAGTTGTTCTACTAAAAAAACTTTAATTAATTCGTGCGGGAAGGTCATTTTAGAAAATGAAATTACAAGATTTGCCTGATTGAAAAGACTTTGATCAAGGCCATTTGAACCTCCGATAATGAAAGTAAAATGTTTGTGAGTCAAACTGGCTTCTTTTAAAATCTCCGCAAAAGCCTCGCTTTTTAATTCCTTACCTCTTAAATCAAGAACAATTAGGAAAGTGTCTTGTGGAATAACGGTGCGAATTTTTTCTGCTTCTTTTATTTTTTGGGTATAAGGATTTTCATCATAATTTGGAACTGAAACAAATTCAAATGTTGCATAATGAGAAAGTCTTTTTTGATACTCACTGATAACAGCATCAAAGGCACGATATTTATTTTTACCGACGCTAATGATTCTATAGGTAAGCACTATTGGTGGTTTCGCTTTGCTTGAGGCAGATTAGTTTATATGGAAAAGTCTTTTTCTTTGTCATCTTAAAATAAAACATCGCATGATCTAATAAAGCCTGTTCGGCTGAATTATTCTCTTCAGAAAGGTGAGCGAGGGCTACAAGTTTAGTTTGATCGCCGGTATATTTAAAGAGCACTAATGCTGCTTCTTTGTTTGATAAGTGACCACAATCACCCATAATACGGTCTTTAAGAAAGAGAGGATAATTAGGATTAAGGGCGAGAAGCTTGCGATTATGATTTGATTCTAAAATGTAATAAGTACGATTTAGGATATATTCTCCTAAGTGTTCAAAGATGATGCCAGTGTCAGTAAGATAAACTAAGGATTCATTAGAAAGAGTATCCTCAATAAGATAACCGCACGGATTGATTGCATCATGAGACGTTTCAAGAGGGGTAATCTTTAATGAACCAATAATAAATGGCAAAAAATAATTGACCGTATTATAAGTGATTGTTTTAATAGTGTATTGTGTTGCATAGAGTTTGTCATTTTTAAAAATACCGATGCTTAACGGTAAAAGGTGATCAGTATGTTCGTGAGTAAAAAGAACTCCATCAATATTATCTAAGGTGAGATTAAGTGCTGCCAGCTCATGTGTTAAGCATCTTTTAGTAATCCCTAAATCAATAATAACATTGGTTTTGCCGTTACTTATTAAAGTAGAATTTCCTTTTGACCCGGATTTGAAGTTAACAAAAGAGAGCATACTATTTTGGGATCATATTTGAAAAACCATCATCACTAATGGTTTCCATGAAGGTCATTGTCGCGCCTTCAAAACGCATGTTCACCATTCCTTGGCTTCCATTACGATTTTTAGCTACGGTGATAACTAATTCTCTTGCTGGTTGACCACGTTGTTCGCTGGGTTTTGGGTCATGAATAAAAATGACTTTATCAGATTCGGCTTCAATTTGGCCTGACTCTCTTAAATCCTGTAATTGTGGTTCACCCTTTCGTTCTTCGGCCTTACGGTTTAATTGACAGATAAGGAGAATTGCAACTTCTAGTTCGCGCGCGAGTTCTTTTAATCTTTTAACGATATCGGAAACCTCATCTTGATGAGTCCGATTTTTATTCACATTATCAGAATGAATGAGCCCAAGGTAGTCGATGATAATCAATTTTACATTAGGATGCGAGTTTTTTAGGAGAGTTGCTTTGGAACTTAAAGAAGTGATTGATACATTGGTTGAATCATCAATGAAGAGTTCATAGCTTTCGAGTTCTTTATAAGCGTTTGGTAAGTTAGCTTCAATACTTGGATCTTTGGTTTCTCCAGATTCAATTTTATGCTGTGGAATGCGTGAAAGATGTGATAAAAAGCGGTATGCGATTTGCTTGGTGCTCATTTCTGTAGAAAAGAAACCTACTCCAGAGCCGCGACGACAGACATCAGCAGCGATATTAATTGCGAGGGCGGTTTTCCCGGTACCAGGACGCGCTGCAAGAGAGATTAAATCACTCGGTTGAAAACCGCGAGTGATGCGGTCTAACTTCGAGAACGAAGTGGTTAGTCCTTGTTTATTGGCGTTTTGCCGGGCATATTCAATTCCCTCTTTAGCGGTTCGCGAGATCTCAAGCGCATCTTGGAAACTCCCAATCTTCTTATGTTTAAACACTTCTTCAAATTTGTTTTGCTGTTCAAGAAGATAAGTAGCAAGATTCTTAATATCCTTTCGTTGATTATCAATTAAGGCTTCATTCGCGGCATTTAAAAAGGCACGATAGATTTTTTGATGATTAAGAATTTCAAGATAGGAATCAAAAAGTGCTGGATTAGAACCGATGAGGATACATTCATCAATGTAAGTGAAGTTTACACTCGCTCCTTCTTTCATTTCGTTTAGTTTATTAAGGATGGTTTCGATGGTGACAGGAAGCTTTTGCTCGTGTAGAAGCTTAATGGCTCTAAAAATGGCATTATTCTCGATATTTTCTTCATAAAAGTCAAACTCATCAAGCGCGGCAATGCCTTTCTGAAGACACTCGCCAGAGTCAATCATTAAACCCAATGCGGCTTTTTCAATATCTGGACTTGAAGGAAGCCGGCTAAGTTTTGTTTTAGGACTCACGTTCTTTAACCTCGAGATTTATAATTCCAACTACATCCTTATGAAGTTGGACAACGACTTGATAGGTCCCAAGTTTAGCAATAGGATCCTTAATAATTATTCTCTTTTTATCAATGTTGATTTTATTTTCAACAAGGAGTTTGTCGGCGATTTGTTTTGAAGAAATAGTTCCGAATAGTTTTCCATTTAATCCTGTTTTGACCGTGATTTCAAGTTTAAGAGATGCCAATTGGGCCTTAATTCTTTGGGCATTATCAAGGAGTTCTTTTTCTAATTGTGCCTTTTCCAGTTGAGCTTTCCTTACTAAATCTGTTGCTTCTTTGGAGACAACTTGTGCCAGTTTCTTTGGGATTAAAAAATTCATTGCGTATCCATCGCTAACCTCAACGGTCTCGTGTTTTTTACCAATGTTTTTGACATCTGATAATAGAATTACTTTCATTATTTTTCCCTCCTACTTTTTAAAGTTCTTTCTTCGCCTAGATACTCACCAATCGCCGTATTTAAGCGTCGATTTGCTTCATCAAAATCCGCACTATCGAGTTGAGTTGCTGCTGAGGAGAAGTGCCCTCCGCCACCAATTTTTTCCATAATCGACTGAACGTTTATTTTTTCGTTTGATCTTGCAGAAATGGAGATGGCATTTGGCCGTGTTTGTCCAATTACGAAACTAGCATCGACATCACTTAGAGACACTAAGCGATCAGCAATTTTTGAAATAATGGTTCGATCAATGCTTCCTTCATTTTCAAGAGAAGCAATTAAGATTCCGCGATGTAAGAACGAAGCCCTTCTAATCGCTTCTGAAATAAGACGGTATTCATCAAAATCATCCTTTAGGAAGTCATCGGCTTGAACATTATTCGCACCGTGTCTTTTAAGAATTGTTGCCACTTCAAAAGTTCGTTGCCCTAATTCTTTTTGTCTAAAGTAATTCGTATCTAAGAAGAGACCGCTCAGCATCAAGGTAGCAATTCGTGGCATGATTTGTACCGACGGATTTAATGATGAGTATTCAATTAATTCGGTTACCATTTCAACGCAGGAACTGCGTGAAGGTTCAATATAGGCAAGAATGGGCGACTCAATGGAACTCTGACCACGACGATGGTGATCAATAACAATAATACGTTGTGTTTTTTCGATGAGTTTAGGTTCAATGAGTAATTCCGGTACTTGAACATCGGTAATAATTAATAAAGTATTTTCTTTGGTTCTTTGTAATGCTTCACTTGAAGAGATGAAAATACGCTGCATTTCGGCTTTTGAAAAAGTCGAAATAATAGCTTTTTTGGCATGTTTTTCGCATGACTTTAATTCATATACGATATTCGTGGGAATACCAACATGATCTGCGATTGCTTTAAGGCCTAAGGAACTACCAACAGCGTCTAAATCGGTATCAGTATGAGAGCAGATAATGACATTGTTTGATTGCTTAATCTGATTGATGATAGCATCAGCGATTACGTGAACATTAACTTTGCTATTCGTGCCATGAAGATTAGTACGGCCTCCATAGAACTCTAAATCGGAACCAAATCTTGAAGTAACGATTTGATCTCCACCTCTTTCTTTGGCAATTTCAATGGTTTTGAAGGCGTTTTCACTTAGTTTAATATAATCTGGGAAGTCATAGGAGAATGCTAAAGAGATCGTAATGCTGAATTCTTCGTTTTGACTTAACTCCTTTACGCGATCAACTAGTGAAAAACTATCTTGCTTGATTTTTTCAAAATGCTCTCGGTCAAGGGTCAAATAGTATAAATCCGGTCTGGTTCTGGTGATTAAGGTTCGATATTGTTTAAAGTATTCATCAATTTCGTTTCTGATTTTTAAAAGCACGAGACTGCTGCGTTCGTCTTGCTCTAAGGCATCATTATAATTATCAATTGAGAGAAGGCCACAAACGGGAGTTTGTTTGGTAAATATTTCTTCAAGATTATAATAGTCGGTTAGATCTTTGAGAAAGTATAAATGGGCTTGTAAATCAACTTTAATATCGAAAATGCGATCTTCAATTAAAACTCGGCTGAGAATTCCTGAGGCATCTTTACTTTCAAGCCGATTAATTTCAAACAGATTATTGATGTTTCGATAATAATATCCGGATAGTAACGGCTTTAAATCTTCGGAAATCCACACAATACTGTTTTTATCATCAGTTACGATAAAACTAGTCTTCGCAAAACGGAGGGCATTATTCTTGCTCATCCCAATGACATCAGCAAGGCGAATCGCGTTGCGTTTGTTATTATGATAGAGCATGAGGAAAACTGCACTATAACCAATAACGTCAAAGATAATGAAGAAAAAGACTAGATAGATAATGTATTCTTGTTCAAACAAGACCACACTTGAATAATTGCTCAGTAGATAGTAAATCGCAATGAAAATTACCGCGAAAAGGTTGAGAATCATGAAAATGACTGAAAGAATATGTGGAAAGCGCTTTTTTCTTTGCATACATTCATTATAGCAAATAACTAGATTTTTGTTGTTTTGTATCATTAGATACAAGTTACTAGCAAAATAAAAATCGGAACGTTTTAAATTCCGATTTAATCATTAATTCAAATTATTCAACAAATGGTAGTAAAGCCATTATTCTAGCGCGCTTAATTGCTTCTGCTA
The DNA here is from genome assembly GCA_031271635.1 of Erysipelotrichaceae bacterium. Lineage (GTDB taxonomy): Bacteria > Bacillota_I > Bacilli_A > RFN20 > CAG-826 > JAISVG01. Next base: position 7,115 of record JAISVG010000043.1, read on the forward strand.
ACATTCTTTGATGTCTTGCGCAGGTACCCGTGGCTGATCTTGGCTTAATTTTACCGTTGATTTCGATATATTGCTTTAATAATTCAATGTTTTTATAATCAACTGAATCAAGTTTATTCTCGCAAAAATAACACGGACGGACTTTCTTTTTAATGATTTTTTTCTTTTGCACTACTGGCATAATTTTCTCCTTTTAAATTAGAAAGGAAGATCACTATCATCGTCAAGGTTTTCGATGGTATTTACGGATGAGTCTTCGTTTCCTTTAACTTCTTGAGTTTCACTTTTGTCTTTCGATCCTAATAATGTCACACGGTCAACAACTACTTCAAGGGTTGTTCTGGGTTGACCGTCTTTCTCCCATCTTCTTTGCTGTAAATATCCAACGATTCCAATAAGAGACCCTTTTTTAGTAAAACGATTAATAATATCTGCCGTTTGTCTAAAAGCAAGACAATTAATAAAGCTGGCTGATTTATCTGAAGTTCTATTATCAACCGCAAGCGTGAAAGTAGCCATTCCTACGCCTTCGTTTCCAACAGTTTTGGCGACAGGATCAGCAGTGAGACGACCGACTAAAGTGACAACATTTAACATTTTTTCTCCTTTGTTCTAGGCATCTTTTAATACCATGGAACGTAGAACATCCTTGTTCATTCTTGTAAGTCTTGAAAACTCATCTAATGCATTTTTGTCAGCTTCAACTTTCAAAACCACATACTCACCGCGAGTTTCTTTTTGAATGGGGTATGCTAATTGTTTGACACCCAATTCTTTCGTTTCTGAAACGGTCGCGCCATTTGTGGTTAGGATTTCTGAAACCATCATTTTTGCATCTTTAGCTTTCTCTTCATCTAAAACTTTTAAGATGTACATGATCTCGTACTTTGACATATTTACCTCCTTATGGACTATGGCTAGATTATAAATCTAGCAAAGAGTAGATTCACTACGTCAAAAAGTATACTACATTTTCCTTAGTATGTAAAGAAACCTAACTTATTATTAGCAGTTTTAAAACCAATATCGTAGTAAAAAGTCTTATTTCTTATCTTCTTTTTCAGTTTTACTTGAAGGCACGTTTTTCTCTTTCATATGTGGGAAAAGAATTACTTCGCGGATTGAGGTTTCTTTAAGAAAGAACATTATGAGACGATCGATACCAATTCCAATTCCGCCAGTTGGAGGCATCCCATATTCTAGGGCTTCAAGGAAATCTTCATCAAGATCATTCGCCTCTTGATCTCCTAAGGCTTTCGCGGCCAACTGTGCTTCAAATCTTTCGCGTTGATCAAGAGGATCGTTGAGTTCGCTATAGGCGTTTGCATATTCACTTCCAAGAATATAAAATTCAAATCTCTCTGCAAATCTTGGGTCTTTACTATTTTTCTTCGCTAGTGGCGATATTTCAACTGGATGTCCGTACACGAAAGTTGGTTGGATTAACTTAGCCTCACAGTATGTTTCGAAAAATTCATTGAGAATATGTCCGATACCGGTGTGAGTCTTCTCGACTTTAAGATGGTGCTCTTCTGCTAGTTTAACGGCAGTTTCATAATCTTTGATGGTAGTAAAGTCAATGCCGGTGGCTTCTTTAACTAAATCAGTCATTGAAACCCAGCGGAACGGCTTTGATAAGTCAATTTGATAGTCCTTATAATCAAAGACATATTTATTGAAAACTTTCTTTGCAATGTATTTAAGAAGCTTCTCAAGTAAGATTCTCATACTTTTTAAATCAGCATAGGCCTCATATAGTTCAACGGTTGTAAACTCAGGATTATGTTTGGTATCAATACCCTCGTTTCTAAAAAGACGGCCGATTTCATATACCTTTTCCATACCCCCGACAATTAGTTTTTTGAGGTTGATTTCGGTGGCAATTCTGAGATAAAAATCGCGATTAAGGGCGTTATAATGTGTGATGAATGGTCGTGCTGCAGCCCCACCAACAAAGGGGGCTAGAACACTTGTTTCTACTTCTACAAAATCTAATGAATCAAAGTATTCACGCATTGTTTTAATTATTTTGGGACGTAAAAAAGCAATTTCTTTTGATTTTTCATTAGTAATTAAGTCAACATAGCGATGACGATATCGTTCTTCAACGTCAACGAGACCATGGAATTTTTCTGGTAGTGGTTTTAAGGCCTTCGTGAGATGAGTATATTTAGTTACTTTGATTGATGGCTCTCCAGTTTTCGTAATCATGATTGTGCCTTGAAGTCCTACAATATCACCGATGTCCGCTAATTTAAAAAGATCATATTGTTTCTGGCCAACATTATCAACTTGAATATATGCTTGGATTGTCCCTTCCTTATCTTGGAGCGTGATAAATGAAGCCTTTCCCATGCGACGAATCATCATAATACGACCGGCAAAAGCGACCTTAATTTGGAGTTTTTCAAGTTTTTCATGACTTTTACCATGGGATAAACTACGAATTGTGCGGCTTGTTGTATTTACTTTAAACTTTTTGCCAAAAGGATCAACATGTAGTTCCTGGTATTTTGCTAGTTTATTCTTGCGGATGATTTCTTGTTCGGTAATTAAGGCCATAATTTCTCCTGTTCTTAAATTATACATAATTTATTGTCTTTTTGAGGCTGGAGAATTAATGGGATAACTAATATAGTCACATTTTTATGTTACTAATGGAAAAGGTGCAACGACAATCTAGTTAGTTTCGTTAACTAATTTTTAGTTTGCTTTTAAATGTATAACCCGACTTTGAACCACCACAACCGTTTTAATCCTCATTTAATCAGATTAAATGATGTTTCTACTTGATATTAAATGGTCGTACTACTTTTCTTAATCTCTTTAATGAACTCATTAAG
>JAISVG010000038.1 GCA_031271635.1 Erysipelotrichaceae bacterium
TTGAAACTATTAAATTATCAAGGAACCACTGTCAAGACTGCATGGCTTTTATATATTGTGGTGGTGAGTGTCCGATTACATTTCATCAGCGGGGTAAGCTTGATCACGGCTTATGTGAAATTCGAAGAGCCCTCCTTGAAACTGCTATGAAACTGTTTTCCTTTCTAGTAATTACCAATAAAATTAATCATGTCATAATATTTATCAAACAAAAATTAGATCGCATTAATGTCATGAATTAATGTAGTAGCTAATTAGCGCGAGTACACCAATATATTCAGTACCTCATCATTTCTTTTAAAACGTTCTAAAAATTAATCTCATTCACGAAAAAAATAAATATTATACTTTAAAATAGCCCATTAAATCAAATAAAATGCAATTTTTTTCTTGACATTTTTAATAAAGATGTTATTATTATCAGTATATGAAACGAGAAAGAGCCCTGATTGACCGTCTAAAAATGTCCGTCAGCGCCTTATTTCTCATCAGTATCACCGCATCCATAGTGGCAGTTGTATGTCATAGTTTTACTAATACTGCGATTAAAGTGCATAGTGATGAAACCATTGATCCATATCCGATTGGTCCTACTGATGATGGAGCTTACCTTCTTGGATCTTACCCCCAAACAGTTGTTAGTGGCACTAATTGCTTAAATATCATTGCAGAACTTGACTTAATTACTACTACTAATCCTCGAGGCTATCTTGAATATAACGGTAAAGAGTACCAAAGGGTCAGCGCTACTCCCGCAGAAGGAGGGTACATTTCCCGTGATGGAAGCACTACTTTTAGTTCCGGAAGTATTTATTACTTTCTCGTTGAACCCATTCGGTGGCGAATTCTTAGCAGTTCTAGTGAAAATATGTTTCTACTAACTGAAGATGTCTTAGATGTAAAACAGTTTGACTCTGGCACTTCAAGATGGGGCAGGAATACTCTGAGAGCCTTTCTTAATGATGCTTTCTATAATAAGGCCTTTACCAGTATCGACCAAGGCTTTATTAAGACCTCCAACCTAATTAATGGTTCGAAAAACTACCCTGAAAACGAAGATAACACTAATGATAAGGTGTTTACCCCTCATTACTGGGACTTTGTGAATACTGGTCATGGCTTTACAAATTCTGAAGCCGATCATAATTCTCGGGTAGCGGTTGCATCTGATTATGCTAAGGCTACTGGACTTCGAGTCTATAATAACACGACAGCTAATTACTGGACAAGAAGCTTCTACTCCATCGGTATCATGAGTGGGATATGGTATATTGGAAATGCTGGTGGCGTGAAAAGTGGCCTTAATAACCATAAAAACTCTGATTATGGGGTTCGTCCGGCAATCAATATTAGTCGATAATTATTAATCTTAAAACTATTTCTTATTCATTAAGGCATCTAAAGTTTTATAAATTGCTTTTAAGCCAAGTTCAATATCATCAATGTCTTTAACACTATTCTCAATGGGACACATCCCAGTACAAAAGCGGTTCATAATGATACTTGGAAGACTGTCGTATGCCACTTCAATGTTGGCCTTTTTTAATAGGTCATAAGCCTGTTCACTCATTACTTTTCCATAGACGTAGCGGAGTTTTGCTTTAATAAAAATCATTGCCGCGGCTTTTCCAACTACCTTATCAAAGACTAACCGCCCTTGATACTGATTCCAATCGGCTTCAAAAAGCTTAATGGAACCTCTAATTCCTGAGGAATTACTCGTAGCTAAAATCTCTACTTCATTTGCAATCACAATCGTCGCCGTCCCGTTTCGCACTCTTTCTTTGGCAACCGCTTCAACTTGATAATTCATAACACCCCTTCGTCTTCTTTATACGATAGCACATAATGATTTTTTTTTATATTAAAATAATCATTATATTTATTAAAACAAGAAACAGCAAGGTTTTAGCGCCATTTTTTTCTCACGCCGTTTATCGTATAACACCAGATAGTTTAAAAACTCATTACTATTAAGACATTAATCCATCCTTCAAATTTAGTTCTATAATATTTAGAGGATGAATTTAGAAACGAAAACCATTAGATCAGGTACCATCAATGATCTTGATCAAGTCTATCCTTTGATGCGGACCCTTTTTGATCCCACTACCATCCTTAGTAAAGCGACACTTGGGGCTTTAATGAAGAAAAATAGATATCAACTATATGTCTTAGTAACCAATACTAAAATCATCGGATTTTGTTGGTATCTCATTTTTAAAGAACATCATACTATCTGGATTGATTATTTAGGCATTCATCCGAAGTTTCAAAATCAAGGCTATGGTACTTATTTAATTAGTCATTTACTAAATAATCATCATTTTAAGCCACAGTATGCTTTTGTTGAACTGGAACTAGATCAAGAGACTCCGGGTAACAATTTTAATCGTCGTGTCATGTTTTATCAGCAGCAAGGGTTTCATCTTACTAATATTAAGTATCTTGTGCCATTAGATGATGGTATTCCTGTTGCTCTTGCGATGTGGTCTTTAAATAAACAGTATCAAATCTTGAACGCCACTCTAAGTGGAATTATTAAGGAAATTATGAACACTATCTACTTAAAACAACCAATGATGCCAAGAGTTCGTGATCGAATTGTTAGTGATTTAGATAGTAAACACTTAGTTTTAAGGTCGCTACAGATTCTAAAGATTAACCCATAATAGTTCGTAGGAATGAAACTAATAGCTAGTACCAAAATGATGTAGAATCGTACGCTAAGGAAATTGTTTAGAAAGTGTTGACAATCCATTTCGCCATGTCGTCTAATTCTCAATCGAAACTGAATAAATGCTGTATATTCATTTTAATAATTCTGATAACTCTCTACTTTTACTAAAAATATCTTTATCAATAAAGTAATTCTTTACTGACTCATCAACCATGTTATTCTCTACAGCAGATTTTAAATAATTTGGATCGGCCAAATATTTTAATAAAAAGCGCTTGATAAATCTCTTTCTATTTTTGGGAATAAAATAAGCATCTTTTTTAACTCTTTCATAAAACTCTGTGAAATATGGATTATAAAGTAGTGACAAACAGATGTCCTGTTTCTTATTGAATTTTAATCCCCAAAATCGATACTTCATGAAACACAAATAAACATCATCAAAAGATGGTAATCTCTCTAAATATAATTTGACATCTGCACCATTTTGAACATCTGAACTATACCAAAATCCTAAATAATCAAAAACATCAAATATTACATAGTCGCCTGATATTTTCTTATCGGTTATAAAGCCATTTATTTTTTTCACATTTATCCTCCAAAAAATATTCTAATAATTTCAATTCCTTTTTCTACAAGTTCTGGGTATTCATATAAAACCATATGGTTTCAGATAAAGCTGGACTACCATAAAAGAAAAAGACTGAACTCATTAATAAAGTATGTGCGGCTGTTTTTGATAATGATGCCCATAAAATTCTTGAAACGGCTCTAGGAAAAATTTTTGATACCGCCGACACCACTTTTCCACCAAATGCTTGTCCGATTGTCGTCATACCCTTTTCTGCTGCAGCCTTTGCCGCTACAGAAGCTCCGTCTGAACCAAGTTTTGACCAAAACGATAAATTCGACATACCAGTTACAGAAGATGCCGCAGCACCACCAATTGCTCCGCCTATAACCGCTCCGGCTATCGCCCCAATACCAAAACCTATTTTCACACCCGTCCAAATGTTTGTTCCAAAATCATTCCCTTGCACAGCGTCATAAATCATACCACCAACAGCACCACCAACTGCGCCAGTTACCCCAAGAACAATAGACCCAACCGCAGCTCCATATATTATTCCTCCGGCGACACCGCCAATCACGAATCCTGCAGCACCGGCCGTCAAAACAATAGCAGCCGCAACAACTAGTCCAATCCCAATCCAAGCGAGTACATCATACCAAGCATTCCCACTCGGATCCACCCTCATCACCGGATTCCCCCCACAATATGCATAGAGGTTAAGACCACCAATGGTTTTAGGGTCAAGATAATTAAGATGATCTTTACTAATGAATCTTCCGATCTTAGGATCATAGTATCTACTTTGAAGGTAATAAAGATTAGTTTCAACATCATAATAATAACCCCGATATCGAAAAGGATTAAGATCTCCTAACTCACTGACATCATAGTTAGTAATAATGTGATTACCATAGGCATCATAGGTATATTTAGCTTTCAAAGAACCAGTGGTGTCATAGATTGCTATGATGTCACCTTGAATATTTCTTTGGTAGAAGTATTCACTATTATTATACATAAAACCAGTGAGTTACTAATTGTTCTCATGTTCTTAGTAGTAATAGGATGAGGAAAAACCGTTAGAATGACTACAATATAAGTGACAGATTTCTTAAGCTACAAAACTAAAATAACATTTATACATTTCATCTTCGGCACTAATACTCTATTCCTTTTTCGCATTCTCTTGCTTCCATTTCTTTAAACGTTTTACAAAGCGAACGTGATCACATATGTGATTATATTGCGTTAGCCAGAAGAAATAAGCCAACTATTACAGGGCCAATTAAAAATCTCCCTTCATAAACGCTAGGAAAAACTATTGCCAGGATTCCAAAAACTATATAAAAGCCACTATCAGCCAATGAGCCCATTCATACTAAGCTAGAGCCCGTTGCCTTCTGGGTCTTTCTTTTTTGCTACTAGATATATAGTGTCCTCCATTTTTTACCAAGAATTAATTTTTGAAACAACTCATATGCACCTGACAGTACTCCAGATATTATGCCACTAGTATCATGAAATAGTACTTTTATTTAAAAACAAACAAATGCCTTTTGTTTCTCAATTTTGATGATCTCATTTCTATTAAGAATATTACTTTTTACCACAACACTGACATCACCGTTATCTAAAATATTATATTCATAAATATACATGTTTTCTTTTGTTTGTGGCTTGCCATAATCATAGGCTTTCCAAATTATTCTATCGGCTCTATTAATTGTAACACGATTGTTATCTACCATCATGTCGTGAAAACGCTCGATGATGCATTCCTCATTACTACTAAAGAATAGTTTAATTGTCTTTTGTTCGTGATCAATTTCTTGTCTTTTTAGTAGATAACCATTGTCAAATGGTCTTCCTGGACCATCGCCCCAAATACCAATAGAGTAATAAGTATCAAGTAACAAGTCATTCGAATTTTCCAGATAATTTACATTTTTTTTGAACATATTCCTCCTATGGCATTATACTCATCGCTAATAGATTAACAACATACCATTGCAATCCGCCGCCACTAAATAAACCTTGTCTAGCGGCAATCCCTACAAGAGCCTTAACGTTTTCTTTGAGAACTATTTTGCTTACTTCGGATGCGCTATTGCCCCAAATTGGATTGATTGCTAAAGATTGTACTGGATCGGCATATATATGCGGAGAGACCCAATGCCCAATTGCCTTCGCTTGCCCTCCATGTACCCTAAACACTTCTGTTCCAGCTTTGATGGTCTTTAATCTTGGCGTTCCTTTGAAAGAAGACATTATTTCATCGATGTTTTCCACGCCATTCGCCTTTAAAAACTTTACTGCTCTAATATATCTAAAACCACCGACGAACCCTCCCATCATAGCTCCAGTAATCGCACCAGTCAAAGCCGACCAACCAACCAGAGCGTAATCAATATTACTATAACCTCCCGATATCCCTTGGACAACCATAGAGATTCCCGCGCCCATAATTGCGCCTGAAATGGCTCCACCGACGGCTCCACCTACTACTGCTCCCCAAAAACCACCCATTGCTGCTGTTATTGCTGTGCCAATTCCTGCTGTCGCAAATGATATTGCAACGACCGCTGCAACAACAAGAATAGTTCCCAATACCTTACCCCATGTGCTATTCCAAAAGTCTGTCCATGGTGAGGTTCCACTACTATCCGTATACATCACCGGATTCCCTGCGCAATATGCATAGAGGTTAAGACCACCAATGGTTTTAGGATCAAGATAATTAAGATGATCTTTACTAATAAATCTTCCGATCTTAGGATCATAGTATCTACTTTGAAGATAATAAAGACT
>JAISVG010000047.1 GCA_031271635.1 Erysipelotrichaceae bacterium
CAAAAGCCTGTGGTTGATTCGACGCCATACTATGATGTTTACCCATCAACCAAACTAACGGATGGCGATAAGGGCGGTAATAGTTATTATGAATCTGATGGCTTTGGTGAAAATGGTGAAGGCGCTTACTTCGTGATTGATTTACTACAAGTAACTTCAATTAGTCAGGTTTTGCTCTTCTTAAATCCTGACTTATCTTGGGAAGCAAGAACTCAGAATCTCACTATTTATGGAAGTAACCTAAATATTGGTTATAATCCAACAAATAAAGCGACGATTGAGGCTAGTTATTTTGAATTAGTAGCAAATAATGATGCCTTATTTGATCCGGTTCTTGGTAATTTCGTGCAATACGAAGTATCAGCGCAAGTTAGATACGTTAAGGTTGTTATTTATTCCAACTCGATACCAGCTGGTTATGGGGCTCAAATCTCAGAAATCAGTATTTATTAGGTTGGTTTAGATATAAAAAACACCCAAAAGGAGGAAAAGAATGGGAAAGTTTAGAAAATTTGTTTTCGCTTCTCCACTTGGCATTCTATTAGCATCCGTGATGCTTGCTTTGCCAAGTGCTAAAGTAGCGGCAGCACCGGTTGAAAGACCATTTAACCCGCTGTTTGATCATTGGTTAGACGATTTTTCTGGAAATACCTTAGTTGGTACGGCCAGTGAAGATGCAGTTTATAATGATCATGCCTATCTTCAAGTTTTAACCCGAAACGGGGCGACGGATGCTGCGGCAGTCTATAAATATGGAACTGCAACACCGCTTGCGACATATCACCTGCGTTTCACTATGCGTCTTGCAGCAGGAACTTTTGATCCAGCTAACTATGAAATACAGTTACGTGGTGATGATAGATGGAGTCTTTATCCCATTAGTTTAGCAGCTTGCTATGATAATTTTGCTAACCCTTCGATTACTGCTCTTGGGAGCGAGTGGCAAGATGTCGTGATTTCTTGGAATGATAGTATCGAGGATGCTGCAGCCGTTTATGGCGGTAGTACCACAACAGTTCTTAGTCAAATCACCGGAATTCACTTTGTGGATGTTAGTAATGGCACCTCAGATGCTTTAATTGATATTAGAGAATTTGCAGGTATTAATATTGCATCAGAAGCAGTTACTGTTTTTGATAATTTTAATCGGGTTGATCCGAATGCCGGACCAGATGAAATCTCATACTGGAAAGGATCAGTGGGAATTATTGTTCCAAAGCATCTATATTTACCAGCGGGAGCAACATATGAAATTTATGATGATGCTCTTGAAGGTCTTTACGCTCATGTTGGTTTAGATATTAATTCTAAAGGCCTTAACTTATATGCGCGAAATGGTGGTGCTTTTGCGGCCACTGGATGGACTCAAGATCCAGACTTATTAAGTGTTAATGAACGCGTTAGTGAGGCGGTTTCATTCGCGGCAATTTCTGGCGATAACACAGGAACCGGAGTGAAGATTGAGGCCACGGATGATGTTACTATCTATGGAGTATATCTTACTAATCTTGAATCAAGAACGCCAGAATACGCCCTTCCAGATTTAGACATCGAGAACCGTCAAGTGATTTCAACATTTAATTTTACGAAGACGGCTTTTGAAAGTAGTTATGATGATGCTATTAAGAATGTCACTCCAGAAATGAAGCAATCAGGTTTAGACTTTGTTATTGCTTATGGTGGCGGGAATGCTGTTTCTGCTAATGGTAATGAACTAGTTCTTGATGGTGAAGCCTTAGGTACAGGACTTGTTAATGTTCAATTCCAAGGACGTGCGAACGTCAGCGGGCAACATTTAATGGTAGTTATCATTAAAGCAGTTGATGGTGCGAACATGAATAACGTACGTTTCGAATTTGGTGGTCAGGCCGCTTTATTTATTGGAACCGCGGCTGGTGCCTTTGGGCTAGGTGTTTTACCAACTAACACCCCATGGGTTGATGAAGCCGGATATTCTTATGCGATTTTTAATCTTGATGAAAATAAAACCGCGGCCGGTGTTGGTTATCTTCCTAACAACTTAATGACCATTTATGCCGACGGAATTGGAACCGGACAAGTTTTAATTGATGAAATTTTCTATACTAATGCTTTAGCTCCTGAAATTAATACTGTGTCTCAAAGCATTGGTGCCTATCCTTCAGGAAACATCGATCAAGTTGGATATAGTTATTTCTACGGTGGTTATGTGGCTGCTGGAGTCGAAATTATTAGTTTAAAAGTCCAAGGCAGTGAAGGCAATATTTCTTCGTTACGACTTGAACTTAATGGTAGTACATATTGGTTTAAAGATAATGTCGTAATCGGAGTTGATGGACAACCGATTAATGCCATCTTAGGAACTACGGAACCAGTAACTCTTGACATTGATTTAATGGCAACAACTGGTAGTACTTCTAATGGCTTTGATATGCATAGTCATATTGGTGGTTTAGATGGTGCAACCGGAATTGTCACCCTTCTTAGTGCGACTACTTATGATGAACAAGTTGTTGAGATTTTAAAAGATGGACCAAAGCTTGATAATAATGAGATCGCTATCGCAGCCGGTTATAGTTATGCTGGAGCCCTTAATTTTACTGGTAATGTCCATCGTTACTGGACCATTACTCTTGATGCTGGTGCTGTTGATTCCTCGGCTCTTGAATCGATCAGAATGGAAGGAAACGGCAGAACTGTTTGGTTTAAAGATGGGGTTGTAATTGGTCGTGATGGTGCTCCGATTGGGGTTAATTTAGCGGCTGGAGAAAACGAAATCACAATTGATTTAGTGAAGACTTTCGGCTTAGATAATATTTATCAACTAACATTTGTTCACGTTCATACTGGTGATTTACCGGGTACCACTTTCGTAGGAACCTTATCCTTAGTTGATTCGACACTCCACGATGAAAAATATGAACCTAGTGAGTTGATGGCTTTAAGAGTTGATCCTGATTTTGTTCCTCCAGAAGTTACAATTAATGTTCCTGGAACAGTGAAGATTGGAAGCAATGTGACGGTTGGAGTTGAAACTGAAGCCGGCGCGACAACAGTCATTTCAGTAGTGTTTGGTAGTGGGCCAACCGCTGTTGATGTACCAGTCAGTGCCGAAGGCGTTTTCGTAGCTGATGCTGAAGGAATTTATACGATTACGGTTACTGTGAGTGATGTGGCTGGTAATGTTACTACCGAAACCGCACAAGTGACGGCAATTGATGATTCAGTTCCGCCTGAGTTTGAACTTGACATTCCAGAACTTGTTGAGACCGGAGAAACCATTACGGTTACTGTTGATACTGAAGAAGGTGCAACAGTGGTAATTTCAGTAACATGTGATGGCGAAGTCGTGGTTGTTAATGAAGATGGAACCTTTGTCGCTGATGAAGATGGTACTTACATCGTTGAAGTTACTGTGACTGATGCCGTGGGAAATACAACCACTAAATCATCTGAAGTCGTGGTTAGAGCCGACATCGTGGCTCCAGAAGTAACTATTAATGCTCCTGCGACGGCAAAAGTTAATGATGAAATTACGGTTACCGTGACTACTGAAGCTGGTGCGACAGTTAATCTTAGTGTCAAATTAGGTGAGAAAGCCATTACTCTAGTTGATGGTAAGTTTGTGGCAACTGAGGCTGGAACATATACGGTTACCGCAGTCGTTAGTGATGCCGCTGGAAATACGACGACCAAAACTGCAACTATTACAGTTACGGAAGCCACAGATACGACGCCACAAGATGATGGCACCACCCTCTATATTGTTTTAGGTATTGTTGGCGGAATCGTCTTACTTGGTGTCATTGCAGTATTGGTTTATATCTTCCTTATTAAGCCAAAAAAAGCTCGATAACTAATTGCTGTTATTTTAAAAGGACCCAGTTTTGCTGGGTCTTTTTGTTAATATTAAACTTATGTTGTTGTTTTAAATATACTTATATTATCGTAAATTAAAGAAGTGCTTTTAATATAATAAGGTTATTTTAGGTTCGATGATGAATATTTTTTTATTTAATAATTGATAAATTATTATTAAGGTGCTATCATATTAAAGATTAGTTTTAAGGCGTTTGGTTGAAAAGGAGAATTAATGAAAAAATTTGGTGCTTGGATAATGAAATGGATACTAAAACCAATAGGTCGTTTTTTTGCAGCGATTTGGAGATGGATTAAAAATACTGCTTGGGTACAGCCATTATTAATTGTGGGAGTTATTTTCGCAGTTATTTTCTCAATCCCCCCAATTGTTAGTGCAATCCGAAACCGTGGTAATGATGAGAATGCTGAGTTATATTTCCGTGACCGCGAACTGAAGTTTGATGGTTTAACTAAAGATGTTGATTCGGTTGAAAAGAGTAACGTTGGGAAGTTTGCTGTTAGTTTAGGGAAAGCTCTTGAGCAAGTGAATAATGGCGATCTTGCAGCTGCAAGAACAACCATGTCTCAATACGGCGAAAAGTTCTTCTTATCCTTTGTTCAAACTGGCTGTGACTCTTGTAAGAACATGATGAAGGCGCTTGAATTAATTCAAAATGGCGGTATTGATAATCCCCCATCAATTCGTCTCCATGCCATCTTCGTTGATACTTTACTTGAAGATGAAAAAGGCTTCCGTGATGACTCGCCCTTCATGACTTTACTTGATAATTCACCACTACAAAGTGCGTTTGAACAAGCGGCTGAAGTAGCAGTTGAAAGACCTTATTATGTGAATATTTCTGGTGGCGCGACGGCGACGTATGAAGCGAATATTGATAAAATGATTTCCGCTGATAAGACTTTATTTCAAACTCCGACTACAATTCTTTTTGACTTTACTGATGCGAGCCTTACCAAAATGACTTCTGGTGTTGCGGAAGTAATGTTTAGTGTTGATTTAAAAGGCGTCGGTGCCGGATCTGAAGATGTGCGACGTGCCGAGACGATTATTGATTGCTGG
>JAISVG010000076.1 GCA_031271635.1 Erysipelotrichaceae bacterium
ATCGGCAGTTAATGAAGCCCTTCATTTAGCAAGAGAAGTAAAGACGCTTTATTTCATCCACCGGAGTAAAGAAACTCTTAGAATTAATGAAACTTATCAAAAACTGGCGGCCTTACCAAATGTTATTTTCTATCTTCCTTATGAAATTACCAAGATTAACGGACAAGATCAGCTAGCATCTCTTGAAATCTTGAATAAGGAAACAGGCAAAGTTGAGACTTTGGTTTGTAATGCCTTGTTTGAATTTATTGGAGCGACGCCAAATAACGAGATGCTTAATCAACTTGAAGTTAAAAAAGATCCTGCGGGATACTTAATGGTTGATGAAAACTTAATGAGTAGCGTTAAGAATCTTTATGTCATCGGTGATTTAAAGTCTTATCCAGTACGTCAAATTGCCCTTGCGGTAGGCGATGGTATTAAAGTAGCGACCGTCATTAATGAGGCTTTGGCCCGTGAAAGATAAAACCTTTACCCAATTAATCAAAGAAGAGTTGATGCATAACTCCTATGATTTGGAGCATCAGCAGGCGATTTTGGCCGGTTTTTTGAAGTGTAATTCGTCCTTAGTTTTTAAAGCATCAAAACGTTTAGTCGAGATTGTCGTTTTTAATGACACTGTAGCGACATATATCCTCAGTCTTTTAGAAGCGTTATCATTTCCGGTTTTTGAAATTAGCGAGGTTACATATTCTCGTTCTTTTGTGACTTCTTCAAGACTAATTTATGTTGACGATGAAGCGACGAAGATTATTGAAAAACTATCAATTGATATTTTTGATGAAATCTTTCTTACCTATCGTGAAGTTCCCAACATGACCGGCGGCCTCTTAGCCGGTTTTTTTCTCGCTGGCGGCTCATGTAGCGACCCAACGAAAACTTCTTACCACTTGGAGTTATCTTTTAAGAATAAGGAACTCGCGAGTGACTGTAAAAAGTATATTAACAAGTATTATCCTTCTTTAATGAATTTTAAATATGTGGCCCGACGTTCAAGCCACCTTCTCTATCTTAAGAAAGAGCCCGAAATTGTGAATTTTATTGTGGCAATCGGCGCTCAAGACTGTGGTTTAGAGTATGAAAGAATTCGGATTGAAAAGGAAGATAATAATTTCTACAATCGACAGGCGATTTGTGATCGCACTAACCTTGAACGATCACTGAAAAACGCTGCAACACAGCTCGAGGCGATTAATTACCTTCAGCGCCTTGGCTCAATTGAACGTTTTTCAAACAAGACGATGGTTTTCGTGATGAAGTTACGACTAGAACATCCCGAGAGTAATCTTCGGGAACTATCAGAAGCGGCAGTTTCCTTAGGAAAGCACATTTCCAAGACGACAATTTCACGAATGTTAGCTTTAGTCCATAAGGAGTATCTGCGCTTGAGGGAGAAACATGGAAAACAGATTATCGTATGAGGCGAAGTTGTTACTAAAACAGATGGGACAGCATATTAAAGCTCTAAGAACTTTCTTAAAGATGACACAGCTTGATGTGGCTCTTGATGCTGGCATGGACTTAAAGAATTATGTCAAAATTGAACAGGGCGAAGCAAACCCGACTGTCATTACCTTAAGTCATATTGCGAGTGCCCTTAAAGTTTCCCTTAGTAATCTTTTAATGATTAACTAAGAGTTTTGGTTTTTTATTTTTAAAGGCAAAAACGGTTGCAAAGTTTTTAATAATAAAGGAACTTTTCAACATTTGTGTAAATCAAAATATTTTTATATATTTAATATATAATATAAACGTTCATAACCAAGAGGAGGAATAAAAATGGTTAAAATTGCTATTAACGGCTTTGGCCGCATCGGTCGATTAGCCTTCCGTAGAATCGCGGAATTAAAAGGAAAAGATAAAGAACTTGAGGTCGTGGCGATTAATGATTTAGTTGACGCGAAAACCTTAGCATATCTTTTAAAATATGACACAACTCATGGAGTTTTTGATCATGAAGTTAGTGCTGATGATAGTAATATCATTGTTGATGGAAGAAAGATCCCAGTAACAGCACAAAAGGACCCCACCTTATTAAAATGGAGTGATTTTGGAGCCGAAGTGGTTCTCGAATGTACTGGCCGCTTTAAAGGTAAAAAAGACGCGGTGGTTCATATTGAAAAAGGTGGCGCGAAAGCCGTCATCATCAGTGCCCCTGCTGATAACGAGACTCCAACCGTCGTTTATGGGGTCAATGATAACATTTTGACTGCTAAAGATACTGTCGTTTCTGGTGCTTCTTGTACGACAAACTGTCTTGCCCCAGTCGTTAAAGTTTTAAATGATAAATTTGGCATTAAATACGGTTTCATGACGACAGTTCACGCCTATACTAACGATCAAACAACCCTTGACTTACCAAAAGCTGGAAACAACCGTCGTGGACGGGCTGCAGCAGGTAACATTGTTCCTAGTTCAACTGGTGCGGCTAAGGCCATTGGCTTAGTGCTTCCAGAACTCGAAGGAAAATTAAACGGTGGTTCCCTCCGTGTTCCGGTGATCGATGGCTCTATTGTTGATTTATCACTTATTTTAAAGAAGAAAGTTGATAAAAAGATGATTAATGATGCGATGAAAAATGCTTCGCAACGTGGGGCCTTAAAGGGTATTCTTTGATATACTGAAGACGAAATCGTTTCTAGTGACATCCTCGGTTCCACTTATGGAAGTATCTTTGATGCGACTCAAACTTTAGTGTTAACAACCGCGGATAATAAACAAATGGTGAAAGTTTTTGCCTGGTATGATAATGAATATTCCTATACTTGCCAATACATCCGTCTTGCTTTAGAAGTAGGCCGTAAAGTTATTAAAAAATAGTCTAATTAATTAGCAGCAGCGCCTCCCCTTCCGGTGGGCGCTTCTTAATTTATAGGAGAGTTATGAAAACTTTAAAGGATTTAAAAGATTTAAAAGGTAAAAGAATCTTGGTACGAGTTGATTTTAATGTGCCTCTTAAAAATGGCAAGATTGATGATGATAATCGGATTATTCAAGCATTACCAACAATTAATTACTTAGTTGGTAGTGGTGCGCGAGTAATTCTTTTTTCTCATTTAGGGAAAATCGATTATAAGAAGGCTACCCCTGAGGAGCTAAAAGCCCAAAAGGCTAAAAATAACCTAAAAGTAGTGGCCGAAAGACTAAGCGAAATCATGAAACAACCTGTGGTCTTTTCTGAGGTCACAACCGGAAAAGAATTAGATGATAAAGTGGCCGCGCTTCAAGATGCGGAAGTATTATTGGTGCAGAATACCCGTTATGAAAAGGGTGAAGAAAAAAATGATCCTGATTTAAGTGCTTCGTGGGCGAAGTTAGGAGATGTGTTTGTGATGGATGCTTTTGGCAGTGCCCACCGCGCGCATGCCTCAACGTATGGCATTCCTGAACTCCTTAAAAAGGACGGAAAACCAGTTGCGATTGGTTTTTTAGTAGAAAAAGAAGTTCATGCCTTGAGCCGTGTTGTTAATGTTAAGAATAGCGATCGCCCCTATCTTGCAATTTTAGGCGGTCTTAAAGTTAGTGATAAGATTAAAGTCATTGATTTATTATTAGAAAAATGCGACAAAATCATTATTGGAGGAGCGATGGCCTATACCTTCCAGCGCGCCCGAGGTTTTACGACTGGTAATTCTCCAGTTGAAGAAAGCCAACTTGATTATGCAAGAGAGTGTTTAGCGAAGGCAAAGGACCGTATTGTCCTCCCTCTTGATGCGATGGCCAGTGATGCCTTCAGTCCCGAGGCCAGAACTGTCAATTTCCCGACAGTCAATGAAAACATTCCTGAAGGTTTTGAAGGTCTTGATATTGGACCAAAAACCATTAAACTATTCCAAGCGGAAATTGCTAAGGCCAAGATGGTTTTTTGGAATGGACCAATGGGAGTTTTCGAACAAAAAGAGTTTATCAAGGGTACTGCCGCGGTGTGTGAAGCAATTGCCAGCTTAAAAGGAGTTTTCTCCGTGATTGGCGGTGGTGATTCAGCTTCTGCAGCGAAGAAACTTGGATATTTTGATAAGTTTTCACATGTATCTACTGGTGGTGGAGCTTCCTTAGAAATGATTGAGAATAACGGACATCTACCGGGAATTGATATCATTGGAGATTAAGAGTGCGTAAAAAGATTATTATTGGCAACTGGAAAATGCATAAAACTCAAGCAGCAGCGAAAGTTTTTGCAAAAGAGACGGTTGATCTTGTAGCGAGAGCCAAACAAGATGGGATTATTCTTGGTGTTGCCCCAAGCTATTTATCACTTGAAGTGGTGAAAAAACATAATAAACGACTCATCGTCGCCGCCCAAAATGTTCATCAAGAAGAAGCTGGAGCCTTTACAGGAGAAATCTCGCTTCCAATGCTGCAAGAAATTAAGATTGGTCATGTAATTCTAGGACATAGCGAAAGACGCCAGTACTTTAACGAGACTGATGCCGCACTGAATCTTAAAGTAAACCGCGTGTTAAACGCTGGTTTAGTGCCGATTTTTTGCGTTGGCGAGACGCTAAGTGAATTTGAAGCAAAGCTTACTAAAACGGTAATTGCAAGACAAATTACCATCGGTCTAGCGGGAATTAACCCCGCTTTAGTCAAGAAATTAATTGTTGCCTATGAACCGGTATGGTCAATTGGTACTGGTAAAAATGCTAGTCCTGAAATTGCCCAAGATATCTGTGCCTTTATTCGTCATGAACTGATGAAAATGTATGGTAAAAGTAAGGCTAATCAAATCCATCTCCTCTATGGTGGATCAGTGAAGCCAGAGAACATTAAAGCGTATTTATCGCTTCAAGATGTTGATGGCGCTTTAGTTGGGGGTGCTTCACTTGAAGTTGCTTCATTTACAAAATTAGTGATGAATCTAAAATAAGCTTTGTTTAAAATAGCAACAAAAGGTGTGACCATAAAAAATACTGGTGTCATCTTGTTGCTTTTTTTGTGTTATTATTTTATCAAGATTAGCGATAAATGATAATTTAACGCAATTAAAGGAGTTTAAATGGAGTATCGTAAGTTTAAGAAACTTAATGTTCGACCTTCACTACTAGCTTTTGGTTGTATGCGCCTTCCGCTTAATCCAAACGGGAAGATTGATGAAGCTCAAGTAGCAGAGATGTTTGACCATGCGATTCAAGGCGGGGTTACTTATTTTGACACTGCATATCCGTATCACCAAGGCGAATCGGAAGTAGTGGTGGGAAAGTTACTTAAGAAATACCCTCGCGACAGTTTTACTATTACTACTAAATTACCGCTTTGGGAGATGAAGGGTCAAGATGATATTTTAAGAATTTTTGAAGAACAACTCACCAAGCTCCAAGTTGATTATGTGGACTTTTATTTACTTCACGCGATTGATAAGGCTCGTTACCTCAAGTTTAAGGAATATGATATTTTTACGGTCATTGACTCCTTAAAACGTCAGGGCAAAATTCGTCATTTTGGGTTTTCGTTTCATGGTTCATATGAAGATTTTGAGGAAATTGTGCTTGATGGTCTTGATCACTGGGATGTGGTGCAAATTCAGTTAAACTATATGGACATTAATCTTCAAGCAGGTCTTAAGGGCTATGATCTTTTAGTGAAGCATGAGATTCCTGTTCTCATTATGGAACCGATTAAAGGCGGCGCGCTTGCAAAGTTACCTGATGTTTTTGAACAAAAACTAAAGGAAATCCATCCTGATTGGAATACTCCTTCTTGGGCCTTAAGATTCTTAATGGCAAAACCAGGGATTGTAAGCATTCTTTCTGGGATGTCAAACTTAAAACAAATGGATGATAATATTAATACTTTTAATCTCAAAAACAGTTTTGATTCTCATGACGAAAAGACGTTACTCTGGTTAAAGCAAGCATTAGAGGCAAGAATTGGGGTTGGTTGTACCAACTGTCAATATTGTGTGCCTTGTCCTTTTGGAGTAAGAATTAACGAAATCTTCGCGGTTTATAATGAGATGTATATGTATGATAAGACGCAAGACTGGGATCTGATAAGAATTTTTGATCATTATAAAATCAAGAACTGCGTGAAATGTGGCGTCTGCATGAAAAAATGTCCCCAGAGTATTAAGATCCCAGCGGTGTTAGAAAAAGTAGTTAGTTTTTGTGAAGCACATAAAGCTACTACTTAGTTGACTCTAGTCTAGATAGTGATACTTGTTTCGAGTTAAGTTTCAAGAATGAATATTGCATGGCGAGAGTTATTCACGCGAGATTAAACTTCTGAATTAGTACATGAGAGTTTAAAACTATGATGTTGATTGTTAAGACAGATTATAAACAAAATCATATAGCGGAAATATGTCTAATAATTAAAGGTTATTACTCGTAAGTATTTTTCAAGCTTTTTGATGAGTAGTGTGTTAGAATCTAGTTAGAAAATGAATGCTGGTTGTAATTATTTAAAGGCAGTTTTTTAATCAAACTGGATATGATTAGATGATGATTTAGAAACTGGACCCTATCATTCTTCGTTTGTTCAAGTCACAATTCCTGCATGTTAAATTAGGAGGTTATCATGAAATTCTTGAAAGTAAAACAATGTCTCTCATTCTTGGTTGTTCTTGGCTCTTTATTGGGCTGCAGCGAACCATCATATCCATACCTTGATGGTAATTCTTTAGTTGTGAGTGGTGAAAGTTTTTGCACCGATATTATTCGTGATTCATACATTGATTTAGTCTTTGTCAACAAAGAGGAGTTATTTAAAAATAATGTTGGAACTAGATTGTATTATGGAATTAGTGATCATCACTATGATGATTTTCATCAAAAGAATTATCGTCTCAATATAGAGTTATATTTCTCAAGTCATCAAGTTCCCTTTTATCCTAATATCGTGGCAACTACCGAATTAGTATGGGAATACTGGGTTAATGATTTTAGGGATCATAACGATCAATTCTATGATGTCATTGACAAGCGGCGTTGCTATTATATCTACAAGTTGCATAATTATTTTGGTCTCATGGTCGGGGTTCCAGATCGGAGTAAGTTCAATTACCTTTTGATATATGGTTATCTTTATCTTGGAGATGAACTCTATGAACCATTAAACTATGGCGATGAAAGTTGCTTTTATAAAGATGAAATGTGGCTCCAAGAAGTAATGTAAAGCAAGACGCAAGAACCAAGAACCATATGAATATTTTAAAACCATTTTTCGCTACCAGAAGAAAAGGTACTTATCATAGTCTAATTCTTACTTGTTAATTAGCAAGAGATTCTAGTTCCTAGATATATAGAATATATATCAAGACAACACGTTTAGGCGTTCCAAAAACTTTCCAAAATAGTCAAAAAAGCATCTATATTAATTGACACGGCTTTTTAAGTAATGTATACTTAGAAAAGTCGCGCGGATAGACCCGTACTGAGAATGTAAAAGCGACAATTGATCTTTGAAAACTAGACAGATGTACATACAAATCTAAAGTTAATTCTTTTAAACAAAAAAACAATAACCAGAATAATTATGAGCTAGATAAATTTATTTGAGAGTTTGATCCTGGCTCAGGATGAACGCTGGCGGCGTGCCTAATACATGCAAGTCGAACGAGGGTGTAGCAATACACTCGAGTGGCGAACGGGTGAGTAATACGTAGGTAACCTGCCTTTTAGTTGGGGATACCCTGGAGAAATCTGGGTTAATACCGAATACGAACCTTGGGGGCATCCCCGAGGCTTGAAAGGGGCTTCGGCCTCGCTAATAGATGGGCCTACGGCGCATTAGCTAGTTGGTGAGATAATAGCCCACCAAGGCGAGGATGCGTAGCCGACCTGAGAGGGTGATCGGCCACACTGGAACTGAGACACGGTCCAGACTCCTACGGGAGGCAGCAGTAAGGAGTTTTCGGCAATGGGGGAAACCCTGACCGAGCAACGCCGCGTGAGGGATGAAGGGGATAAAACTCTGTAAACCTCTGTGGTAAGAGACGAATGTCGTTAGTAGGTAATGACTAGCGAAGGGACGGTATCTTACTAGAAAGCCACGGCTAACTACGTGCCAGCAGCCGCGGTAAGACGTAGGTGGCAAGCGTTATCCGGAATTATTGGGCGTAAAGAGTGAGCAGGCGGCATATTAAGTTTGAAGTCAAATCGAGGGGCTTAACCCCTTCTCGCTTCAAAAACTGATAAGCTAGAGTACGAGAGAGGTAAACGGAATTCCATGTGGAGCGGTAAAATGCATAGATATATGGAGGAACACCGGTGGCGAAGGCGGTTTACTAGCTCGATACTGACGCTCAGTCACGAAAGTGTGGGGAGCAAATAGGATTAGATACCCTAGTAGTCCACACCGTAAACGATGATAACTATGTGTTGTGAAAGCAGCGCAGAAGCTAACGCATTAAGTTATCCGCCTGGGGAGTACGCTCGCAAGAGTGAAACTTAAAGGAATTGACGGGAGCCCGCACAAGCAGTGGAGCATGTGGTTTAATTCGACGCTACGCGAAGAACCTTACCAGGGCTTGACATACTTAGGCGAAGCTGCAGAGATGCAGTGGAGGCTATCCTAGGAACAGATGGTGCATGGTTGTCGTCAGCTCGTGTCGTGAGATGTTAGGTTAAGTCCTGCAACGAGCGCAACCCTTGTCGTTAGTTACCAGCATTAAGTTGGGGACTCTAGCGAGACTGCCTCCGTAAGGGGGAGGAAGGTGGGGATGACGTCAAATCATCATGCCTCTTACGTCCTGGGCGACACACGTGCTACAATGGCCGATACAAAAGGCGAACCCGCGAGGGGGAGGAAATCCTTAAAGTCGGTCTCAGTTCGGATTGGAGTCTGCAACTCGACTCCATGAAGCTGGAATTGCTAGTAATCGCGAATCAGCCATGTCGCGGTGAATACGTTCCCGGGCTTTGTACACACTGCCCGTCAAACCATGAGAGCTGGTAATACTCGAAGCCGTTATCTTAACCGTAAGGAGGGAGACGTCTAAGGTAGGACTAGTGATTGGGGTTAAGTCGTAACAAGGTATCCCTACGGGAACGTGGGGATGGATCACCTCCTTTCTATGGAGAAAGTGTTAGAGGACTAAGGTCTCTCTAACGTACAAAACAAAACCTAAAATCTAGATTATTCTAGAGTTAACGATTGATTGAGTGGCCATCTGTTTAGTTTTGAGAGATTAGGAATTTCTCAAAATTGTTCTTTGAAAACTAGATATTATTACATGTTCTTTCTGAAAAGTTGTGGTTTCAACCGATGTTGAGATTGCGACGAGTTGCAAATTTATTTGTAACTATAAAAATAATTTTAAGCTAATAAACGAAAACAGAAGTTAAGTTAATAAGGGCGTACAGTGAATGCCTTGGCACTAGTTGGCGATGAAGGACGCGACTACCTGCGAAAAGCGACGGGGAGCTGGATAGTGAGCTTTGATCCGTTGATATCCGAATGGGGGAACCCGGTATGAGTAATGTCATATCATTCTGAGATGAAACAATAGTCTCAGAAAGAAACACCTAGGGAATTGAAACATCTTAGTACCTAGAGGAAAAGAAAGATTTAATCGATTCCGTCAGTAGCGGCGAGCGAAAGCGGAACAGCCCAAACCAGGTCTTCGGATCTGGGGTATGGAGCGCGACATGGAATGAGTTGTTTAATAGTAGAACTACCTGGAAAGGTAGGCCATAGAAGGTGAGGAGCCCTGTATACGAATGTGTGAACAACCTCCTAGCGATTTCCAGAGTACGGCGAGGCACGTGAAACCTTGTCGGAAGATATGCAGACCACTGCAAAAGGCTAAATACACACTAGTGACCGATAGTGAACCAGTACCGTGAGGGAAAGGTGAAAAGAACCCCGGGAGGGGAGTGAAAAGAATCTGAAACTGTATGCTTACAAAAAGTCAGAGGCCGTTAAAGGCTGATGGCGTGCCTATTGAAGAATGAACCGGCGAGTTATGAAGTCGTGCAAGGTTAAGCTGAATAAGCGGAGCCGAAGTGAAAGCGAGCCTTAACAGGGCGTTTAGTACGATATCATAGACCCGAAACCTGTCGATCTATCCATGAGGAAGTTGAAGGTGGGGTAAGACCCACTGGAGGACTGAACCGACCCTCGTTGCAACGCTGGCGGATCACTTGTGGATAGGGGAGAAATTCCAATCGAGATAGGATATAGCTGGTTCTCCCCGAAATAGCTTTAGGGCTAGCGTCAAGGAACTACATGGTGAAGGTAGAGCTACTGAATGCATGATGGCCGTCTCAAGGCGGTACTGAATGTAATCAAACTCCGAATTACATCATGCGTACCTTGGCAGTCAGACTGTGGGGGATAAGCTCCATGGTCAAAAGGAAAACAGTCCAGACCGTCGTTTAAGGTACCTAAATTCAGGCTAAGTGTTAAAGGATGTGGGAATGCATAGACAGCTAGAATGTTGGCTCAGAAGCAGCCATCATTTAAAGAGTGCGTAAAAGCTCACTAGTCGAGTGCTCCTGCGCCGAAGATTTACCGGGGCTAAAGCATGATACCGAAGACACGGATTCGTACTTTGTACGAGTGGTAGGGGAGCGTTCTACTGGGGTTGAAGCCATACCGAGAGGAGTGGTGGACTAAGTAGAAGTGAGTATGCCGGTGTGAGTAACGCTTGAGGGTGAGAATCCCTCACACCAATAGACTAAGGTTTCCTGGGTAAAGGTCGTCTTCCCAGGGTTAGTCAGGACCTAAGGCGAGGTCGAAAGGCGTAGTCGATGGACATCAGGTTGATATTCCTGAACCTGCAAATATGTGATGGAGTGACAGAGAGGGCTAACTGGTCCCGGTTATTGGATTCCGGGTCAAGCGAGGTACCCGTAAGATAGGTAAATCCGTCTTACACTAGGGGAAAACGTGACGAGGAGTGAACGGGGAAACCCTTGTAGCGAAGTCAGTGATGCCAGCTTTCAAGAAAAGCTTCTAAACTTAAGTATTTGTGGCCTGTACCGAGAACGGACACACGTGGTCAAGATGAGTATTCTAAGGTGAGCGAGATAACTGTTGTTAAGGAACTCTGCAAAATTACTTCGTAAGTTAGCAAGAAGAAGTGCTCCCGCAAGGGAGTCGCAGTGAAGAGGCCCAGGTAACTGTTTAGCAAAAACACAGCTCTATGCTAAGCCGCAAGGCGACGTATATGGGGTGATGCCTGCCCAGTGCTGGAAGGTTAAAAGGAGAGGTTAGTCGCAAGGCGAAGCTTTGAATTGAAGCCCCAGTGAACGGCGGCCGTAACTATAACGGTCCTAAGGTAGCGAAATTCCTTGTCAGGTAAGTTCTGACGCGCACGAATGGTATAATAATCTGGGCGCTGTCTCGACAGCAGACTCGGTGAAATCTTAATGCCTGTGAAGATGCAGGCTACCCGCAACTAGACGGAAAGACCCCATGGAGCTTTACTATAACTTAATATTGATAGTTTGTAATTTATGCACAGGATAGGTAGGAGACTTAGAAACTTCGGTTTTGGCCGGATGGAGTCAACGTTGGGATACTACTCTTAGATTATGGATTATCTAACTTACCCCCTCATCGGCGGGAAGGACAGTGTTAGGCAGGTAGTTTGACTGGGGCGGTCGCCTCCCAAAATGTAACGGAGGCGCCCCAAGGTACCCTCGATATGGTTGGAAATCATATTAACGAGTGCAAAGGCATAAGGGTGCTTGACTGCGAGACTTACAAGTCGAGCAGGGACGAAAGTCGGGCTTAGTGATCCGGCGGTCCCGCGTGGAAGGGCCGTCGCTCAACGGATAAAAGCTACCCTGGGGATAACAGGCTGATTCCATCCAAGAGTTCACATCGACGATGGAGTTTGGCACCTCGATGTCGGCTCATCACATCCTGGAGGGGAAGTACCTTCCAAGGGTTTGGCTGTTCGCCAATTAAAGTGGTACGCGAGCTGGGTTCAAAACGTCGTGAGACAGTTTGGTCCCTATCTGTTGTGGGCGTAGGAAGTTTGAGAGGATCTGTCCTTAGTACGAGAGGACCGGGATGGACATAGCAATGGTACACCAGTTGTTCCGCCAGGAGCATAGCTGGGTAGCTACCTATGGACGACATAAACGCTGAAAGCATCTAAGCGTGAAGGTCACCTCAAGATTAGACTTCCCATTCGCAAGAAG
Organism: Erysipelotrichaceae bacterium; assembly: GCA_031271635.1. Taxonomy (GTDB): domain Bacteria; phylum Bacillota_I; class Bacilli_A; order RFN20; family CAG-826; genus JAISVG01. The sequence goes on from JAISVG010000076.1 coordinate 12,093, forward strand.
TAAGACCCCCGGAAAACCACCGGGTTGATAGGCTGGAAATGTACGTGCTGCGAGGCACTTAGTTGACCAGTACTAATAGGTCGAGGACTTAATTTCATATAAGTCTTTTGTAAATTTAGCTTAATAACATTTAAAGAGAGAACATGTAGAATATATAGTATCTAGTTTTTAGAGAATAATTTCTCTAGACAGCCTGGTTGTAGCGCGATGGATCACCTGTTCCCATACCGAACACAGAAGTTAAGCATCGTAGTGCCGACAGTATCCGCAAGGAGAGGATAGGGAGCTGGGCTGGTTTTTTTATTTTGCGACATGATTTGTAACATTAATGATAAAATATTAGTATGGCAAACGAATACATTCAACACGACCATGAGGTCGTATCAAACACTGTCGCACAACCGGCAGTGGCAAAATTACTGGCGAAAGTAATGTTATTTATGGCTTTAGGCCTTGCGATTACTTTTGGGCTTAGTTTTGGGCTCTTTTATGCCTTCCTTTACTTTTTTGGCTATGATGGAATGTTTGTTCCTTTAATTGTTAGTTTAGTGGTGGGCCTTCTTGGAAGCATCATTACTTCAATTGTCTTTTCAGTAAAGTCCATTAAGAATCGCGGTCGACTTTTAATTCCATATCTTGTTTATGCCGTGTTTTTTGGCTTAGCCTTGATGTTTGTTCCCCTCATCAGTGCGGTAGCGCCAGATATTGTCTTAATGGCAGGCGGCGTGACAGTCAGCATCTTCATAGTGATGGGAATTATTGGCTTAGTTAGTAAGGTTGATTTATCACCTCTTGCGACGATTGGGATTGGCTTGTTCTTTGGTGCAATTTTCTTATCATTACTTAATCTTATCTTTTATTTGACTGGCTTAACGGCTTATGTTAATTTCCTTTACATTCTCGTTGAAGCGTTAATGTTTATGGTAATTTTAATCTTTACTGTGGTTGATTTTAACCGCATTAAGCGCATCACCATGAGCGAGGCCAATCCGAGTCAAAATATTGTTGTCTTTTGTGCCTTCATGCTCTATGTTGATTTCATTAATATTTTCTTAAGAGTCTTAAGAATCCTCCTTATTGTGATGGGACGACGCCGCTAGAGACTTGATTTGATTCTTTAACTATTAAACAAAGACAAAATAAAAAGGATTTTGATTTTGTTTTGGAGTAAAGTCCTTCTTAAATGATAATGATAAAACTGATTTATCCTCATTATAATTCCCTATTTTACTTAAACGCTTGTGTAAAAAAATAAAACGGGGCATAATGAAAGCGCTTGATGTCTTATTCCAAGCAGGAGGAAAAATGGCGAAGTTTGATGTAAGAAAATTTGTTGCTGAGGCGCTTGGAACCATGGTCTTGGTTCTAGTTGCTTGTGGTGTTGCTGTCTTTACGAACGCTGATGTGGTGGCGACTTCCCTTGCGTTTGGTCTTGTGATTGTCGCGATGGCATATGTGATTGGACCAGTCTCGGGTTGTCATATTAATCCCGCGGTGTCCTTTGGGATGGCGCTTAATAAGCGCATCACTTGGTTAGAGTTCTTGTTCTATATCCTCGCGCAGTTCATAGGGGCGATTGTCGGTGCCGCATCACTTTATTTAATTGTGGTCTATACGACTGATGTTCCAGTCGCTTTAGGAACAAACGGTTATCGCTTTGATACCGTGACGGGAAACATTAATTTAGTTGGAGCCTTAACAGTAGAAGTAATCCTTACCTTTATCTTTGTGCTAGTGATTTTAGCAGTCACGGGAAAAAGAAGTGGTGCCGGTAAAAAAGCGGGCTTGATTATTGGTTTTACTTTGGTCTTAGTTCACTTAATTGGAATCCCCTTAACGGGAACCTCCGTGAATCCAGCACGAAGTTTCGGACCAGCATTAATGATGCTCTTTGATGGGAAAACAGTTCCGATTTCCCAAGTCTGGGTCTTCATCGTGGCTCCTCTTGCGGGTGCCGCCCTGGCGGCTTTAGTAGCAAAATACTTGCTTAAAAGCGAAACACCAGTAGAAGCAGTAAATCCAGAAGCAAAATAATTAGTTTATTTAAAAAATCCTCATGTTAAAGATGGGGATTTTTATTTTCCCTATAAACGCTAGTGAAGTGCTCAATCAGTGAAAAGAAGGAGAATCTTTATTAGCATTTATTGTTTTAGCTTATTAAAGCCACCAAGACGATTCTTTTTACGCTACAATGTAAATATGGAAATACAAAAGGTTCGGGCTCTGGTCCTTTGTGGTGGGGGCGCTTTAGGTTCTTACGAAGTTGGGGCATGGAAAGCGCTCCGTGAATTAGGTTATCATTTTGATATTGTTACGGGAACTTCAATTGGAGCACTTAATGGAGCCTTTGTCGCGATTGATCAGTTTGATGAGTGTCTTTCTCTTTGGAATACCGTTTCCGTTGATAAAGTGATGAAAGATGGCTTTAGTCTTGATAAGAATATTGCAAGGTATTTAAAACACATTCTTAAAATGGGAGCTTTAAGACGAACCCTAAGACGTTTTATCCGTCTTAAGGGAGCCGATATTACCCCATTTCGGGAATTATGTAAGAAGCATATTAAGGTAGAACTCTTTAAGGATTTAAAGACTCAGTTTGGAGTGGTTTGTTGTTCTTATCCTTCCTTTAAGGAGCGTTTTGTGTTAGTGAACGCGCTTGAAGAAAAGTTTATTCTTCCTTTTCTCCATGCTTCGAGTGCTTGTTACCCAGTTTTTCCGAAAGAAATTATCGGAAAAAGAACCTTTGTTGATGGGGGTTATAAAAATAATCTTCCCATTGATTTTGCCCTTAAACTTGGAGCGAATGATATTATTGCGATTGGCTTAAACGGGATTCCAAAAGTACCACAACGGCTATATCTTGCTAAGCTTCCTTTTGTGACGCTGGTCTTTCCTCATGAGCATCTTGGTTCCTTTATGGATTTTTCCCAAGAAACCATTCAGCGTAACATGATCCTTGGATATAATGATACGATGAAGCGATTTAAGCGTTATCTAGGTCATAAGTATACCTTCCAGCCTGATCCGTTAGTGACGAAGATGGCTGATATCTTCTTGATGAATCTTTCTAAAGATAACGTTGGTTTACTAAAAGAATTAAGTCATTTAGTGGAAATTGTTGAAAAAGATGGAAAGGATAAAGTGGATTATTTAATTACAGTGATGGAGTATTTTGCGACTTACGCTAAACTACCCACGACACCAGTTTATAAAATTACCGACATGGTAAGTGAAATCGATAATTTCTTTGAAGCAAAGCGCTTTAATTTTTTAGGAAAAGAACTTCCAGCGGCAAAGCGGTTTTTAAGTGGTTCCTTAGGTCTAGTAAACTTTGTTAATTACTTTAAAACATGCATTAAGACCAAACAGCCTCTGGCGCCAGATCTTGTAAAACGTATTAATAATCCCTACTATTGGATTGCATATTCGCTTTATTTAACCTTTGACGAACTGAATTTACTTGGTTAGTATCAGCTCCATTTTTTCTTCTTTGTAGACTTTGATAGTAAAAAAAGGATCAAAATTTAGCCTTGCTAATTGTTTTTATCATGCTATTATTAAATTAACAGACTTGGCCATTTCTTTAGGAGAATAAATGAAGCAAATAATGAAAACCATCCTTACTGTTATGACCGATGCTTTTATTCTTTCTTCTTGTGGCATCACTGGTTGTGGACCGACCGGTACA
>JAISVG010000088.1 GCA_031271635.1 Erysipelotrichaceae bacterium
GGCTCGATCCATGATAAAGGCGACTCTAGCCATATAGCCGCTGTCTTCGAGGATGGTTAGAAATAAGAAAAGAGTCAGAATTTGAGGCAAGAAATTAAGGAAGGTGAATAGACCCTTGAGCAGTCCATCTGCAATAAGTCCGGTGTACCATGTTCCGCTAGGAAGTAAATTTATGATGGCTGTTGTAATACTGCTGGTTAATAATTCCATTAAGTTAAAAAGCATGACGGCAGGACTATTAATGGCATCGGTTCCAATAATGGGAATCTCAAAACTTCCCTTTGGGATGATAAGACTAAGAAAGAATAAGTCCTCACTAAAGGTGAGATGAAATACTAAGAATATGATGATAAAAAAGATGGGAATGGCAAAAAAGCGGTGAGTCAAGACGCGATCAATTCGGTCACTTTTGGTAAGACCATCTTTTCTTGCTTTCTTAGTGATGACTGGTTTTGAGATTTTTTCAAGATACTTGTAGCGAGCATCCGCAATCATGGCCTCAAAATCTCCTGCAAAAATCCCCGTATCATATGATGCTTTTAGTTCATCAGTAGCGGCGGCAATATCAATGTTTCTCTTGCGTTCAATCTCATCACTTTCAATCATTTTAATGGCATGGAAAAGATGATTAGTTTCTGACTTTGTTTCATAAAGTTCGCTTACTTGATGAAGGAGATCATTAAGGTGAGGCGGAAGATAAAAAGCTGTTCCCTTGCGTTTAATAGCGGCGGTTTTAGCGGTAATTTCCATTAATTCATCAAGACCTCGCTCTTTAGCGGCGCTGATGGGGATGATGGGAACCTTAAAAAAGGTGGTCAATTGTTTTAGATCAATTTGTCCTTGATGCTTCTCAATTAAATCCATCATGTTGACGGCAATGACTAGTGGGATATCAAGTTCCAGAAGTTGCGTTGTGAGATAGAGGTTCCTTTCTAAATTAGTAGCATCAATAATATTAATGAGACAGTCAGGTTTTTCATCGATAATGAAAGATCGTGAAATTACCTCTTCTGGGGTATAAGGCGAAAGTGAATAGATGCCAGGCAAATCAACAATTTCGATTGGTGATGATAGTTTCTTATAGAAACCAACCTTTTTATCAACAGTAACTCCGGGCCAGTTTCCCACATGAGCGGTGCTTCCGGTTAAAGCATTAAAAAGTGTCGTTTTTCCGCTATTTGGGTTTCCAACTAGGGCAATTTTCATAAGATGACTTCCATTTTAATAAGACTCGCCTCGCTTCTTCTTAGGGTTAATTCATAGTTTCTGATGGTGATTTCTAGGGGATCACCAAGCGGGGCTATTTTATGCATCATGATTTTGGTTCCAGGAGTGACACCCATATCAAAGAGGCGTCGTTTCATTGGTCCAACAGCGAGAATTGTTTTGACGATGCCTTTTTCACCAACAATAAAATCATTAAGGAGTTTTTCCATCTTTGGTCCTTTCTTAATTTCCTTGAATTCTAAGTGCTAGGGTTTTACTAATTGCAAGGCGTGACTCCTTGACTTTAAGAATCATACTCCCGTTTTGATCAATGATTGGGGTGATTGTTTCTCCAATAATGATTCCTAAGTCGGCGAGATGATGTTTTGTTTTCTCATCAACATTAATAGCGGTAATGAGGAAATCTTTTCCGAAGGGAGCAAAGGCTAAATACATAAGTGGTTTTCTCTTTCTATTTTAGATAATAATAGTTAGCGGCGGCTAACTAATAATAGAATACCACTTTTAAAAAGTTTGTGCTCCATTTTTACAATTTTTTTTAACTTTTGTAAAATGTTAGTGGGGATGGTTTGTTTCAAACTATTTTTATGCTATGATGAAAACGGGATTTAAAGAGGAGTTACGATGCAAAAATCTAGAGAAGATTATTTAGAGACAATTCTCATTTTAAGCAAACGTCTTCCTGAGCTTCATGCGGTTGATATTGCTAATGAACTAAAATATGCTAAACCCTCAATTACGCGCGCTCTTAACATTTTAAAAGCGAGTGGTTATCTTAAAATCGATAATAACAATCATATTAAATTAACAAAGAAAGGTTTAATTAAGGCTGAAGCCATTTATGAACGACATCAGTTTATTACCAAGTTTTGGCTTCTTAACGGCATCAGTCCTGAAGCTGCTGAACGAGACGCTTGTCTTATTGAGCATGATATTAGTGCTGAGACTTTTGCTTTTATTAAAACCTTTGTTTTGGCTAGGGAAAAAGATAAATAGAATGAAGCTACTAATAGTCGTAACGTAAAAGGAGAACGAAAATGCGAAACACCATGCGAGTTATGAAACGACTAGTTGATAAGGCTACCATAGCCTTTATTGCCTCGATTGATGAAGATGGTTATCCAAATCTTAAGGCTATGCTGCCACCACGAAAACATCACGGACTAAAGGATTTTTGGTTTACCACTAATACTTCTAGTCTTCGAGTAAAGCAGTTTCAGAATAATCAAAAAGCCAGTCTTTATTTTTATGACCGCCACTTGATGTACCATGGCTTAATGCTTATCGGAGAAATGGAAGTCCTCACTGACTCTGAGACAAAAGAGAGTATTTGGAAAATGGGCGACGTGATGTATTATCATAAAGGAGTAACTGATCCTGATTATGCAGTTTTAAAATTTACTGCAAAGAAAGGGCGATATTATCACATGTTTAAAAGCGAAAGTTTTGAGGTGGCCCAAGATGAATAAAGAGTTTACGGTCCAATTATTAAAGGATCCTAAGATCTTTCCCAGTGTGGAGGTAATTGCGAAAGCTTTAGGACCGGTCAATGAGGCTTTTTTAGATCTTTTAAAGAATATGGCGGCACTAAATGTTGTTTATGAGTGGCGTTACTATCAAGACGGGAAAGCCTGGCTCATGAAAGCAAGTCATAAGAATAAAACGGTCTTTTGGCTTTCTCTTTGGGATAAAGGCTTTAAAGTAAGCTTTTTCTTCACTGAAAAAACGAAGGCTGGAATCAAAGATTTAAAGCTTGATGAAACTCGTAAAGCACGTTTTCTTCTTGTAACACCAGTAGGAAAACTCATCCCTTTTATTATTGATGTCACTTCAGTTTCAGCACTTCCTGAACTTGAACTTTTGATTAAGTATAAGATTGCAACCTAAGAGACTATTTTTCATCTCATTAATGTGCTAAAATGAAAAAAGCAATTAATGAAAAAAAAGCACCATCTTCGTTCGTTATTTCCCTTTTACCGCCAGCATCTTGGTAAAGTGGTTTTATTTATAATTTTTTCCATTATTGGTGGCCTTATTCTTTTGGCAGTCCCTTTTGCGTCTTCAAGAATCATGATTAATCTCACTGGAGGAATCTATGAAGAATTAGTAAAGTATTCCTTACTGCTTTTTCTTTTGGTGACTTTAAATCTCATCGCTGAATTCTTTTCGCAGTTCTTTTATGCTCAAGCCTCAGCCTATCTTTTCTTTGACATTCGCCGGGAAACCGTGAACAAAACGATGGATCTAAATCTAGGTACTATCTATGATAAGGGGTCAGGTTTTTTCCTTGAACGATTAAACGAAGATAGCCGTGAATTAAGCATCGTTTTTCTTAGTGTGTTAAAAACGATTATTAGCCTTATTATTAATTTGGGATTTATTGTTTATATTACAATCCTCGATCCTTTACTGGGCCTTGTTTTTGCTGGTGGCTTAGTCATATTAATTGTGTTAGAACATATTCGCATTAAGTATTTACTAGTGAACCAAAAGAAGCAGAAACGCGCGATTGAAAAGGTGAAGTCAAACGAGACCGAGATTCTTAAAGGAATTAAGGAAATTAAGGGTCTTGATGCAAAAGCCGCGATTCTTGATCGTCATACGATGATTAGTATGGATTATATTAAGATTCGCCGTAATCGTGAAGTTTTTTCAAATAGTTTAACTCATGCCATAAGTTTCGTGAAGGGACTAACTGATTTAGCAGTCCTCCTTTTCGCGGCACTTTATTTATTACCGCGAGGCTTAATTGAACTCGCCGCGGTTTTAGTAGTTTATAACTATAAGGGAAGTATCTATGAATTAATTGCCGGAGTAGCAAGAATTAAGGATTTAGTAGTCAATGGGGAACTCGCCGCAAAACGAATTGATGATATTATTAAGGCACCAAGTAATGAGAGTGATACTTTTGGAACTGCAGTTCTTTTAGAACCAGCCTATGTTTTATCATTAAAGCATGTCTCTTTTGGTTATCTTGAAGATCAAGTTATTCTTAATGATATTTCGTTTACTTTAAAAGAACATGGCTTATATGGTTTTGTAGGGAAAAGTGGCAGTGGGAAGTCAACCATTTTTAGCTTACTCGCACGTTTTTATAAACCACGAAGTGGCGAGATTTTCTTAAATGATTTTAATCTTGATCTTCTTGAAGAGCATTCCCTAAAGAATCAAATTACGATTGTGCTTCAAGACCCCTATATTTTTAATGATACTATTTATAATAACCTCCGTCTTGCAAAGATTGATGCGACGAAGGAGGAAATTGAAATAGCTGCAAAACGGGCCCGAATTCATGATGAAATCTTAGAAATGAAGGATGGGTATCAAACCTTAGTCGGAGAAAACGGAGCGACAATTTCCGGAGGACAAAAGCAACGACTTGAAATTGCGCGGGCCTTACTAAAAAATACTAAGATTATACTTTTTGATGAAGCGACCTCCGCGCTTGATAAGACTAATCTTGAACATATCAATAAGTTACTAAAGGAATTAAGCAAAGAAAAGATTATTATGGTCATCGCACACCGTCTTGGAGTAATGCGCGAATGTGATGCCGTGATTGTGCTTGATGGCGGTAAGATTATCGCTCAGGGCCATCATGATACCTTGATTAAAACTACCCCTTATTATCAAGAGCTCTTTACTCGCAGTAAAGAGACGGAAATTAAAGAATAAAGCTATTCTGGGTCTTTTGGATCAAGTAAGGCTACGGGCATAGATTTTTGAGCTTTTTCAAGTTGTGAACCAAGTTTTTTGGTTCTGGTCGTTTGTAAATCTTCAATTCCTTCAATGGCACTACGCATTTGTTTATGAACTTTATCAAGACTATTTTCAAATTTCTTAAATTCTTCAGCAACACCATTAAGAATGTTCCATAGTTCAACGGATTTCTTTTGTACGGTGAGGGTTTTAAAACCGACTAAAAGAGAGTTCAGTAAGGCCGCCATGGTGGTAGGACCAGCAATGATGACATGATATTTATGATGAATCTCTTCATTAGCGCTAGCATTAATTGCTTCAGCATACATTGATTCACTTGGAAGATAAAGGATTGCAAAAGGCGTCGTCAAGGGTGGTTTAAGATACTTTTCACTAATTGACTTAGCTTGACTCTTTAAGAAAGCTTGATAATCTTTTCGAGCTTTTTCAAGCTGCTCTTTATC
>JAISVG010000041.1 GCA_031271635.1 Erysipelotrichaceae bacterium
CATGCTTCTCAAGAAGACTTAAAAATGCTAATTACCCTTCTTTCCCCAGAACATTATATTCCGGTACAAGGCGATTATCGGGCGCTTTATGCAAATGCGACCTTAGCTTATAACACGAGTCGTTCTTTAGCGACAAGGCCTAATGGCATTTTGCTCCTTGATAACGGAATGAAGGTAACTTTCGATGAAAAAGGCGCGCATTTTGATGAGCATGATCGCATTCATGTGAGTAATCTTGCGGTGGATGGCTTTCTTATTGGTGAATCAAGTAGTAAAACTTTCTTAGACCGTCAAGTTTTAAGTGATAATGGTATTATTCTCGTTGGTTTTGTTTTTTCAAAGTCAGAACGAAGAATTGTAAGTGAGATTGAAGTAGTGACTAAGGGTTATATTCAAACGAAGAGTATTTCTTTTATGAAAGGCCGCATTGAAATGCTGCTAAAAGAAGTTATTACCTCGCTTGTCGCTGAGAATCGTTTTACGATTGAGAATATGAAAGAATTATTTAAAGAAAAGGTGTCTCGCTTTACCAAAAATGAGACCTTAACAACTCCAAAACTCTACACTCTAATTGAGGAAGTTGCCTAGACATGACTCCGGAATTAAAAAAATCACAACTCGTCTTTCGACGTAGTCTTGGAGTCTTTTTAATTCTTTTATCGATCCTTTGTATTTTAAATCAATTTATCATCACGCGTTATCTTAATTATGGGGTGATCTTCCTTTTTGGTTATTTTTATCTATTTTTCTATCTCGTTTTAGCCTTCATTGGAGTCTTTTTAATTATCAATCACCGAATTAAGATTTTTCGTAGTAAACTCATTTTAACCTTTTTTATTCTCTTCATGGTCTCGCTTTATCTTACCTTAAGTGCCTTTTTGGGCCTCAGTGAATTCAGTGAATTTGGAACCTTTTTAGATCTTTTTAAATGGAATAACGAGGCGATTATTCCGCTTTATGAAACATCAGAGTTCGGAGGCGGTCTCTTTGGCTATGCCCTTGTTAGCTTAATGCGGATGGGAATGCCACTTCTAGCAGTACAACTCATCCCCTTTAGCCTCGCTATCATCTTTTTTGTGTTGATGTTCTACCGCCTCTTTATTAATCTTGGTCGACATATTAAGATGAGAATTAAAACATATCGCGATAATAAATCAATTATTAAGACGGCGAAAGATATTGAATTCACCCCAACTATTACGACCCTTAACCAGTTTGATTTTAATCAGCCGGTCGGTGTTTTTCAAACTGTAGTCGATGAAAATGAAATCCCACTTACTGATGCCATAACGTCATCTTCAAGCCCGATTACTTTTGAAACTGTTATTAAGGGCGAAACCATTAATGATGTTACGACTCCAAAAACCACATTAGATGAAAAGGTTGATTTATTTAGTGATGAGATGACTGACGTTGATGTAACCGCAGGCTTAGAAGAAAAGGAAGCGATAAAGCCATCGAAACCGTTACCGAATCCTGATTTAATCATTCCGCTTGATAACGACTTTGACACACCGCTTAGCGAAAAACTTGTGAAAATGGAGTTTAATGATGGCCCAGATTTAAATGTCCGCAAGGGTCATTTAACGGAAAGTGAAATCTATGCCTATCTTTTAGATAATCGTCCATATGAATTTCCCTCGATGTCGCTTCTAAAAGAGTATGATGAAACGATTAATACCGTTGAAAATACTGAAGAAAATACTCGTCGAATGGCTATTATTAATGAGACCTTAGAAAATCTTAATATTAACGCGAAGACGACCGGTTTTACAATCGGGCCCTCGGTTTCTAATTTTGATCTTCGTTTTGAAGCCGGGGTACAGTCACAGCGGATCATGAACTACATTCCTGATATTAGTCGTGAGCTAAATGGCGAAAGTATTCGTATTAGTCTTAAGGTGAAGGGGCGAACCACGGGAAGTATTGAAGTTCCCAATAAGAAACGTTCCTTAATTGGCTTAAAAACCCTCTTGCGCGATATTCCTAGCGACCCCGAACACCTCTTATCATTTCCGTTTGGAAAAAATGTCTTTGGTGAGGTTATTCATGAGTCGCTTGATGAGATTCAACACATGTTAGTTGGAGGTGCTTCAGGAAGCGGAAAATCAATCTTTCTTCAGTCCTTCATTTTAACTTTCTTGATGCGAGTGCCACCAAGTGATCTCCGCTTTGTTATAATTGATCCAAAACAAATGGAAATGAACATCTTTGAAGATATTCGCCACTTGCTTTCTCCGATTATTACCACCCAAGAAGAGGCCAATAATGCGTTAAAGCTACTCATTAAAGAAATGGAAACTCGATATCGCCTGTTTAAAGAATTTCGAGTTCAAAAACTAAGTGAATATAATGAATACGCTCCCCTAGAAGGGAAGCCAAAACTACCAACAATTCTCCTTATTTTTGATGAGTATGTAAACTTTGCTGATCTTAGATCTCCGCTTGGAAAAGAGATTAATAATTCAACAATGACGCTTAGTTCCAAGGCCCGCGCCTGTGGTATTTACCTCTGTTTTGCAACCCAAAGACCTTCCGCGGAAATCTTTTCTAGTAGTGTTAAAGCTAACTTTCTCACCAGAGTCGCGATGAAAACCTTTGATAGCACAAACTCC
>JAISVG010000042.1 GCA_031271635.1 Erysipelotrichaceae bacterium
ACAGCATCTTTGAATTTTGCTGGTTCAAGCAAAAAATATGACTTATATTTATCAATCTCCCGACCGAGATCCATGAGGTTTTTGTGAAGGGCTTCTGATTCAATAATAATCACATTCTTTTTACTAAAGAAAACTTGTTGCTCGGTTTCTTCTTTAAGAATCTTCGCTTCAAGTTCATCAAGAGAAGTATTAATATTTTGAATCTGAGCTTCAATTCCTTCAAACTTAAATTGTTTCAGCAAAACGACCATGCTTTCAAGTAATTCGGCGGTTTCATTTAAAACTTCATCAAGATTTAAATGATAAAGCGGGATATTCTTATCAAGGAAAAGTGTCCTTAACATTCTAATCTTACTCGTCTTTCGTGGAATATTATGCTCAATCTCAAAGAGAACTTGCGGCAAGAAATCAAGACTGGTGCGAAGCTCTGCTAAAATGTTTCTAATCTTTAGCAATAGATCTTTTGCTTCGCTAAATTCACCCATATCAACTAAAGTATCAAAGCGAGTGAATAAGGTCTCTACAAGGGCAAAACTCTTCACAAAAATATCTTCAACCTGCAAGAGTTTATCTTTTTGCTCAAGGAAATCATCCTTCAACAACTTGGTCTGATTCTTAACATTCATTGCCTCCGTCTGCATTGTTTCAAGAGGAGCAAAAATTAAATTAAGTTCAGCATCGAGGTTATTCACTTTCGTTTCAAATTCCTGATATATGTCCTTTAATTGATAGTATGTATCGTGAATATCATTCTTCCGTTTTTGATCCATTAATTGTTTTAACTGCCCGACATGACTAAGCATCGGGATATCATATTGTTTTTTAAGCTCTTGATAGGTATTATTAACATTATTAAAGGTATCAATCATTAAGAGATTAATGTTACTTATTTCTTCAAGTCGGGCAATTTTTTGGCGCTTTAAAGTGACAAAAATTTGGTGCAAACGATTGGCATTATTAATTAATGAGGTTGTTTTTTTCTTGTTTCCGCGTACTAACACTAAAGTAAGGATTAAAAGTACGATTGCAAAAATCCCGGATACAATCCCAATGACTAATAAGAGAGAGGCAGTTTCACCAAGTCCAAAGATTGAAGGCATATTTCCATTATATCCTAAATATCAAGTTTTTTGTTATCGGAATAAATGTGGTTAATAATTCCTCCACCAAGACAAACATCACCATCATATAAGACTGCAATCTGTCCTGGAGTAACCCCCGGATAGTCTTGATACCTTAAAATAATACGGTCCTGGTTAAACTCAATCGTGCATGGATGATCACTTTGGCGGTAGCGGAACTTAACCGCATACCGCTTTTTCGTATGTGGAGCATCATTTAGCCAACTGACCTTCTCTAGTTCACACCAGTTTGAGTATAGATCTGTTGGTTGTTCCCGACTAGCAACATAAAGAATATTTTGACTAACATCTTTTTTGACTACCACGAAGCCTCGTGAATCATGATTCTTAATGCCACCAAGAGCTAGGCCGTGTCGTTGTCCCAAGGTATAAAAAAGGACCCCATCATGAGTTCCCAGAATTTGTTTTGTATTAATATCGACAATATTACCCCTAGTTGCTGGAAGATAATTCATTAAGAAATCTTTAAAATCTCTTTCGCCAATAAAACAGACACCCGTTGAATCCTTTTTAGTAGCCACACTGAGGTGATGTTTAATTGCGAGAGTTCGAACAGTTTTTTTGGTCAATTCTCCTAAGGGGAAAATAACTTTCTCAAGTTGCTTCGCACTTAGCATTGCCAAAAAATACGACTGATCCTTACTTAGATCCTTTGCTTTCAAAAGGTAGGTAACACCCTTAATCTTTTTAATTCTTGCATAATGACCAGTTGCTAAATATTCCGCCCCTTGATCAAAAGTAAACTTTAAAAAGGCATCAAATTTAATATATTTATTGCAAAACACATCCGGATTCGGAGTTCGACCGCGTTTGTATTCGTCAATAAAATAAGTGAAAACCTCATCCCAATACTCTTTAATAAAATCAACGCGGTAAAGGGGAATATCAAGTAAATGTGCGACATCCATTGCGTCAGCATAGTCTTGTTCTTGGGGACAAACACTATTTTGAAGCGTCGGATTTCCGAGAATGTCTTGATTTGCAATCGCATCCCAGTTTCGCATAAAACCGGCGACAACATCGTATTTTTCTTTTAAAAGGAGGCCCGCAACCGCCGAATCAACCCCACCACTTAGACCAATCATTACTTTAGACTTATGCTTCATATATTAAATTAAAAGGTCCATCCATTTTGGCCTCAACCTCCATGTTAGCACCGAAAACACCAAATTTAGCCAATTCATGAATACGGTTTTGAAAAATAGTCTTCAACTCATTAAACTTTGTCTTAGCACTCACATAATCAAGCGCGGCTTTAAAATTGGGTCGTCTGGATAATAAAATGGCTTCAAGCGTGAAATTAGGAACCAGAAGAATCTCATAACCATGATCAAGGACGTTGGTCTCAAGTTTCTCACCGAAGGCCCTTATTTCAAGGAGCTTTCCGACAATTCTTATTAAATCCTTGCTGGTATCATCTTTATTAAACGAAACGAAAATTAACCAGCCGTTTTTAATCGCGGCTTGAGGTTTACCATCAATAGTTACGGCCGCGCTCCGGACCCGAGACAAAACAAAACGCATTATGAAATTACCTTCGCAATAATAGGGTCCTTAATGACTTTCTCCTTTGAAAACTTAAAATATGAAGTTACATACGTCATCGCCGCAGTAACCTCATCAAGTTTATCAGAATGAAGTTCTAATAAAACATCACCTTTTTTCACCGCATCGCCTTTATGGAAATTTAAGATAATCCCGCTTTTATAATCAATCGTATCACCAATCTTTTGTCGTCCGGCTCCTAGTCGCATTGCCGTTTCACCAAGTCCCAAAGCATCAATTTTAGCAATATATCCATCTTCCTTGACTAAAACTTGCTTTATATATCGTGAAACTGGGAACATATTTAAATCTTCTAAATAAGTAATATCGCCTCCTTGAGCAGCGACAAATTCCTGTAGTTTCTGAAACGCCGTCCCGTCGGTAATTTTACTTTTTAAGAGTCCAATCGCACGGGTGTGATTAGTTTCAATACCAGCCTGGCCAAGCATAATGGCTCCCGCTTCAAGACATAATTCTAAAAATTCTTTGGGACCCTGACCTCTTAAGGTATTAACGGCTTCTTTAACTTCCAAAATATTCCCAATTGAGTTTCCAAGCGGCTCATCCATATCAGTAAGAATTGCAATAGTGTTGCGGTTTAACCCACGACCAATATCAACCATAATGCGGGCTAGCGCTGTTCCATCATCGAGATTTTTCATAAAAGCTCCCGAACCATATTTAACATCAAGTAAAATTGAATCCGCTCCTGAGGCAATTTTCTTCGACATAATCGAACTAGCGATTAAAGGCAATGATTCGACGGTACCGGTAACATCACGAAGCGCATACATTTTTTTATCCGCTGGGACTAACTTTCCGGATTGGCCCACGATAGCAATTCCAATTTTATTAACTTGATCAACGAATTCTTGATGCGTTAAAACTACTCTCATTCCAGGGATTGACTCCATTTTATCAATGGTGCCTCCAGTATGACCAAGGCCACGACCCGACATTTTCGCAAGTTTTGCCCCACAGGCACTAACAAGAGGTCCGAGAACTAGTGAAGTCTTATCACCAACGCCTCCGGTTGAATGTTTATCAACTAGAGGTCCCTTAATCATTGAAAGATCAACAACATCACCAGAATTAATAAAGGCATTGGTGAGATTCACGGTTTCTTCTTGATTCATGCCGTTTAGGACAATCGCCATTGCCAAGGAAGAGGCCTGATAATCAGGAATGCTACCACTCACAAAACCAGTGACAAAAAAATCAATTTCTTCCTTACTTAAGACACCATGGTCACGTTTTTTAATAATAATATCAGTCATTAACATTGTTATTTCTCCTTTTGTTTTGATTGTCTAATTTTATCTTTAATCATCTTATCACGATAATTCTTGATCACCCGTTCCTTTTGCTTTTGGATTTTCTTTTTATAGTTGGGGCGAACTTTTTTGACGGGACGCTGCTGTGCGATTTTTTTAAGAGCTGCCTGGAGTCTCGGATCATGCGGTTTATTCTTAAAAACACGATGAGTCTTCTTTAAAAATGTGCCATTACTCTTATATTCCAAAAGTACATAAGTATGATAATCCTTAAGTCGTTCAATGCGCTTTAAATCTTCATCATCATAGAACTGATAAAAACTTCCATCCAAGTGGCGACCAGTTCGACCTAAGCGGTGTTCAACAAAAGCCAGATTTCTGGGAAAATCATAAGAAATAACATTCGTGACTTCACTAAAATCAATTCCACGACTTAAAGCATCACTCACTAAGACTAAGTCAAATTCACCTTTTAAAATACGATCAAGTTGGTTTTTTCTTTCATTAAGAGGAAGATCACTATGAATCATAAAGAATTTGAAATCCAATTCTTGAAGTGATTGGGCTAAGAGTTTTAACTGCTTTAAATCAGAAACAAAAATAACGGTTTTATAAAAATGCTCCTGCTTTAAAAGAGTTTTTAAAACCTCACTTCGTTTTTGATGCTTTAAATTGACCAAATAACGACTAATAGTAAAACCAATCGTTTTCTTTTGAACCACCCGTTTTAAATTAACATGAGTTAGTTTTTTTAACAGAACAAAGACTTCCTCAGGGATTGTTGCGCTAAGGAAGATGTATTGCTTGAATGGTTTTTGAAGAATGGTTTTTAGATCATCAAGAAAACCGTCTTGAACCATGAAGTCAACTTCATCCATGACGATGGTATCAAAACTCTCTGGTACCATTTTTTTAGCTTTTTCCGGAGTCCCAAAAAAGAAACCACCAGTCTCGTAATTACTATCATTAAAAAGATTGATAAGACGAAGATTAGTGTCCTTTAGTAAGACTTGAAAGACCTTCATTGTTTGATTTAGGAGTTCCACCGTTGGAAATAATAAAAGAACCTTCAGTTCCCGGTTTCTTAAAGCCTGATTAATCAGCGGAACAGCGTAAGCAAGGGTCTTTCCGCTAGCTACCGGAGATAAAAAAACTAAGGAATCTTGCTTTAATATTTTAGGAATAACAATGGCTTGAATCTCATATAAAAGTTCAAAACGATTGTTTCTAAGATTTCTTAATAAAACTTCCTCTAAATCAAACTCCTTAAACGTTCTCATATTCATATTCTAGCAAAAAACGCTATAATATTTCTATGATAATAGAAATCATCGCACCTTCTGGCTTCTGTTATGGCCTTAAACGTGCGATTGAGCTTTTAAAACAAAAACATGCTGAAGGAAGCAGTCTTTATTATCTTTATCCACTTCTAAATAATGAAAAAGAGCTTCAAAAAATCATTGACGAGTTCAGTTTAATTAAGTTACCCCGAATTGAAGCCGCTAGAGACATTAAGAACGGTCTTGTTATCTTTCCGGCACATGGAGCAAAGCACGATGATGTGGCGTTTTTAAAAAAACATCAAATCAAGTTTTTTGAATTAACCTGTCCTTTTGTCGCCAATAACTATCAGCGCCTTTTAAAAGAAACAAGAAAGAAGTATTTTTTAGGAAAGAAAGACCATATGGAGACTAAAGTCGCAATGAGTTTTGGGCCAGACATTATTCCTCTTTATCTTGATGTTTCGCATGTTGGTTCACTCGATGGGAAAAATGCAATCATTTACCTTCAAACCACTCTTAATAAGGAAGAAGTTGATGATTTTGTTAAAAAACACTTCGACACCCCTCCAGAAATCTCTTATGTTTCAATTTGTCCTGAACCAGAAAGACGCATTAAAGAAGCCCTCGAAGCAAGTAGCAGAAATGATCTCATTTTAGTCCTCGGCTCAAAATCATCTTCAAACGCTAATAAACTACTATCTAGTCTTAAAGAAAAACGACATGCCCTACTTTTAAGTTCTGAGGACGAGCTAAAATTCTTACCACTAAGAAAATATAGCCGGATTCTACTTACAAGTGGTACCTCAACTAGCGAAGCAGAGATTAATGAAGTTAATAGAAAACTAGAGGCCTTAGTAGACTAAATTAATTAACTCCGAATCTTTCCTTGAAACTTCGTACTTACAAGATCGATAATCTCTTGGTTCATTTTCAAAACTTCTTCGTTTTTCAAGGTTTTAACTAATGATTCATAGGTAACTGAAAAGGAAACTGACGGCAAATCACCACTGTTTCGTTGATAGATGTCGAAAATATGAACTTCGCTGATGAGATCACTAGCGACGTTTTTAACCGCAGCCAATAGCTTTTTATAATCAACATCAAGCGGGAAAATAAAAGAAAAGTCGCTACTTACAGCCGGATAAATACTTAGGGGTTGATAAGTAAATTTACTAGGTTTTACTTCTAAGAGGCGTTTTAAAGATATTTCTAAACCGAAAACACTCTCATTATCAAGGTGATAGTCCTTTAAAAACAAGGGGTGCATCTTAGCGACGTAACCAAGATCAATCTTATCGACAAAAATACGGTAAGAAAGATATGGGTGAAGTTCACTATTTTTAACGATCATTGGGACAAAAGAAAGACGAGAAGTTGCGATTCCAAGTGGTGATAAAATGGCTTCAAGATAACCTTTAAGGTGATAAAAAGAATATGGCTCGCTCCTTAGTCCCTCGTGATAAACCACTTCGTTTAAAAGGGCAATTGATAACCTCGTATCAAAATAAGCTTCACCATAGGTATCACTAATTTCAAAAATTCCCATCGCGCGATTTTGATGATTATAGTTATACTCAATCGTTCTTAATAGCGAAAGCATCAAGTCTTTTCTTAGATATTCATGCGCGTCTGTCAAGGGATTAATGATGTATTTAAAGGCAATATCTTGATCAAGATAGTTTAACGAGGTGGTCTCTTTTTTACTTATTAAAGAATAAGTAATTACCTCGTATAGGCCACTAGCATCTAAGACCTCTCTAATTGCTTTCGCTTGTCTTTGAAAGGATGTAAGGCCATAAGCAAAGTTTCCGGAAATGGGAAGTTTCCCTTGAATCTTATCAAAGCCCAAATGTCGAATTAACTCTTCTGTGATATCAGCCTCAAGGACGAGGTCTTTTCGAGAAAAAGGAATTGTAAGCTTAATTAAGGAGGTTTTAGTAATCGACGCTTCTTGATTCAAAATCACAAGACCAATCCGTTTTAAAAGACCCTTAAACTCTGTTATTTTCAGCGTCATCCCGAGTCTTTTTTCATGATACTTAATTGTAGTTTCAAGGACGCGGTCAAGTTTTAAAGGCTCTTTATGATAGGGTAATACTGCAAGTTTTCTTGCATTAAAGAAAATGTCATCTGCCGCCTTTATCACTTCTTGACCCTGGCCATAAACCGTTTGTTTGATAAAATGTGATGCCGCGTCACTAAGAAGATTTAATCTGGTCGCAGTATCTTTGACATGTTTTGCATCAAACCAAGCCGCTTCAAGAACTACGCTTTTCGTATGGGCATCAATTTCAACCGCTTTCGCGCCATAAACACCAGCCAAACAAACAATTTTATTATTTGAAGTAATGACAATATCGCCTG
>JAISVG010000051.1 GCA_031271635.1 Erysipelotrichaceae bacterium
ACCTGATGATTTTGTAGGCGAAATCTATTTTGATAATGGCGACGCTGTAATCGAGGGAAACACCTACTATTTTAAAGTTGAACCGATCAAATGGCGAATTATTGACGCTGAAAATGGCGTTATTCTTGCTGATAAGCTTCATGGAAGATACTTATTTAATGATACAAGCGTGAGATGGCATGAATCGTTGTTACAGGGTTACTTAAATAATAACTGGTTCCCGTTTATTTTTACTGATGAAGAGCGAAGTCTTGTAATTAATACAAGACATGAGTATGATGATTCTTTTTATAGTGACACTTACGTTCATACTACTAGTTCTGATTATATGTATTTACTCTCAGCTGCAGAATATATGAACCCAACATATGGGTTTTCAAATACTACCAGTGCTGATTCAGCTCGGGTCTGTGTTGTTTCGGACTATGCTCGTGCGACAGGCATTGGTCTTAATTCACCAAATACTGGTTATTACTACACTCGAACTCCAATATCTCAAGATGAAATGGTTTGTTTTAGCGGGGAAGATGGACAACTTATAACTGCTAGTTATCAAGATACGAGGTGCGGAATAAGACCGGCGATGGTTATTGATCCAAGTGTCCTAAGTGCCAGAATTATTGGAGATTATTTAAAGGGTGATCTTGAGATTGATGTTTCTAGTAGCATTAATCCTGATAATCCTATGGGACCATTTCATTCATATTTTGAGATTTTGGATGATACATGGACGGAAATATCTTATATCGTAGCAGATCGGTTGTACCCTGAATTTAATTCGGTAAAATTAGTGATTCATCATGATACTTTAACTGCCGACGTCTATTACTTTGATACTACAAATGATGAATTTATGCTTTATCCGAATCCAGATGAAATAGTTGATGACTTATGGATGCAGGATAATTATCTTTATTTAGATGTGACTTTAGGGTTTAGCGTTGGTTATGGATATCACTTTAACACAACTATTGAAGCTAAGAATGCCGCGAATGCGACTCAAATAATTAATGATGTGCTCTATGTGACTCATAGCGGAGAGCGAAAAGTTATTGGCGATTATCTTCATGATGAGGTCGTAATTAATGAAGACGAAACCGCTACTTTCTACTTTGAAGTTTTTAATCCAAATGTTAATTCTATTACTTATACGATGACTCCAGTGGCCGGCGGTCCTACAATTGTTCATGAAGTATTAAATGATGGTATTGATGTTACTTGGACGGAACGTGTCATTAATGAAACTACTGAATCAGAATTAGACCTTACTTCTTTAATAGCTATTTCACAAAACGATGCGATGACCGCGACGATCATTTCCGTCACCATACCCGTTAATAATAGTAAATATCCGCTTAATGAAGTTTGGAATATTGACATTGGAGTTGTTTGTAGTGGTGCCGACAACTGGCAGTGGCTTTATAGTCAGTTAGTGCTCCGACCATATGCTCCAATCATTAGTGATTACACAAATGGCACCATTCCGACTGAAGATACACAGGATTTAGTTAATTATGTGATTGAATTTTCAGATCTTAATTGGACTAATATCGAGATCATTGCCCGATCGCGAGGAACTCTTAATGCTGTGATTCTAAGATTAGTGCTCAAAAATGGTTATGTAAACATTATGGTTTATTCTACTGTTCATGGGTCAGGAGTTGAAACGCCGCTTTTAACTAACTATGTGGTTCCCCTAATCGGCAATACCCTTTCCATGGATTTTGATGTTAATACAATCTCAGTTGGCGTTTGGTATGATATTAGTATCACGGCACGAGGCCAAAATAAGCGCACTCAAGTTGTAAAAACAGATGTCTTTTATGACATTGGGATGGCGGAGCGAGATGTGATGGTTGATTATTCCCATGGCGATACGCCACTATATTTTGAGAATGCCGACACAAGACTTGATGTTTCTTTTGAAATGAAGATCAGTGATGGTGCTCCTACTTACTTCTTCTATACTATGACATCTAAAGAGGATCCCAAGGCGTTTTATGTCTTTGAAACGAGGAATAGTTCTACGTATTTCGATATGTACTATGATGGGATTTTAATGAATAGTAGTGATAATTATACTGCTGATTTTGCTTCTCTTGAAATTTCACCTAATAGTAGTGAAAATTTCATAGTCAGACTTCGTCCACTGGTTGAACGTACTGACTTTGAGTTTGAGACCTTTGATGTGTTGGTCGAAGTGCGACTTAATAATGGCTTAACACAGCGTGTTTATTCAGAAATTACGTGGACGTCTTAAGCGCTTTTACTAAATTTTAATGGTCGTGGGCTATGAAGTACTAAGAGACTTCCTAGCCCATTTTTAATTGTAAAGCTGTTTAATAATGATTCATTTTAACTTTTAGTTAACTATTTTTTAGCGTTAATAGTTAAGGAAAATACCTCCATTTTATGCGTAGTTATTTTATGAGCACATTCCTTGCGTAAATAAATTAATACGATACACTAAAAGTAAATGTGGCGATTTGAGCCCATTTAAAGGCAAAAAAGGAGAAAAAAATGAAGAAAAACATTTTAAAAGTAGCTGCCGCTCTTATCATGGTTGTCGGATCAATTATGATGGCCACTTTAGTCTTACGAGAAGACTTCGTCACCAAAGTTAAGTCATATGATCTACTAAATAGTGACACCAATAGCGATGATTCGAGTTTAGTTGCCTTTGGCTCATATCCGACGAGTTATGTTAATCCGACACAATGCGCTGATATCTTCTTAAATCTTGAAACAATTACTACTGAGAACACTTATGGTTATCTTGAATATGATGGCGCTCAGTATAAAAAAGTTATCGCCACACCATATGAGGCAAACTCAGAACTAGTTACCTTTAATGACGGGACGGAAATTATTACTGGTGAGACGTATTACTTTAAAGTTGAGCCAATTAGGTGGCGGGTTCTCGATTGGGATAATGGTTTACTTGTTAGCGAAAAACTCTTAGAACCCACAGTTTTCAATGATTTTACTACCGCTACTGATCACTCTTGGGAGCATTCGGCTCTTAGAAGTTATTTAAATAATGATTTTTATGAACATAATTTTACTCCCTTAGAACAAGCATCAATTATTGAAAAAACCTACCTTGCTGATGTTCCTGGTTCGGAAAACTATGGTGATTATTTACCCACCAATGACACGATTGATAAAGTATCGCTCCTCAACCTTACTGACTTAAGAAACAATACTTATGGCTTTGATGAATATTACGTCTATGATGATTGTGAAGAAACGCATCTTGCAGCGACAACCGAATATGCAAGAGCAAGTGGGGCTTCATTTCAAACTTTTCAAGAAAACCAAGGGATTATCTTCCCCGACCGCAATAGCGAGTTTCTTGGCGCGTATTATTCAAGAAGTCGTCGCCCTAACGGCATGCTCCTTACCGTTCACTCACTTGGAGCTTTTGGAATGCTTGATCCAAATAATCCTCTTGATGATAATCGTTATTGCCATCGTCCGGTAATTAGTGTTGACCCTGAGATTCTTCCTAAAAGAATCATTGGTTCCTATTTAAATCGTTACTCCTATCTTCCTTGGGGATGGAATCTCCTGATGGATTTTGAAATTTTTGATGTGACTTGGACCGAAATCACCTATTTCATGATTCTTAGCTATGATCACGAACAATACTTAAAATTTACGATTACTAAAAACGGATCTTCAATTGATGTTTATACTGGAGGCGAACTGCTTCGAACGGTCGATATTTCGGCTAATGTTGGAATTACGAACTCCTTAGTTCGCTATAATGCGCTGTACTTTCTTGATTATTGGCCTGCAGGCACGAGTACCTGGTTTGATATTGTTGTTACTGCCAAAAATGAAACTAATCAACATCAAGTACATTATGATTTCTTAATGTGCCATGGGGTGCCGCCACTTTAGTAACGATGGCACGATAATTAAGCTTTAAAGTCATTTGTTCCAAATGAAAACTTGTAAAGGACAAGAAAGGAGAAACTTACATATATGATAATGCTGAACACCTTAAAAAACATCACTTTATTTTCAAAGCACTTTCCTTGCATAAATAAAATTATGATATACACTGATGGTATGTATCACCTTTACAAACTTCGGTACTAATGAAAGCGAGGACGAAATGAAACGAAGCATGACGACTATCCTAGGTATTGGACTAAGTATCCTTAGTGCCGTTTTGATTGGAGTTGCGACGTTGCAAAATGATAATTTCCAAACGAAGACTAACTCTGATGAAATCACAAATACTAATGCTACAACTGGTCTTATCCCCTTTGGTTCTTATCCTCAGTCAGTAGTTGACCAAGAAGTATGCGCGGATGTTATTCAGGTGCTTGATGAAATTCAAACCACTAATTCACGCGGTTATCTTGAGTACAATGGGGCTGAATATGAAAGAGTTATCCCGACTCCGGTTGTCACGAATCCCGATGAGCCAACCTTTGATGATGGTTCTATCATACATTCTAATATGGCCTATTACTTTAAAGTTGAGCCAATTATGTGGCGCTTACTTGACCCTAATAGTGGACTTCTCGTTAGTGAAATGCTTCTTGAGGGAGGTTTATTTGATGACGATAGTGGCGATTGGGAAACCTCAATGCTTCGTGATTATTTAAATACAACTTTCTATCAAAAGGCCTTTGACGCCGCTGAAAAAGAGCTTCTTGGTCTGACTGATTATCCTATTTCCGATGGAAACAACCCCACAAACACTAGTACTACCGCGGATTATGTTACCTTATTAACCGCCGCTGATTATGAAAATGAAGCGTATGGATTTGCGACGGATACTTCAAGAGTTGCAAGAGTCACTGAATATGCCTTGGCAACTGGAATTGAATATCGTAACATGGCTGGGTTTGGGTATACAGGCTCTTACTATACCAGAACCAAAATACCCGTTCCTGAGTATAGTATTCCTGAGGATGGTGAGGAAAGTATTATTACTATCAGTGCTGAAGGGGGATTTTCATCGTATTCACTTACTTTTATGCCCCCGGAAGGAGAAGGTAGTAATCCAAGAATTGCTATTACCATCCCAGATGAATTTATGCCGGAGCTTATTGCCACCCCAAAGATCATTGGGTACCATACTCATGGCGAAATATATGTCAATCAAGATTATCAACCAAAATTTGAGTTTGAAATCCTTGATCCCACAATTACTTCAATCTATTATCAGTTTGTTAGTCCCTATAGAAACCCAAATGGTCGTTTTCTAATTCAGTCTAACATGGAAGCTAGCTGTGTTCTTAATAATAATAGTGTTGTTATTCTTGAGGCGACGACAGTAGTCGATGGACTTGATGAGTATTATACTTTAATGTTACCCCCATTCTTACCTTATTCTCCAAAAAACCCCATTACTCTTACTGATCAATTCTATGATGTTCTCATTGTTGCACGTAACGCGAATGACGAGGTTCAAATTATTGAAACTGATCTTTACATTAATGAATATGATGGTCGCGGGCATGGCCGAAGAATTATTGGTTCCTATACCCATGGCCTTTACCCTAACGCGCCAAGCCTTCCTTATACTTCAACAAATGATATTTTTGCTGAAATCTTAACGCCGACTTATGAATCGGTGACTTTTACCCTAAGATCAGCTTTCCTTGATATTATGCAAGGCCAGTTAATATACGCGGATTTTTTCTTTAAATTTGAAGCTGGTGCTGAGCCGGTGATGGCGGAACATCAAGGGAGTTGGCCGGCTGAAATTGAAGATATGGCTTTTGGACCAATTCCTCCTGAAATTACTGTTATGACGATGGATAATGATGGTGCGGTCGGGGTAAAAATTCCTGACGGACTTTATGGAACCATGATGGTTAACTGGAATCTAGAGATTGTTGCAGTTTATAATAATGGCACGAGATTAATTACCGAGACTGTTAATGATTTTATTGATATTTTAGTTTCGATTTGGTAAAAAGTGATCTGTTTTTTCCTGTGCCAGCATCATATTCATCACTGAAGCAGCACTTTTCTCCGTTCGATATTTGATGAAATTAGACACGGGATAATTAGTAATTAATGTTTATTTATCGACCAGTTTTAGATTTTTATTAGCGTTTAATTATTAATCATTATTCTAGTCATTGTTTTACTTTTTTTAACCAGCAATGTGTTTTATTTTGTCTCTTAATGATGGAAAAATGAGTAGATAGTTGTTATTTCTCTTTCAAGTTTCATTTCAAAAGCGAAGTAGAATAAAGGTATCGTTTTGAATCACAGTAAAAAAACTTCTATCTTTGAGGATTTTTGCCTTTAATCAAAAAAATGAAAAAATATTTTTAGTTTTTTACTATCTGACATTATTTATTCCCATTCGTTCTTTATTAATAAAGAACGAATTATCTAACATATACACGGTTTTTCTTCGCAAAAAACCCCAATTAAACCATTGACAAATGAAATGAATCTGCTATAGTTTAAACATCTTGCGCTTTTTTTAAGTAAGAGTTTTCAGGGGGATATTGAATGAAAAAAAATACCATGTCGATTCTGGCCTCGAGTCTTGCGTTTGTTAGTTGTGTTGTTCTTAGTAGTGTCGTTTTTCTTGGGCGTGACTTTAGTGATGATTCGGGAACTAAAGAAGTTTCCGGAATCAGTGTTGATAGTGAGGGTCTTCTTGAAATTGGGACCTTTCCACAAAGTCTTGTGAGTGAAGATTGTACTTGGCTAATTCCTCAGCTTGATGCCATTCAATGGACTAATATGAGAGGCTTTATTGAATATGATGGCGAACAATATAAAAGAGTCGTGGCCCATCCTGATCCCTATTCACCCGCCGCTTACTTTGATGATGGTACTCCGATTGTTGATGGCCAAACATATTACTTTAAAGTTGAACCAATCAAATGGCGCGTTCTTGATGAAGATACGGGAATGGTTTTAAGTGATCAAGTGCTTGAGGCTCAAGTGTTTAGTAGTGCAATGAAATATAGTAACGAATGGGGATACTCAACTTTACGAAGCTACCTTAATAATATTTGGTATGACTATACTTTTACCGCACAAGAAAAAGCATCCATCCTTCTTGAAAGTCATCCTTTTGACACAAATTTTGGGGCAACTACCAGTCATACTGGCGATGATGATTATGTTTTTCTTCCCTCCGGAACGGAATATATGGATCCAAATCTAGGATTTAGTAATACCATGAGTTTTGATAATTCAAGACGAAGTGCCACAACTGAGTTTGCAAGAGCAACCGGTTGTTCTTTCTTTATGTCAAACACTAGTCGCTATTGGTCGAGAAGTGGTGCGACTGGCGCCTCGGTGATGTGTGTGAGTGGCGAAGACGGACAATTCTCAAGTGTTTTATCTAACGATGCCACAATCGGAGTTCGTCCTGCATTAATGATTGACACAGATGTTTTGGCACCTACTGAGATTATTGGTGAATATACTAGGGGTGATGTGGTAATTGATGTTAGTAATTCTTCGGATTATGATGATCCAAGAGGCCCAGTTCCATTCCATTTCGAAATTTTAGATGAGACCTGGACCAGTATCATCCTTACGATGTGGCATGAGGAAATTCCTGCTGGTTATCAATTTATGATAAATCATGATCCATTAACAGTAGATCTCTATATATCGGGTCCTGATGAAGACCACCAATTTCTTCCGGCATCAGACTTTGGTATTTCATCAGATGTTGTAAGTGTGTCACTAATCGAAAATGATCTTTGTCTTACTATGGACTTTACAATGACAGGTGGCCAGACATATCTTTTCTATACAACTATTGAAGCAACCAATGCCAATAACCAAGGACAAATAATTGAGGACTACATTTATTTAAGTTGTAATGCCGATTGGCAGAAAATTGTCCTAGATTACCTCCACGGTGAGGTTCGTGTTGATGAAAATGGTCGTTTTACGTTCTTCTTTGAGCTTAACGAAAGCCGTCAGGATTGGACGAAGATTTCTTATAACTTATCACCAAGGGGTGGAAACGGTACCTATATCACTCATGAAATAACGAAAGAAGCTTCGAGTATTAATAGTTGGGTTGAAATTCGAAACGGGGTCACAGGAATTGATTTTGCGGCCGTGATGAATGTTTCCGGTAATGTCATCTCCTTAGTGATGGTCGGCAATAACGGCATGTATCCGCTTGATCAAATGTGGGATCTTAATATTATCGTTTATAATAATTCATACGAAGTCCAACGGATTCGAAATGAATTAGTCTTACGTGAGTATTCCCCAATTGTTGTGTATTATACTTCGGATCTCGTTGAGATGTCAACAACCGCGCTTTATAACATTTATCAATTTGAATTCGCTGATCTTACTTGGACTAAAATTGATGCTTTATTTGTGTCACGCGGCACAAACACTGCCTACGTGATTACGATTAATAATGATGCTGAAGGTAATCGTGTCTTCTATGAAGTGCTGCGTCGTACCCT
>JAISVG010000010.1 GCA_031271635.1 Erysipelotrichaceae bacterium
AGTAATTGCAATGATGGCCTTTGTGGCCCCAAAAACACTACCTTCAAGAAGTGGTGAATTAAGGGTTGAATTAGTTGCTTCACTCACTTTATTAACTCCCTTTCCAACTCCCATACTAATAAGAGAAAGACCACCATTTTTAAGAACTGTCATTACATCAGCAAAATCCATATTAATAATTGCCGGGACTAAGATTAAATTCACCACTGTCTTTACGGCATTACTTAGTACGGAATCAGTTTTCATAAACGCGTCAATCATGGTTAGATTCCCTGAGATATGTAGTGATTTTTCGTTACTGACCACGATAATTGAGTCAATATTCTCCATCAGTTTATTAAGACCTTGAGTCGAATTTTGGAGTCTTTTATCACCTTCAAAATGAAATGGTCTTGTGACAATCGCCACGGTCAAGGCACCTTCTTCACGGGCAATCTGAGCCACAATTGGTGCCCCACCAGTACCAGTTCCACCACCCATTCCTGCGGCAATAAAAACAATGTCTGCTCCAGTCACCACTTCACGAATGCGGTCCGCGGCCGCCTTGGTTAATTCTTCCCCACGATGCGGGTCGCCGCCAGCACCTAGACCCTTTGAATTACTCGGTCCTAAGAGAATCTTATTAGGACACTTTGACTGTGATAGGGCCTGTAAATCAGTATTTGCAACATAAAACTCAACATTAGAAATATTATCATCAATCATTCGGCCGACTGCATTATTACCAGCGCCACCGACACCAATAATCACAATGCGGACGACAGGTTCATAATTATCAATACTTAATGTTTCCATCTTTTCTCCTATTTATTCCTTGTTAATTTAATTGAGTCTTCACTTAGTTCACTATAGGTTCCAGAAAATTCACTGGTCATCCAAATTAGGCCTAAAGCTGGAATGGCCGTGCTTTTGGTCGCGCCAATGATATTTGAAGTTAAAAAAGTGACATGTAAGAATTCTTTAAAGAAATTCTCTTTACCTTGTAAGTCATTAAACTCCCCGATCATAATTAGCGGTAACTCGCTTAATTCTTTTAAAGGAGCGTTATTTTTCATTGGAATGAGACGTTTAATGTTGATAAGAAATTCAAGCTTTAGGTCATTAAGGGCAGCTTTAATCTCATGATTTAGTTGTTCTTGCGTGAAGCTTTGCCCCTGAGGATTAGTAAATAAAGTGACGCCAGTTAATGAATCAAGTTTTGAATAGCCAAAAGTAGTTAGGTGCTGCCGCATCACCTCAAAGGTAACACTAAACTTGGTCGCAAGAATTTTTACAAAATGCTTCCAACCGCGTTTAATAGTGGTCATGCTAACCACTTGATTAAATGAAACAAAAGCAAGGCTAGTTTCATCTTCATCTACCATCATTAGAACATACATTGAGGAAAGATTACCAACTTTACTGACATAATGGGTTGCACAGATTTCGGGAGGTAAAATTCGCTTGACGCTAATCTCAAGAAGACTAAAGAGTTTTTGATAGTCCTCAATGATTTGTTTCGGATAAGGATATAAAAAAGCGTTGCAACAAAGTTTAACGCCTTTTTGTTTTAAGGGGAAAACTGAGAAAAGTTTATTATCATCAATGCTAAAACGATAAGGAGAGATCTCAATGAATTCAAGACTAGGATCGATCTTACGACGTCTTAAATTTTGGAGAATTGCCTTACTTTCGGTTGGCCCTACGGTTTCATCATTAAGGATTCCGACCTCTTCTTTAACGTGAAGCACTTGATAATTGAAGAAGGGAAGAATCAGGTAAATATCCTTGATCTTGCCCTTAAGATAGGCGATTTGATCATCGACCTGGATGATTTTTTGCAGTAATTCATGCGCCTTACTAAAAGAAGAAATCGTGCCATCTTTAAAAGCTTCATCACTTCCTTGGTATTCTTTATGATATAAAACATTAATTTGGTTGCGATTTAAAAAAGCGATTAAGAGTTCAATGGTCTCATTATGAAAAGTCAAAACCGCGATTTGTTTCATTTAGTTATTATATAACTATTTTCAGGAGTTTACAATCGATTAGGCCGGACCTCTATTTCAAGAAAGCTGAATTTCTGATAAAAAACTTGTCAAGTCGTGTTTTACTTACTCGCGATGATAAAAAAGCTCACCAAACATAAGATATTTATCTGATTCTTGATGAGCATAATAGGTCTTATTAGTGAACAAAAAGATGCATGATTAAAAGACTAACCGGGAAGACAAAACTTGAAGTGACAAGGAGCATCACAATAAGCGAGGAAAAAAGACGTAAGCTCCGATAGTAGAACTTTGAATGACCATGTTTGACTAATTTGTTTTTCATTTTCTTCTCCTTTATTTTTTAATGATTCCCCGTAAATGGGCACTTTTTGAGCGATGATTTTGACTGACTTCAGCTTCACTTGGAGTTAAAGCGTGTCGTAGTAATAGTTTAAACTCAGGAACAATAGTATGAGGGTCATAGCGATTTTGCTTCACTTTTGCAAGGGAATTGAAGAATTGTTTTACAATTCGATCCTCATCTTCCTGGAAGGTAATAACGAGAAGTCGTCCGTTCCTCTTTAAAAGCTTTGTGGCGTCACTAAGCATTTCTCTTAGGGCATTTAATTCATCATTAACTTCAATTCTTAAGGCTTGAAAGACTTTTTTTGCCGGATGCCCTTTCTTTGCTAGTTCTTTCATCGGAAGCGCGTTTTTAACGATTGTAACTAATTCAAAAGTCGTCGTAATTGGATGAATATCACGGGCAAGAATGAGACGCTTTGCAATCTGTGGCGCATATTTTTCATCGCCATATTCATAAAAGACGCGAACTAGTTGTTGATATGAATAGGTATTTACGATTTCTCTTGCTGTCACGCGGTCATTTTGGTTCATCCTCATATCTAAGGGGCCGTCTTCCTGATAGGAAAAACCGCGACTTGGATCATCAACTTGAGGGGAAGACATCCCAAGATCAGCAATGATGCCATCGACCTCTTGATAACCAAGTTCTTCAAGAGTCATCTTTAAATGACGAAAGTCTTGATGAATGAAGATGACATTATCCTGATTAAGAGTTTTTGCTACCTTAACTTCATTAATGGCTACGATATCCTTATCAAAAACAATGAGAGTTCCATCTGAGTTTAAGTTTTCTAAGAGCAGTTTACTGTGACCACCACGGCCTAAGGTAAGATCGACATAGACACCATGAGGTTTAACCTCAAGAAGCTCAATTAGCTCTGTTAGAAGCACACTTTTATGATCCATTGTCTAATTTCTCAAGAATGTCCTCTAAGGAATCATTCGTCTTCTTTTCATAGACTTCAAAGGCATTCTTTTCCCAGATTTCAATATGATCACCAACTCCAGTAATGACAAGACTGCCTTTCATCATGAGTTCATCAATCAAATCTTTAGGAATGGTGATTCTTGAGACACTATCAAGTTCAACGGGCATCATTCTTCTTGCTAAGGCACGTTTAACGTCTCGAACTTCATGAGACGCAAAACTTTTTGAAGTAATGATTTTTTCAATGAAGAGATCATATTCCTTCACCGTATAAAGCGCGAGACAGCCATCAAGACCTTTTCCGAGAAGTAATTCACCATTAAGACTCTGGCGGAGTTTCGAGGGCAAAGAAATACGGCCATGACTATCAATGTTGTGAAGATATTTTCCATAGAATGACATATTTTCTCCCATTTACTCCCTTTCTCTACCATAATTATACATAAAGAAACATAAAGTCAACAAAAAAAGACTTGTTTTCATTAATTTTTTTAAAACAAGTCGTCGTTAAACTATTTTAAGGTCTTAATAACGTCTACCACATTGTCAGGACTAAGATGATGTTCTTTTAATTGTTCTTCAAGATCCATATGAGAAATCATGTTATCATTAACTCCTAAAGGAATAATTTGACCTTTAAAACCAAGATCAATTATGACTTTTGTAAGATAGGCAATAAATGAGTTCATTGTGGCGTAGATATCATAAATGATTATTGTTTGATGATGTTTGATGATTCTTTCAAGTAGTAAAAGATCGAGCGGTTTTTGAAATAACGCATTATATAAATTAGTAACCTTAAATAAATCAGCCGCTTTAATACTTCTTTCAAGCTCATTAATAATGTCACCATAAGTGATTAAGGCGATTTTATTTGTGATAACTTCTTGAACTGGAAGCCATTTTCCGATTGTTACTGTTTGAAGTAACGGTTTTAGTGGGGCTGCGGCCTTGGGATAACGAATGGCAAAGATGAGCTTACTAGGCTGATATAAACTAAAGATTGCAGTACATTCTTCCTTTGATGATGGAGCACATATAATAACATTCTCAAGGTTAAGGAGGACTGCAAGATCATAGAGCCCATGATGGGTTGGTCCATCATTACCACTAAAGCCAATGCGGTCAATTAAAAGCAAGAGACCAGCATTATTACGGGCCACATCATGAATTAAAGGATCGAAAGCCCGCTGCAAAAAGGTCGAATAATAAGTAACAATTGGGTGATAACCTGTTAAGGCTAGCCCTGTGGCAATAAGAAGCGCATTGGCCTCGGCGATACCAACATCAAGGGTTCTTGTCGGAAAATCCTGAAAGATCTTTTCCTGCTTGGTTCCAACAATCATTGCGGGATTAATTAAGAAAGCTTTCTGGTTTCGCTGCATTTCTTGGTAGGCTAAATTACTAATAACTTCAGAGTATGAAGGGGTAGTGTTATGATGTTTTTCATATACTTTGTCATTTGAGATATAGTACTGATTTACCCCGTGAAGCTTTCCTAAAACATCGTTTTCAGCCTGAGTCAAGCCCTTCCCTTTAATGGTATTTAGATGAATAATAACACTTTTATCAGATTTTTTAGCTTTTTTAATCGCTCGTTCTAAATCACGGTAGCGATTCCCATCAATTGGTCCAAGATACTTATAACCAAAATTATCAAAAATATTAAACTGCGAGAAACGATGTCGCATTCGGTTCTTAATGCGAGAGAAAAAGCGATAAATAGGAACTCCAAGACGAGTAGCATAAAAGATTTTACGCGAAATCGCCTTGGTACGACGGTAAAAGCCACTTCGAGAAACTTTCATCAGGAACTTACTAAAACCCCCGACAGGCTCGCTAATGGACATGCCATTATCGTTTAAAAAAATAATGACTTTGTTCTTCAAAGTGGCTAAATTATTAAGACTTTCAAAGGCCACTCCATTGGCAATTGAGCCATCGCCAATCACGGCAAGAACTTGATAGTCATCATGATTTAAGTCACGTGATAGGGCCACTCCGCTTGCGATTCCAATTGAGGTTGATGAATGCCCCCCGCCATATAGATCATAGGCTGATTCTTTGGGATCTTGAAAGCCTGAGACGCCATTTTTCTTTCGCAAGTGATCAAGATTACGTCCGGAAAGCAGTTTATATGCATATGATTGATGTGAGACATCAAAGATTACTTTATCTTTAGGAAGATCAAAAAAGTAAAAAAGCGCGACACTTAGTTCAATGACCCCTAGATTACTTGATAGATGCCCACCATTCAAGGAGACTTTGTCGATGATTTCTTTCCGTAATAAAGCACTAACTTGGTATAAATCTTTTAGTTTCAGTGATTTTAAAAAACTAGAATCGGCAATATTGGTAAGATTAATTTCGGGAAGCTTCTTATTTCTCATTTCCTTTAATAAAAGTATTGATTTCAAGCTCTGCGGTTTCAAGGGCCTGCTTTAACTCTTCGATTAACTGTTTTCCTTCTTTAAAGGTTACTAGCATCTGGTCTAAAGGAATATCTTCTTTTGAAAATTCCGCGACAATTGCTTCAAGACGACGCATTTTAGTTTCAAATGTTTGGATTTCTTTCATCGTTACTCCTTCTTTTTAACTATACTAATTATACTATGATTATGTAATTTCGTGATAATCTTGTCTTCGATTTCGATTTGATTTACATCGCGGATTATCGCTCCGTCAGCCCTCAAAGTTAGTGAATAGCCTCGCTTCAAGACATTTTCCGGAGAAAGATCGATTAAACGATGTGAAAGCGTCTTCAGCTGTTCTCTTTTATGCTTTAAATGATAGCCAAGTGCCGTTTCAAGTTTTTGTCCGTAAGTTGTCATTTGATACTGATAAGTAGTTAGTTTCTTTTCAAGAATTTGATCAAGAACCATGCTTGCCTTATCAATAAATCCTTTACGAGATCGTGTCATTTGTTGATGCGATAAGAGGAGTTTTCCGTTTAAACTCTCAAAGTGTTCTTTTAAGTGTCTAAAGGAGGCACTCACCCGACCTTCAAAAAACCATGAATACTCATCAAGCATCTTGGTCAGGACAATTTGATCAAGAGTAACAATTTCTGCGGCTGCTGTCGGTGTCGAAACATGAACATCACTC
Organism: Erysipelotrichaceae bacterium; assembly: GCA_031271635.1. Classification (GTDB taxonomy): domain Bacteria; phylum Bacillota_I; class Bacilli_A; order RFN20; family CAG-826; genus JAISVG01. The sequence goes on from JAISVG010000010.1 coordinate 6,370, forward strand.
ACAAGATCACTTAAAGAAAGGTTAATCTCGTGACCAATCGCCGTCACTACTGGAGTATTAAGTTCATAAATAGCGGTTACGACCGCCTCATCATTAAAAGCTTCAAGATCATCAAGCGACCCTCCACCACGCGAAAGAATAATGACATCTAAATTCATTTTATCGGCTCTCTTAAGAACGCTGACTAATTGTGCTGGGGCCTCTTTTCCTTGGACTTGAGCGGGGAAAAAACTGATTTTGCTAAGCGGCATCCGGCGCTTAATATTAAAAATGAGATCTTCATAAGCGGCTGATTTTAACGCCGTGATCAGACCAATTTGTTCGTTAAAACGCTTTAAAGGCTTCTTATGCTCTAAGCGGAAGTAGCCTTTGCTTTCAAGACGGTCTTTCAGGTGTTTTAGTGCTAAGAGTTTATCACCGACGCCACTTAGCGACATTCCTTCGGCATAAATCTGGTAGGTTCCGCGTTCCGAGTAAACATTTATCGAACCGCGAATAATCACTTCATCGCCAACTTTTGGCACAAAGTTTAACGCCATAAGATAATTCTTCCACATTACTCCTTTAAGGGTGGAGTTAGGATCTTTAATGGCGAAGTAAGCGTGACCACCACTTGTCTTAAACTCACTTAGTTCCCCGATAATAGCGATATTCTTTAAGGATTGATCTTCAAAAAGATTACGAATCAAAGCATTAACTTCGCTGACGGTACGAGTAATTTTTTTCATAATACATTATCCAAGATGGCATTAATGTATTTGTAGTCATCAGTATTAAGATTTTGTTTGGCAAAATTAACCGCCACATTAATGCCGATTTTCTTTTCAAGACCAAGATACTTTACCTGATTAACAATACTAAGAAGTGTTGCTTGAGCTAAGAAAGCGAGGCGCTTAAAGTCCCAA
>JAISVG010000044.1 GCA_031271635.1 Erysipelotrichaceae bacterium
ATGCGGATACCTTAATTCTTGGTACTCTTGAAGAAAATAAAAAGAATCCCGTATTATACTTCCTCTTCCTTACGACTTACTAATTGACAAAATCCTACTTTTGAGTATAATATCTACTAGCGGGGTAGAGCAGTGGTAGCTCGTCGGGCTCATAACCCGGAGGTCATAGGTTCAAATCCTATCTCCGCCACCACTAAAGTGTTAGGATAAGTCTTAGTGATTTGTCCTTTTTTTGTTTTATTGATCTTTATTCTTTGTTAATAGCAACGATACAAACGATGCATTAAGAACTTTAAAGCGTTGTCAGCAACCTTGCTTAGAGAATTAATAATACCGAACAAACACCATTGCTTAAAAAAAGAACCATTCTTTTAGTTTTATGACCCTGCTATTTTGCTTTGACGCTCTTGATAATTGTGAAAATCTAAAATTAGTATTTATAATCAGCGTGGAATTATTTTTAAATAGTATAATGTGAAAAAGGGAGGTTTCTATGCCAGAATTAAAAGGTACGAAAACAGAAAAAAATCTATTAAAAGCATTCGGAGGAGAAAGCGAAGCTCGAAATAAATATACTTTCTTCGCTTCAAAAGCTAAAAAAGAGGGTTATGAACAAATCGCCGCTATTTTCTTAGAGACTGCTGATAATGAAAAAGAACATGCTGAATTATGGTTTAAAGCACTCCATGGTGGTGCCGTCCCCAGCACCAAAGAGTGTCTTAGCATGGCCGCGGATGGCGAAAACTATGAGTGGTCTGAAATGTATAAAGAAATGGCGAAAGACGCTAAAGAGGAAGGTTTTCCTGAACTTGCCGCACAATTTGAAGGAGTCGCTGGTGTTGAGGCAAAACACGAAGCTAGATATCGTAAGTTTATTGAGAATTTAGAGGCCGGTGTTGTCTTTAAACGTGACGATGTAGTCGTTTGGAAATGCCGTAACTGTGGTCATATCCATGTTGCGAAAGCCGCCCCACTTTTATGTCCCGTTTGTAAACATCCACAAGCATACTTTGAACTCTTCGTCCAAAATTACTAAATTATCGTACACTTAATTTTTTAATAAAATCTTTTAAAGTCATTTTAATTTGGTCACTCGATTGATAAGCACGGACCATAATGGTTTTTGATTTTAGTTCTTCATCACCAACAACGATGGTGTAGGGAACTTTATCAAGCTGGACTTTTCTTAAACGATAACCAAGTTTCTCATCACTATCATCGACCGTAACCCTAAAACCGGCTTGATCAAGTTTACGATGAATCATGCGAGCATATTTTCCTTGAAAGGTCGGATTTACCGGTAAAATTGTTGCCTGTACGGGAGTCATCCAGACGGGGAAGTTGCCCTTTAATTCTTCAAGTAAGTAGGCAATAAAGCGTTCTGAGGTGGAAGTAATCGCACGGTGAAGCACTACGGGGCGAACCTTCTTTCCTTCCTTATCAATATAGAAAAGATCGAATTTCTCCGGAAGTAAAAAATCTAATTGGCAAGTAGATAAGGTAATTTCATGACCTAAGGCGGTTTTAATTTGTACGTCAAGTTTTGGGCCATAAAAGGCTGCTTCGCCCTTAGCCTCTTCAAAGGGAAGTTTTAGTTTCGTTAAGACATTTCTTAGCTTTGTTTCTGCCTTCTTCCACATTTGATCATCATCATAGTATTTCTCTTTATCAGCTGGATCACGAAGCGAAAGACGGAAAGAATAGTTGACAATTTTTAAATCCTGATAGACTTCAAGAATTAACTGCACAACGTTTTTAAATTCGCTTTCAATTTGATCAGGACGTGCGAAAATATGAGCATCATTCATGCACATTGAGCGGACCCGTTCAAGACCAAGCAGGGCTCCACTGGCCTCATAGCGGAAGTCTTGGGCTAATTCTCCGAGCCGAACTGGTAAATCACGATATGAATGAAGCGAATTCTTATAGACTAACATATGATGCGGGCAGTTCATCGGCCGTAACACTAATTCTTCATTCTCCATTTTCATCACGGGAAACATGCTGTCTTTATAATGGGCTAAATGACCAGAAATACGGTATAGTTCAGTACTAGCAAGAACTGGGGTATAAACATGTTCATAACCAAGAGCAATTTCTTTATCTTGAATATATCTTTCAAGTAATCTTTTTACAGTTGCCCCTCGAGGAAGCCAGATGGGGAGACCAGGACCAATTAACGGATCAAAAGTAAAGATACGAAGTTCTTTTCCAAGACGGCGGTGATCCCGTTCCTTACGTTCTTCAAGAAGTTTTAAATAGGCATCAAGGGCTTCTTTAGTGAAGAAACTCGTTCCATAGATACGGGTTAGCATTTTTTCTTTGCTATTACCGTGGAGATAGGCTCCCGCTAGGTTCAAGAGTTTAAAATGCTTGATCTTTCCGGTATCGCTAAGATGTGGGCCCCGACATAAGTCGGTAAAGTTCCCTTCAATAAAGATGGAAATTGGACCAGTTGCTTTTTCAATCAATTCGAGTTTATAAGGGTTATCCTTAAAAATTATTTGGGCTTCTTCTTTCGTGACTTCTTTTCTAAAGAAACTTTTTCCTTCTTTTGATATTTCTTTCATTTTGGCTTCAATTTTTTCTAAATCAGCCTCAGTTAGAGTTACTCCTTGAAAATCAATATCATAATAAAAACCTTCGCTAGTGTTAGGACCAATTACAAGTTTTGCCTGAGGATAGATAGTTTCAATCGCGTGTGCCATTAAGTGGGCAGTTGAGTGTCTTAAAACATCAAGCGCGGCGTTTTCATCTAAATGATGAACTTCTTTGTCATGTAATTTAATTTCCATTTTTACTCCTTAAAACCATATGCTGCGGCGCCATAAAGGCCGGCATCATCAAATAAAACCGAGGGAACAATCCTTAATTTTGAATCATTAGTAAGCCGCGGGAAGAAGAGATCCTTATTATGAAGCACTCCTCCAGTTAGAACCACAATATCGGGACGAAAGGCATAACTAATAAAGTCTAAGAATTCCCTAAAAAGGCTAATCCAATCTTCAAAAACTCTTACTGCGAGAAGGTTTCCACTTCGTACTTCATTAAAAAAATCTTTGGCAGTACTAAGGTCTAACTGATTTAATTTCGCTAAAGTCACTAAGCCACGGCCACTAGCTATCTTCTCGAATTCGTAAAATGTATCCTGATACTTAAATAAAGTATGTCCAATTTCATCACTCGAAGGAATGAAGTTTTGATGCATAAAAAGCGCCCCTCCGACCCCAGTTGAAATGGTGATAAAATAAACGCGATCAAAATCTTTTCCTTCTCCAATTAGGGCTTCAGCATAACCAGCGACGACCGCATCATTTAAAACATAGGCGGTGAGATTAAACTCATCACGGAAGTTCTTCACAAAATCAATGTTTGATAAGAATAAGTTTGGTAATTCCTCAATAAAACCATCAAGACGAACCCGTCCTGCCACTCCTAAGACAACACATTTTATCTCAGGAACAAGCGCAATTAGCTTTACTGTTAAGTCATTAATACTCTGAATAAAGGCCTCCTTTGAGGTATTAACAGTGGGAATTTTAATGATCGATACTGGTTGATAGTCAGCATTAAAAAGCGCGACTCGAGTATTTGTTCCTCCAATATCAAAAGCAATAACGTGTGACATATTGCTACTTTAAGGTATCGAGTAATTGATATAAGGCGGTGCGATCTGGCTTTTTTAATGTCAGAGATTCTTCAATATCATAATCCCGGATTTGATTGTTAACCATGCCAATACAACGACCTGATTGGCCGCGAATCAAAATTTCAGCGGCACGACTTCCTAGTCTTGAAGCAAGGACACGGTCAAAGGCGGTTGGCGAGCCACCACGTTGTAACCTTCCTAAGACTTCAGCTTTGGTCTCAAAACCAGTTTCTTGAGTAATATGGTCGGCAAGTTCATGAACATCAACGAGATTCTCACTCACTAGCATGATAGCGTGTCGTTTTTTCTTCCGTTTTAATTCACTTAAGATTTTAATAATATCAACTTCTTCGGGTCGATGAGTATAGTCCATAACTAATTCAACTCCTTCAGCAATACCAGAAAAAATTGCCAAATCACCACATTGTCGTCCCATGACTTCAATTAAGGAGCAGCGTTGGTGAGAGGAAGTAGTATCGCGGAGTTTATCAATACAATCAATGATGGTATTTAAACAAGTATCAAAACCAATGGTATAATCAGTTGAGGCAACATCATTATCAATAGTTGCCGGAAGGGCAACGGTTGGGAAGCCAAGACGCGAGAGCGCTAAGGCGCCCTGATAGGTTCCATCGCCACCAATACAGACTAAAGAATCAATTTTATGCTTTCTTAAGTTATCAATCGCTTTTTGTTGTACGGCAAGTTCTTTAAACTCGGGGAGTCTGGTCGAACCAATAATGGTGCCGCCGCGATTGATGATATCTTTGACACTATCGCGATCCGCCATTTTAATGCTGCCATCGACAAGACCTTTAAATCCAAAACTAACCATATACATTTTTAGGTTATGCTTTAAACCGGTGCGGACGACCGCACGGATTGCGGCGTTCATGCCCGGAGAATCGCCACCACTTGTGAGAACTGCCATTGACTTAATCATGCTTCTTTACCTCTATCAAATTATATCATTAAGTTTTTAACTTAAAGGTTTGAATTCTTGATTATTTCATCATCAAGGGCTTTTAAGAAGCTATTTAGCTCTTCAAGACTCAGAAGTGTCGCCCCACTAGCCTGTTTATGGCCACCACCCTTAAATTTTTTCGCCACTTCACTAATGGGATAACGTTTACTCCTAATGGAAACGCGGTAGCAGTTATCCTTCTTGTCTTCAGTAATGGAGCACCAAACTTCAATTTCCTTAATATTTGAAAACATATTGACATAAACTTTACCAAGTTCGGAGGTAATGCCAATTCGTGTTAGATCATCTTCTTTTAAAATGTAGTAAGCCACCCCATGTTTCGTTAACTGATATGAATCTAGAATAAACTTCTGGACTGCTAAATCTTTCAGTTCTTTTTCAAACATTAGTTGGTAAATCTCGCTGATGTTGATATTGCTACTTAAAAGTAAAGCCGCGACTTCAAAAGTTCGCTTCGTGGTGCTTGAAAAACGGAAACCACCAGTATCACCGACTAAGGCACTATAAAAATAGCTTGCAGCCGCCTTCGAAAACTGGTATTTACGCCCCATATTAGCGAGAAGAGTGACAACAAACTCTGCAGCCGCCGCAAAGCTTGTATCGACTAAATCTAAGTCACCAAAGCCCGGTTCATGGGGATGATGATCAATTTTAACAATTTTGTCGGCTTTCGTAAAACGCGGATCACTGACTCTTTCAAGACTTCCCACATCAATCACAATAGCTAAGAAGGTGTTTTGTTCAAACCACGAATCCTTTAGTTCTTCCATTTTAGGATAAAGTCGTCCGGTAAAAGTGACATGGTTATCACCGACAAAATGAATCTCCTTTGCCTTGAAATTGTCTTTTAACCAGCTCACCAGTCCCATCTGTGATCCAAGAGCATCAAAATCTGGAATCGCATGACGGAAGACGACAATTTTGTCATATTGCTTAATAAGTTTAAGGAGTTGTTTGCTCACTTTTTGATAATTATTTTGGTTCATTTTGTTGCTCCTGATATAGTTGATAGGCATCTTTTGCGATCATTAATTCTTCGTCAGTGGGAATGACATAGATTTTCACTTTTGATTTTGGTGTTGAAAGTTTCATGAAAGTGCCACGAGTCTTTTTATTGAGTTCAAGATCGATATCGAGCTTGTAGGCTTCCTCAAGACTCCTCACAACCCGTTCCCGGTATTCTGGTGAATTCTCACCAATACCAGCCGAAAAGACAATGACATCCGCCCCGCCAAGTCTTCCATAATATTGTGAGATAAAATCTGCGCTTCTTCTTACAAATAATTCATCAGCAATAATGGCGTTTTTGTCGCCTCTAGCCTCAGCTTCTAAGACATCACGAGAATCAGAAGAAAGCATCGAAACTCCAGCAAGTCCAGACTTTCGGTTAAGGAGCTGGAAAGTTGCTTCATTAGTAAGACCTTCAAGCTTTTGGAGGTAATAATAAACACTTGGATCCATATCGCCACTTCTAGTTCCCATCATGATCCCACCAAGTGGTGTTAAACCCATTGAGGTTGCAATACTTTTTCCATCTTTAATCGCACAGATTGAAGCACCGCTTCCAATATGACAAGAAATGAGCTTGTATGACTTTTTATTGCGGATGATCTTTTGCTCTACTATCTTGGCAAGATATTGATGGCTAGTACCATGAGCCCCGTATCTTCTTAATTGATGTTTCATTGCTAAATCATAAGGAATCGGGAATAAATAATCAGCCTCTTCCATTGTTTGATGAAAGGAAGTATCAAAGACAAAGACTTGAAAAAGGTTCGGAAGAATCGCCTCAAAGGCCGTCGCACAGTTTAATTCGGGTTCATTATGAAGTGGGGCTAAAGGAATTAGGGACGCCACCTGTGCCTTACTTGTCGTCGTGATTGGTGCGGAACGCTTGAATAAACTGCCACCTTGGACAACACGATGGCCCGCCGCTTTAATATCATGATAACTCTTAATGATTTTCTTTGAGATTAAAGTATCAAGCAACATTTGAAGAGCAAAGCCATGACTAGGAACTTGAAGGTGCTTTTCCTCCTTAGTGCCATTAATCTTCAGTGTAAAAATACCACTTTCAAGATCAATTCTTTCAAAAAGACCGCCACAGATGACTGTGCCTCGTGGCATATTATAGAGTTTAAATTTGAGGGAACTACTGCCCGCATTGATTGAGATGATTAACATGTTTTTCCTTTCACACTTTATTATATCTAAATTATTCTAATAAATTAGAATGAAGTTAAAAACACCGCTTTTGAGGCGGTGTTTGTTGATGAATCTTAATTCAACCAATTAGTAATTGGTGGGGTCTTGATTATTAACACGAACAAAGATATCGCCTTCTTCATCAAGAACAATTCGCGAGTTAAGACCGGAAGCGGCATGATGATAGAATTCTCCAACTTCAGCATTCGCGCTGGTTCGATGTTCATAACCAAGAGCGACCAGATCTTCGTTCCATTTAGTGATGATACCGGCTTTATCGGCTTCAACAACATCCATAACTTTAACTCCAAAGAAGATGCCTTCTTCTTCCCAAGAACCAAAGACGAAAGCTGAATAATAATTAGTCGTTAAATCAATTTCAGGAATCGGAGCATCAGGGAAACTATTTTCAAGGAGGGTACTCGGCCAGTTCATATAATAGACATAAGCGGTGATCATTAAGGTGTCTTCTTCGCCATAAGTAATGAGGGCAATAATGAAATTACCTGCTTCATTTTGAATTTGACCAAAGACTAAATCACCTTGATCTTCAACACTCCATTCATTCTCTTCCATGAACGTAATATATTCTTCAATTGTTTCATCATAACTAACGGTGGTAGTGATTTCAACTTCAAGACGACCGAATTTTCCTTCTTCTTCTGAAACAACCGCGGTTACGACCATTCCTTCAAAGTAATAGTATGGGAGAGCATTACCTTCACCCCAATACTTATTAAAGATATCTAGTTCCGCTTGAGTCCAAGCAGTTGGTACTACTGGCGGCGGCGGGACATCGGGTTCGCAAGCTACAAGGGAGGTACCAAGCGTTACGCTTGCTCCAAGCACCATTAATAACTTATTTAATCTCATTTCGACCTCCTTACATGTAACGAATCGTTAAAACATGTGAACCGTAGTCATCAAGTGCAATCGGTTCAAAATAGACTCGAGCGCCACCTTTTTGATAGACTTCAATCGTACTTCCATCATTTAATTGAAGATTAGTTACCGCAAAACCAGCGGCAGTCATGACTTCAATATATTTGGTTCGACCATTAATAGCATTTTCTTCACTATTGTAACCAACTTGGGCAAGCATTTCACAGCCACGGACTCTTAAACTTGAACCATAGAACGGGGAAGTATAACCTTCACAACCTATGGTTTCAATGTCGATTGGAACAAATAATTCATGTAAGAAAGAAGCATTCATGAAATTTGTGGGATAAGCGGCCCAAACAACATAGGATGTAATCGAAATGTAGCTATCTTCATCTGGTTCAACAAACATTAATAGCGTGCCAATATCTCCATTATCAAAGATTGAAATCACCACAATCCCTGCGGAGGTTTCTTGCATAGTATAAGTAGGTTCGCCATACTCATCAAGAAATTCATCCCCAGCAAGATATTCAAGATACGCATCAACTCCTTCATCATAATCAACAGTTGTGGTTAAACTAAGTCCGATTACAGGAATATAGCCTGGGTCAACCGTAATCGCGGCAATTTTACGACCTGCAAAATTATAAGCCGGTAAACGATTGTTGTCGCCAAGATACTTATCTTGAAGGTTGTTCTCTTTGGTCGTCCATTCAAGAGAAAGTAGCGGTTTCTCAGGAGGAACAACAGGATCACATGCGGCCATAGTGGCCACAATTGAGAGACTAGCTAGACTGGTGAGTAATAGATTTCTTATTCGCATAATTTCTCCTTTTTCTTAATAAAATAAGATTTATAAATTGTAGCACAACAAAAATATTTTTACAAGAGGAAGCATTTTTCTTGCTTTATTAATGTCCATTATTGGAGTATAATTATTAACATGAAATACATGTCGAGCAATGAAATAAGAGAAATGTGGCTGGACTTTTTTAAGAGTAAACAGCATCAAATAATTAAAAGTGCCTCCTTGATTCCGATTAATGATCCGAGTCTTCTTTGGATTAATTCTGGAATAGCGGCGCTTAAAAAATACTTTGATGGTGAAAAAATCCCCCCATCAAGAAGATTAACCGATGTTCAAAAATGTATTCGGACCAATGATATTGAAAATGTTGGGAAAACCGACCGTCATCAGACTTTTTTTGAGATGATGGGCAATTTTTCAATTGGTGATTACTTCCGTAAAGAAGCCATTGAATTTGCCTTTGAAATTCTTACTAGTCAAACGTATTTTGCCTTTGAAATCGATAAAATCTATGTTACTTTTCATCCCAGCGATGAGGAAACTCGTCAACACTGGTTACGTCTTGGATTAAAGGAAGATCATGTCATCCCGCTTGCTGGTAATTACTGGGAAATTGGTTCTGGTCCCGCTGGTCCGAACACCGAAGTCTTTTATGATCGCGGTCTTAAATATGATCCAAATAATTTTGGGACCAAGTTACTAAAAGAAGAAATTGAAAACGATCGTTATATTGAAATCTGGGGCATTGTTTTTTCCCAGTTTAATGCTGTGGAAGGCGTTTCAAGAGAACAGTATCAGGAACTGCCCTTCAAAAACATTGATACCGGAGCGGGCCTTGAACGCTTTGCCTGTATTCTTCAGGGAACGGAATCAAATTTTGAAACCGACTTATTCTGGCCTATTATTAAGAAAATCGAAACTTTCTCAAAAGGAAGTTACTTTGATAATAAGGTCGCGTATCGCGTTATTGCGGACCATACACGCGCGTGTGTATTTGCCTTATCTGATGGCGAAATCTTTGCTAAAGATGGTCGCGGCTATGTTTTAAGAAGACTTTTAAGACGGGCGATGGTGTTTGCTAAGAAACTGGGAATCACGCGCCCCTTTTTAAGTGAATTAGTAACGAGTGTCATCACCGTGATGCAGCATTTTTATCCCGAACTAAAAGAACACGAGGCGAAGGTTAAACAATTAATCCTTGGTGAAGAAATCAGGTTTTTAAAAACCTTATCTAGTGGCCAAGAACTCTTAGACCAAATGATTGAGCGGCATGAAATAGTTGATGGGGCTGCCGTCTTTAAACTTCACGATACTTTTGGCTTCCCTTTTGAACTAAGTCAAGAACTGCTGCTTGAAAAAGGTCTTAGTTTTGATGTTAGTGAATTTCAAGCCTTGATGATTAAGCAAAAAGAAATGGCGCGCAATGCGAGAAATGAAATCGATTCAATGGGAAAACAGGCTCCTGATTATTTGGCCTTTAAAACACCAAGCGAATATCTTGACCAAAAGCAGGTTCGGGCGTTAGTGACCGGACTCTTCATGAACGAAACTGCAGTCACCGAACTTGATGAAAGTGGTGTTGTTGCGACTGACTATACTAATTTTTATGCTGAAAGTGGCGGTCAAGTAAGTGATCTTGGAACGATTAAAGGTCAAGATTTCTTAGCGGAAGTACCTGCAGTTTTTAAAGCTCCAAATGGGCAGCATTTCCACCGTATTAATGTCTTGTTTGGAACCATTAAGATTAAAGATAAAGTTCTGCTTCAAGTTGATTATCACCACAAAAATCTCGTGCGACGTCATCACTCGGCCGCTCACTTACTTCAAGGGGCCTTGGACCAAGTTCTAGGAATCTCAGCACGACAGATGGGATCTAGTGTCACAAGCGAGTATTTACGCTTTGACTTTGGTTTTGATCGTGCTTTAACAAAAAAAGAATTATTTGATATTGAATATTTAGTAAATGAAGTTGTCGCCGCGAAACTTAAGGCCGAAATCAAAGTGATGGATCTTGAAGCGGCAAAGCAACAAGCGACAAAACATGTTTTTGATGATAAATATCAAGATCAAGTTCGTGTCGTGACCTTTAAAAATGTGTCTTCAGAATTCTGTGGCGGCTCTCATGTCAGTAATACTGAAGAAATTGGTCTTTTTAAAATTGTAAACGAAACCTCAATCGCAAGTGGAGTTCGCCGCATTGAAGCAAAAGCCTCACTCGCGGCATATCAATTCGTGCTTGAAGAAGAGGCCCACCTTAATCATGTCAGAACCGAACTAAACGTGAAAAGTAATGCTGAACTTGCCTCAAAACTCACGGCTCATAAAAAGGAGCAACTGCGACTTGAAGCTGAGATTGTTACTTTAGAAACTATTATTGCTAATAACTTAAAAGAAGCGGTAAAAAAGTCTTTAGTTATTAAAGATGGAATCAAGCTTTATTGTTACTTTACTAACCAAAAACTTGAACTTCTTAAGAACATGGTTGACGAACTTAAAAACGATTCTCAAGTAGTGGTGTTTCTTGCTAGTACGATGAACCGTCAAACGACTTTTCTTTTAGCTAGTAGTAATGATTTAGCTAAGGCAAGAAGTCTTTTTGAGTCACTAAAAGAAACATATTCGTTACTTGGCGGTGGGCGACCAACCTTCGTTCAAGGTAGCACTACTAAGGATCTAACTGGTATTGAAGCGAGGATTCTAGCGCTTTTATGATGGTTTTAGGCTTAGATTTAGGAACAAAGACGTTGGGAGTTGCGATTAATGATCCTGGCACTACCTTTTGTCATCCCTTAACCACGATTAGATTTAAAAGCAGTATGGTTAATACCAGTCTTGTAGTTTTAAAAGACATTGTTAAAGAGCATCAAGTTCAAGTAGTAGCCTTAGGCTATCCCCTAAACATGCAAGGAACCGAGTCCTTTATGTCACGACAAGTTTTAGCATTTAAAGCCCTTCTTGAGACCGAACTCGGGTTAAAAGTAGTCTTAATTGATGAACGTCTCACTTCTATCATGGCGAATAAAAATCTCCGTGCTGCCGAGGCGTCTTTAGCGCGGAGGAAAGAATGTGTTGATGAAGTTGCTGCTTGTTTAATTCTTGATACATATTTGAGGAGTGTTAATTATGAACCATAACCATGTGCTTGTGGCAATTGATGGTATTGACCATGAATTTGAAGTGATTTTTAGTGTTAAAGTTGCGGATAGTAATCTTGAGATTTTTTATATGACACCACTATTAGATCCTGGGACCATTTTGGCTTTTAAAGTATTAAACGATAGTTTTGTCATCCTTAATGATGAAGAAGAAACCCTCGCACAAGAAATCTATCTACAATATCAAAAGGAGTTTAATGAGTAAGAAACTTTTCTTCACTACTGTTTCGTTTGCTGCCACCTTGGTCCTTGTTTCGGTGGTCGCAAATATTCCCGTGGTGCGAAGTTTCCTTACGGGACCATTAACACTTGAGGTTTATAACGAGAAAAAGGAATTGGTTCATGAGACCACAGTTAGATATGGGAGTAGTTACAAGATTCCACAGGTTTACTATGATTCCCTGCCTAAGACTTATGTTGAAACAATTTATTTTAATACCTTAAAAGGGTGGGACCAAGATCTCACCATGATTAAGCGTCCCCTTAAAGTATTCCCACTTTACGAAGCTAAAGAGATGTTGGAGATTAGATATGATAAAGTTTATTTCGATATTCAAGGCTTTAAAGAAGAGTATCAGAATAATTACGAAATTACAAAGTTAGTGATTCCAGGTACCATTACCCACGAAGGCACTAACAAACGTCTGGCCACCGTAAAAACCAATGCTTTTTTAGATAATCCTTTTCTTGAACATATTGAGTTCTTACCATTTCAAAAAGAAGCCGAGTACCGCAAAGTAATTATTGAAAGCAAAGCTTTTATCAAGATGGCTCGTTTAAAAACTATTATTTTTTCCGAAAATGTAAAGGATTTAGGACATCAAGCTATTATCAATAATCTCTTGCTAGAAAAGATTGTTTTTAAGGCGACATCATTTGAAAGTATTGGACATGAAGTTTTCTCAAACCTCCCGGCATTAAAAGAAATAGTGTTACCTAGTGATATCGAAGCGATTTCTAACAATATGTTTTATAAGTGCAGTAGTCTTACTAATATTGGGTATCTAAGAAAGTTATTGCGACTTAGTTATAGTATCTTTAATCTTTGTGAGAAGATGGAGTGGTTTATCATTCCTTCTGGCGTTACTTTTGAACAACCAACAAAGGTGTTTTTAGGATCGCCATCGAGTCTAGTTTTATTTGTCGTTGAAAATGACGATGTGAGAAATCTTAGTTCTGACTGGAATAAAAATGGGATAAATAATCTTAGATGTTATTATGAAGGAGAATGGTATTTTGATGAGGCCTTACAAGCTCCGGTACCTAAATAGTAATGAAACGACGTATTAGTGGCGTGTTAATTTCGATCTTTGCGGTTGTTTCCCTTTGCCTTGGGAGTTTTATGATTATGATCACAACTGGCTCCCTATATGACATTTTTAATATTAGTGTGACCGCTTCTTTTTATGATTATGAAGCAAATCTAATCTATGAAGAAACCGGAATTCGATACGGACAAGGTGTGAATTCATTACCTGATGTCAGCGCCCTTAAACGTCCTGACTTAAACGGCTCCCGTTATGAATTTAGTCGCTGGGATAAATCACATAGTAATTTAAGAATTGATACGGCCTTTTTCCCGCTTTATGAGGCTGATTTCTTATTTGAATTTATCCTTCGGGGACAGCGATATGATTTTTCAGGTATTGATTCTGAGTATCAAGGAACCATTAAAGAATTTGTGTTTCCTGATGTAATTCAAGTTGCAGGGGCGAAACGACATCTTCACGTTATTGATAGTGACTCCTTTAATGGTGATACAAGCATTGAATCAATTGCTTTTCAGGTCCCAGGGAATAGTTTTGACCGTGAAGAATATGTCGTTCGTTTAGGTTATAACACCTTTGCATACGCTCAAGCACTGCGAGAAATTATCTTTCCCTCAACAATGTTTTTTGAATATGCGGCCTCCAGTAACTTTGCGCATACTGAAAATCTAGAGAGAGTGGTTTTCCCGATGAATCTTGATGTCATCAGCGATTTAGCTTTTAATGATTCAGGAATTATCTCTTTGGAGAATGTCGATCATATAAAAACTATTAAGAGACAGGCTTTTGGCAATACCAAAAGGTTTAAAGGTACTTATTTTAGGAATTTGAGTTTTTTAGGAGACAATGCGTTTTATAATGCCTCCGCTCTTGAATGGCTGATTATTCCTAAGGACTGTCGGTTTGAAAACGAGAACATGCATATTGGATATAACGCTAATCCGGAATTGCAACTCTTCATTGATGATATTCGCGGTGATGCTTATGTTGATTCACTACCAAGTGAAAACTGGAAGAAGCGTAATAGTAATGAGACTTTTGCAGTCTATTATCAAAACGAATGGTATTTTGACCAAACTCTTAATCGTCCAGTACCACTTATTTAACTTTAATCCAAGTATCTAAGTATTTTGCGTCTTTTTCTGGAAGTACCAAACGTTCGCCCCAGGCACGATCAACTTCATTAAGATTCTTACTAACTCCAGCACTTGGAGTAAAGGTTAGTTCACCAAAATAAAGGACATTATTAAGGATATAAAAATCAACGCGGACAAACGGAATTCCTGTGGACAAAGCTCGTGCTAGTTGGTAGAGTTCTGATAAATTAGGCGGGGGAACTAGTTTAAAATCAGGAGGAGCTTTCTTACCATCAGAATTAATTCGGAGGAGATTCCATGCAGGATCTACCAGATATTTTGTGGCTTTTCCAGTTTCAGCATCACGGTTTTGACAAACCATTGTCGCGACTGGTTCCCCATTAATGCAATAGACTTTAAGATCATCAGGTAGTTCGCCATTTTCAAGGAGAAGCGGCTCAACGAGAATCTTTCTTTTGATATTTCGGTATTGAATTTCAGCCCCACTAGCAGCGATACTGTAGTCTTTGCGCATGAATCTTGCCATTTTCTGACGGGCTTTCTTTTGGTCTAACTCATCTTTATTAAAACAGATAATATTGGTGGCATAGCCGTGGTTAGTCTTCATCGCAAATTGTTGTGGAAGAGCTTTAAAATCAATGTCTTTGGCCTGTTCATAGACAGCAAGATTTTTAATCACATAACGTTCAAAACCATTTTTAATCAGTAATTCCTTGATTAAAACTTTGTCACTACACTGACTCATAAATTCATGATCGGAGTAAAGTTTGAGCCACATTAATTTTTCACTAAACAAGGTTGGATGTTTTAAATTTAACTTTCGTTTCATTACGAAGCGATATAGAAGTCTGGTCGCCCATGTAAAGGAAAATAAGGTCACGAACCTGACAATAAATTTCCCGATTTTCCGTTTCACGATGTTATTATAGCAGAAAATAGTCCCACTAATTAGATGAGAACAATTAGTGAAATAACTCCAGAGAAGAGGACGAGGAATAATGGTGACATCTCTTTTTTCTTGATGAGGCGGTGACCAAAGTAAAGGATGAGAATGATGGGGTAAACTTTGATTAAATCTTGATAACTTGAACTTTCCACCAAGAAGAGATCTTTAATCATTATTACTCCAACCATTAAGATTAAACTAATGACCACTGGTCTTAAGAAGGCAAAGAGTTGTTCTACTACTTCTTTTTTAAGAATTCTTTTTAGCAGGAGCGTAATAACAATCGTTCCGAGAATTGAAGGAAGAACCATTCCTAATACCGCGATAATCGAACCAAAAACCCCGCCGACATTACTTCCAACGAATGTTGCGATATCAGTGGCAAAAGGGCCAGGAAGAAGCTCACTGATGGAAAGGAAGTCATAAATGGCTTCTAGCGTCATAAGATTACTACTAACGAGTTCATCAATGAGAAAGGGGATCATGGCTTGACCACCGCCAATCGTCATAATGGAGACTTTAAAAAAGACCCAAAAAAGCATTAGGTACTTCATAATAAAGACCTCGTTTTCTTAAATAAAGAAAGCACAATGAAAATCAGGAGCGTGCCAAGAATATAAAAGATAAAGGAAACTGTGATGTCAAGAATCGTAAAAAGAATCACTAAAGCGATGACAAGAATCATTAAGACGATATTAAGCCATTTTAGTTTTAGTTGCTTAATCATCTGACAGGCCGTGCTAATCAGAATAATTGAGAAGGCACACTTCATTCCTAAAAGGAAATAATTAATCCATTCAAAGCCGAGGATGTAATTATAAAGAAGAGTTAAAAGACTGATGATAATGAGGCTTGGGAGGGTGATCCCAAGTAAAGAAACAAAGGCTCCAAAAACCCCTTTGATGGTAAAACCAACATTTAGGGCTAGATTAATCGACATTGGTCCTGGGATGCTTTGCGAGATGGTGAGGATTTTTACAAAATCATTTTCGCTTAGGATGCCTTTTTTTGTCACAACTTCTTTCTTGATAAATGGGAGCATTATGTGCCCTCCACCTAAAGTAAGAAAAGAAATTCGAAAAAAAAGTAAAAAGAGAATCAGCGACTTATTTTTCATAAAGTTCTTGATTATACCTCCGACCTATGATATTATAACAAAAGACTTAAAAAGGAGGACAAAGAAATGATAACGAAAACACAAGCGCCACAAGAGGCGAAAATTGATTCAGTGTTTCTATCTTTAAGGCCCGTAAAAGAAAAAATGGCCGCGGATCTTAAAAAAGAATTAAAGCCCCTTCTTATGAAAATGGATGATTTGACACAAAACGGTTTATTCTTGACTCATGAGTATTCAAAGACCTTACAAAATGAATACCGCAATATTATTGATGTCCAAATTCCGACGACAAAAGAAGAACTAAAGGCCGCAAGAGAAAACGGTGATCTATCGGAAAATGCCGATTATACTTTTGCAAGAGAAAAACTCGGACGACTTGAAGGACGAGTTCTTGATATTGATGCGATTTTTAAAGATCACGTGGCAAAAGATATTGCCAGCGAACGAAAACAAATCGCTGATGAGGTTTTGAAACTACTAGATAAGTATCAACCCCATTTTAAGAGCAAAGGGAAGCATAACGAATTCGCTGCTTGTCAAGCTGAGGTGAGTGATTTTATTGCTCCAGCAGCTTGCGTGACTTCAAGAGTTAAAATTCTTCTTAAAGGAGTGAAAGTTGATTACATGCTCGTTACTTCGGTAGAAACTGACACCATTAACGGCAAGATTTCGGCTTCAAGTTCTTTAGGTAAAGCTCTTTTAGGAAAGAAAGTTGGCGAAAAGACCACTTACAAAAACCCGAAGGGTGAAGACATTACAATTACGTTATTAGAGATTAATTAATCATTTAGTTGCAAATAAAGAGTATTAAGTAATTTAATACTTTTTTTGTTTAGATGACTCGCTATTAGAAGATAGTGGGTAGATATGTTTAAAATTATTATTGCGATTGTAGCACTGACGATTGTCGGGATTGTGGTTTTATTAGCGGTTGATCCAAATCAAGCGACTCCGCTTGAACCACTAACGGAGGTAAGTCTAGCATCAGTTACTATTGAAGGCGAAGTGATGCGACAAGGAAGTTATCCATATAAGGAAAACTATACTTTAGGTAATTTGATTAATGATGCTGGTGGGATCACCACTAATGCTGATGAACTAGCCTTCTTTTATGATTTAGCTTTGTCAAAAGGCACTACTTATTACATTGCCCCAAAATACGATGTTAATGATGTTTGTGGCGACGCCCCAATTGTTAAGGTCAATGTTAATGCTGATAGTGCGACGGATCTTGCAACGATTAATGGAATTTCATCTTCGATTGCTAGTGCGATTGTCTCGTACCGGGCGAGTAACCGCATTGATTCACTTGAAGAACTAATTGAAGTTAAAGGTATCGGAAGTGCGACTTATAATAAAGTAAGAAATTATGTAATCCTTCATGTCTAATGCTGCTCGCGCTTTTTCTTAGTCTTGTGGCAGGAATTCTTCTTTCGTCTGAAGGAATAATTCTGTCGCTTTTTCTCCTTGGTCTTCCGCTCGTCATCTTGGTACGGAAAAAACGTTACTCTGGTCTTTTTATTATTGGAACTGGTTTTGCGGTTGGGATTCTTTTAAGATATCTTCCCTTTGAACTGACACATCAGGGTCGCATATACGGGGTTATTATTAAAAGAAGCGAGGACTATTTTGTGATTAAGTCGCTATTTAAGCGTTATTACATCCAAAGACCAGATCATTCTTTTGAAGTGGGAGATTTCATTTTGCTTCAAGGTACGAAAGCGACTTTTAATTTTACTACCTATGAATCACGTTTTAACTTTAATGAGTATCTTAACGGACTAGGAGTGACTAATTCAATTGAAGTTCAAGAACTTTCTTTAATTCTAAAGAGTGTTTTTCGCTCTCATGCTCTTAGTAGTTTTCTCGAGGGTCTGTTTTATGGTCCGGGTCATGGAATTATTAACGGAATGTTTTTTGGGACCACAAACGATGTGGTAACTGCTGTTTATGATATCGAACTAGGAAGAATCTTTTCTGAGACAGGTCTCTTGCATTTATGCTTTGTTTTAGTTATTGATCGGGCTTTAGGGCGTTTTAAAAAAGGAAAGGTTGCTTTTCTTATTAAGTTTTGTTTGGTTCTATTTTTGTGGTACTTAAATCCGGCATCATTCGCCCTAATGCGCATGCTTTTCCTCTATCTCAGCATACTTTATTGCAAGCAGCAGCGTCATCCAAGAACTTTGACTCTGAATCTTTCTTTTGGCATCATGATGCTCTTATATAATCCCTTTCTTGTTAATGATTTAGCCTTTGGTTTTACATATTTTGTTATTATTTTTCGCGAGTTTTTTCATCCTCGTGGCTTAGTTTTTAGAAGAATAAAGCGGCTACTGTTTCTTTTTGTAGTGACAACTCCTCTCTTAGTTTATTATCAAGGAGTCATTAATATTTTTGGTCTCATTTTTGTGATTCCACTCCAAATAATGATCCTTGGGGGCGTTATTCTAAGCATCTTATCCTTAGTTTTGCCGTTAAATTTCGTAATAGTCTCCTATGAAAAACTCTTTTTAAGGACGATTAGCTTTGTTGGGGGAGTGGATGGGAGGATATACTTTCCTGAGTTGACTCTTACGGGATTAGTTTTTCTGATTCTAGGAGTTTTGGGAGTTATATACGCGATTGAGAGTAGAAATAAGCGGCAAAAACGCGCTATTTTTGGAATTATAACGATGCCACTTTTAATAACATTTCTTCCACTTAATCACTTATACGAGAGCAAAGTTGTCTTTATTAATGTCGGTCAGGGTGATGCTACCTTGATTCGTCACCGCGACTTGACAATCCTCATTGATACTGGAGGAAATCAGAGCTTTGAAATCGCAGATGAAATAATTATTCCATTTCTTAAAAAAGAAGGCGTTTTTGCGCTTGATTATTTAATTACTACTCATGATGACTTTGATCATAATGGCGGTGTAATGAGTTTAACGAAAAAGTTTCCCGTGCACCATTTTTACTCACGCCATAATTTCATGCCGATTTATTATCGCGGAACCATTTTTCTTCAGAATCACAATCACTTAGCATCACAAGACGAAAATGATAGTTCGCTGGTTTTGTCTTTTAGACTTAGCCGTACTAATTTCCTCCTGCTAGGTGATGCCAGGGCTTCCGTTTTAGAAACAATCATGATGATGACGCCTACTTTAACGGCAGATGTTCTAAAGCTTAGTCATCATGGTGCTCGAAACGGAACTTCAACTAAACTTCTTGATTTATTAAAGCCAGACGAGGTGATTATTAGTGTTGCTGCGATCAACCGGTATGGACATCCTGATGAGGATCTTCTTCTTGAACTAAAGAAACGTCACATTAAAACTCATCTCACTTCCAAGTCGGGGAGTATTGAGTATTCTTACTATTTTGGCTAATTCTAGGTATAATTTACTTATGAAAATAGTCTATCTTACAAATCAATTTGATCTTCTCAAAAAAGAGATTTTAGATGATTTAAAGAAGAATTATTCATCCTTAGAACAAGTTTATCTTCACGGTGATGATTTAAATAACATCAACAACACATTAAGTGAAGGCACTATTTTTTTAAATGACATTGTTTATATAATTGATAATCCCTATTTTCTTTTTGAAAAAGACAGTATCGCGACGGAACTTTTCTTAAAACTAGCCGCGCTTCCAGAACTCAATATTATTATCCTTTTCGATACAATTGTTGAAGCTAGTTTGCTGATTCCTTTGAAGAAGAGTTTTAACCTGATGACGAAGCGCTACGAGAAAGAAGTAGTCCATGAATATATTAAAACTTATTTGTTCCAAAACGGTGTTACCATTGATCCTAATGCTGTTTCATTATTCTATGATTTTTTAAGTGAAAACATGCTCCTTTTAATGAGCGAACTACAAAAAATCACCACTTATAAAGATCACCTAACTACTAGTGATATTCAAGAAATTGTAAGTGATGTTTCTAATATTCGTGTTTATGAACTGACGAATGCCATTATGGAACAACAATTCTATTTAGCGTACGTGAGGTTTCAAAAATTGATGCGACTGCAATTTTCCGTTGAGGCTTTAGTAACAATTCTTTATAATGAGTTTCGAAAATACTTACTTGTAAAAGAAATGATTGAAAAAAAGTACTCTTATGAAGCAATTATTGAAGCGTTAAATGTTAAGGCTTTACCACTTAGTAAATTAAACGCTAACGCGATTAAGATTACTACTTTAAAGCGCATGATTCAAG
The DNA here is from genome assembly GCA_031271635.1 of Erysipelotrichaceae bacterium. Classification (GTDB taxonomy): domain Bacteria; phylum Bacillota_I; class Bacilli_A; order RFN20; family CAG-826; genus JAISVG01. Next base: position 20,326 of record JAISVG010000044.1, read on the forward strand.
CACTTAATGAACTTGAATTTCAAATAAAAAGTGGCCAGATTGGCCACTTAATGGGGATCGAACTTTTTATTCTAAATCTTTCAACTATAATGAGTTAACAAGATTAGCTAGTGTTGATTTTTGACGAGCCGCGGTCTTATAGTGTTGGACGTGTTTTGAAACTGACTTATCAATTAAACTATTGGCTTTGGCGAGTTCAACTAAAGCGAGTTCCTTGTCGTTTTTAGTAACTGCAAGGCGGACCCTTTTTGCTTGAGTTCTCATTTTAGATTTAAAAGATGAATTTCTTAAATTTGCCGCTTTTGAAGTACGGTCGCTTTTTACTTGGGATTTGTTTACTTTCATCATTGCTCCTTATGCTTTGTTAATTTTAGCAGAAAACTAAAACTATATCAATCAATATCTTTATTTCTTTGTAAGAGAATATTTTACTTCACGGTAGAAGTCAATGACATTCGTCAATTGACCAATCATATTATCAGAGATACTAATATTAAAAGTTTCTTCAACATCACTAATGAGTTGGATATAGGAAAGCGAATCTCCTCCAAAATCAGTGATAAAATGTCCGGTATTAGTAATCTTTTCCGGAGGTAAAATAAGAATCTTTGAGAAGATAATCTTTAAAGGCTTGATATATTTTTCTTCATCTTCTGGAAGAATGACTACTAAGTCGCTTGTTGTGGTATTCTCGTCAGCGCTGATGTATTCATTTGGCATGGCAAGAATTAGTTTTCGTAGTTCGTTACGACGGACTTTAAGAGAACTAGAAAGTGGAATCTCGATGTTGGTGAAGAGAACCCGATTCGGTTTTAGATGCAAAGGCAGTTTATTTGTGACACTGAAGATGCTGGTTTTTAAGACTTCAAACTCTTCGTTTGTAAGATCTTTCTTTTGATTAATTACTAAGACAATTTCCTCGGTATTCGGAAGATAACTAATTCCTAATACGGAAAGTCTTGTAATATCTTTAATATCCTTATAGAAAGCCTCAACTTCATCAGGATAGACGTTTTCCCCGTTTTCCTTAATAATGATTTCCTTAATTCTTCCTTTGATAAAGTAGTTACCATGTTGGTCCATCATTGCCATATCACCAGTTGCGAAAAAGCCGTCTTGGTCAAGAGGTACCGCGGTATTAACATTATTAATGATTTCTCCTGAATGGAGGTAGGTTGATTTGACGAGTAATTCTCCAATTCCTTCAGCATTAGGATTCTTAATCCGATATTCAGTGCCGTAGAAAGGGCGGCCAATGGAGTTGAGGCAACGGCCGGCGATGGTATTAGAAAAATCGACACTAGTAATGCCGCATTCCGTCATTCCAAAGCCGTTATGAAGCGGATAACCAAGGCCATTAATGGTCTCTAAAGTATTACTTGATAAGTAACCACCTCCTGAGATGCAAAAGCGAAGATGAGTTCCCAGAATACTCGCCTGCACTTTCTTGGTAATGGGCTTAAAGGCCGCAATATTGGCCTTTAGTAAGGAGATTTTCCCTAAATTATATTTAATGATATTATTTACTAATTGCTTTTTAACTGGTTTTTCAAGATCTAAAGTTCGATTTAAGGTTTGAACAACGCTATCCCAGAAAAGCGGGACACTAAAGACGTGAGTCACTTTTAGTTCCTTACAGGCTCCTACTAAATCTTTTGGTTGGAACTGAGCCGGGAAGATGATTGTTTTACCATAAAACGTAAACCAAAGCATAATCGCTACAAAGCCAAAAATATGATGGAAAGGTAGTGAAGCTAAGATTCTTAAATCCCCAGTTTTCCTGGGGAAAACAATATCAGCTGAGAACTCACCCATCTTTTTAGCCGCAAAAACTTGTTGCACGATACTGGCTTCATCATGAACAATGAGTTTTGGGGTTCCCGTTGTTCCTGAGGTGACAAAGAGAATTGAAGCTCCTGGTACATAAGAATAAGCCACATTAGCATTAGCGATTTTTTCAACATCACTAAGCGAATATGAAGCTACTTTATAGGTATCTTTAGCGTTAGTAAAAAGAAGCGAACACTTTGTTGTTATTAAAAGATTATTGGTAATGTCTTTACTGGCTCTGGCATCAATAAGAATTGGGGTATAACCATTTAAGACAATCGCCCATAAAAGATAGATAAAATCACCAGAATTACTGTATTTTAGTCCCACTGGTTTATTAATAGGATAGGCTTCTAAAACAACTTTAATCTTGGGCAGTAAGACCTCCATCCGTTTCTCAAAGGCTCGGTAAGTAGTGGCAGTATCCTTACCATTAAGGTCTCTTTCAATAAAAATGGTTCCAGAACCATCGTTTGAAACCATTGTTTGATAAATCCCTCGGTAAGTTTGATCTTGGCTTAGTAAACCAAGGTTAATGTTGATATAATCAATCGCGCGTTTATTTCGTTTTTTCATAAAATTCCTTTCTAGTATAATTATATTCATGTTTATTATTATTTCAAGCGACATGTTTATATGAGATAATAAGATGGTGAAAGCAATACGAATTCTCTTTTTTGGAACTCCATGTTTAGCCGCTAAGCTCCTTGAAGCTTTAATTATTAACGATTATCAAATTGTTGGAGTCATCACGAAAGCTGATGCAAAAAGTACTCGTAGTAAAGATTTACTTCCCACTCCAACCAAAGAAATTGCCCAAAAATACCAGATTCCAGTGTTCACTCCAAGAAGAATTAAGGATGATTACCAGTTCATTATTGATTTAAAAATTGATCTTATTATTTGTATTAGTTACGGACAAATCATTCCTGAAGCAGTCTTGAAACTGCCTCGATATGGGGCACTAAATTTTCATGGATCATTACTACCAAAGCTTCGTGGTGCCGCCCCGCTTCAGCGGGCGATTGAACAAGGAATGAAAGAAACTGGCTTTACTCTCATGGAAATGGTAAAAGAAATGGATGCGGGGATGATGTATGATAAAGTCGTTATTCCTTTCCTTCAAAATGAGATTTATACTGACTTTTTAAAACGTATCGAACCAATAGTGGTCGATTTCGCCTTAAAATCAATCCCATGTTATTTGAAAGGAAAGTACCAAGGAGTACCTCAAGATATTAATCAAGTGACTTTTGCCCCAATGCTCCAAAAAGAAGAGCAGCATCTTAGTCCGGCGGTTTTAAAGCAAGATTTCGTCAATAAAGTTCGTGCTTTTACTGACCTCCCTGGTGTTTATTTGCTATATGGCTTAAAACGCTTAAAAATCTTTAGTGTTGAAGTTCATGATGATACCTTAGGACAGCCGGGTCTTGTTCGTGAAGTTACTAAAACAGGCTTAATTCTTCAGGTTAAAGATGGTACCATCTTAATTAAAGAAGTGCAGATTGAGGAAAAATCACGCGTTAAGGCTCTCGATTTTTATCATGGCCACCGCGATGTGGTTGGTAAATTTCTTACCTAATGAAAACAGTTTTAAAATTAAGTGTCCATCAGCTGGTCGATTTTTTGCTCCGTAAAGGCAGCATTGATGATCGCATTTTTAATCAAAACACTATGAATGAAGGAAGTCGCCTTCATCTCATCTATCAAAGTCAAGCCACCCAGGATGTTTTAATTGAAAGATATCTACAAGAAAACTTTGATCTTCTTGACTATCAAATTACTCTTAGCGGAAAAGCCGACCTCATCCGCGATGTTAGCAAGAAGATTCCAATGATCGAAGAAGTTAAAACTTCGCGCGGCGATACCAGTGAATACGCTAAAGAGAATCTTGACTGGCATTTAGGGCAGGCAAAATGCTATGCCTATATGTACGCAAAAGAGCATCAACTCTTGGAGATTAAAGTAAAATTAGTCTATATTTCACAGGATACGAAAGCGGAAGTCTATACACATATTGAACTTTTTGACTTTGAAACTTTAAGACAAGACATTTATCAATTTTTAACGGACTACCTTAATTATTTTTTAGAGATTGAAGCCCAAAAGGCGCTTCGTGATCAAAGTTTAATGAAGTTAAAGTTTCCCTTTCCTTATTACCGTGAAGGACAGGCAGAATTAATGCGAGTCGTGGATGACGCCTTAATTAATAAGGAAGATCTTTTTATTGAAGGCGCGACAGGAAGCGGAAAAACTATTTCAACACTTTATCCCGCTATTAAGAATCTTTATGGTACGGTCGAGCGGAAGATCTTTTTCTTAACCGCCAAGAATTCCGGAATCGAAGCCGCTGAAAAGGCGCTGCTGATTCTTGGCGCTGCTGGCTTTAAGGGGAAAACAGTTTCCATTCGTTCTAAGGAAAAGACCTGCCCTTTTAAAGATCGACTCTGTAATCCTGATGACTGCGAACTAGCGCTTAACTATTATGAAAAAATTAATCAAGTCGTTTTGAAAACTTTTGCTAAATATGATCTTATTACTCCTGATAAGATCATGGAGATTGCAGTTGAAACAGCAGTCTGTCCCTTTGAACTGCAACTTGATCTTTCTACTTATGCCGATGTGATTCTTTGTGACTATAACTACTTTTTTGATCCGATTGTCTTTTTTCAGCGGCATTTCCTCGATGATTATAGTGATGATCTTATTTTAGTTGATGAGGCCCATAATCTTAAAAGACGAAGTGAGGACATGTTTTCAATTGAGTTTCCGCTTTCGTTAATTCATCATGTTGTTCAAGATTTTCCGCTGATTGAGGATCCAGTCCTTGTTAGGTCGATAAAGAGTCTTCTGACTCACTTTAAAAAACTAACTGCTTTATACTGTGATGAATATACTGTGCTTGAGACCTTTGATCCAAAACTCATGACTCGAATCGAAACTTTCAATAAAAATTTTATCGAATATGGAAAGGAGAAGCATCAAAAACGGATTAAGTCTTTGGTTGACTTATTCTTTGTCACGAATCGTTTTATTAAGATTAATGAACTCGCCACAACGACCTCCTTTATTCGTTATGCGAGAGTCACGATCAGCGAGGCTACTTTTTGTATTAACTGTCTTAGTAGTAAAGATCATCTTAAAAAACTCATTGAAGGTGCTGGTGCGACAATCTTCTTTTCCGCAACTCTTTCTCCAATTGAATACTATAAGGAAGTCCTTGGTGGTAAGAGTAGTGATTCTTACTATGCGGTAACGTCGCCCTTTTCAAAAGATCGTTTTAAAGTATTCTTTGCGACTGGTCTTGATTTAAGATATCATTACCGTGACCAGTATCTCGAGGCGGTTGCAGATTATATTAAAATTGCGATTTCAAAGCGAACCGGCAACTACATTGCTTATTTTCCTAGTTTTGAATATTTAAACAAAGTGCTCCCATATTTAATAGCGTTAAAGATAAAACTGGTAGTTCAAAGTCAAAAAATGACCCTCAGTGAGCAAAGCGCCTTTCTTGCTCATTTTGAACCTCATCCGGAGATCACTACTTTAGGACTTTGTATTACGGGCGGCATCTTTTCTGAAAGTATTGACCTCATTGAAGAACGACTCGCTGGAGTAATTATTGTGGGACTAAGTCTTCCTAATGTTAAAGATTTTCAGGTTCAAGCTCAGATCAAACATTTTAAAGATCAAGGTTTAAATGAATATCAATTTGCCCTCTGGTATCCGACGGTAGCGAAGTTACTTCAAACTATTGGTCGGGTGATTCGTAGTGAGAAAGACTCCGGTTTTGCGCTTTTAATTGACCAAAGGTTCCGTGATCGCTCTCACTATCAATACATTACCAAGCGCTTTTCTAACTATGCTTTTGTCAGTAACGAGGAAGATTTTTCGCAGTCATTGTCCGGTTTTCTTGAAACATTAGAACTCGCTAGTGATGAGTAAAAATAGGATATAATAATTTGGTGGATAAAAAATTCATTCGTAATTTCTCTATTATTGCCCATATCGATCACGGGAAATCAACAATCGCGGATCGCATTTTAGAGTTTACACATACCGTTTCATCTCGAGAAATGAAATCACAGCTTCTTGATTCCATGGACCTTGAACGCGAACGCGGTATTACCATTAAGCTTAATGCTGTAAGAGTTTTATACACTTATCACGATGATGAATATGTCTTTAACTTAATTGATACTCCAGGACACGTGGATTTTTCTTATGAAGTCTCCCGCTCGCTTGCGGCCTGTGAAGGTGCGCTTTTAATTGTCGATGCGACCCAAGGAGTGGAAGCTCAGACCCTTTCGAATGTCTATCTTGCTATCGATAATAATCTCACCATTATTCCAGTGATTAATAAGATTGATCTTCCTTCCGCGGATGTCAATATGGTAAAACAACAGATTAAGGATAAAATCGGACTTAATCCCGATGACTGTGTCCTCGTCTCGGCAAAGATGGGAACTAATATTGCCGCTATTTTGGAGCAGATTGTGATGAAAATCCCCGCTCCTAAAGGTCAAGATCAAGGGCCACTAAAGGCTTTAATCTTTGATTCTTATTATGATTCATATCGTGGCGTGATTCCGCTAGTCAGGATTTTTGATGGTGAAATTCGTGTTGGAGACGAGATTCTCCTTTATTCAAATCAGAAAAAATATTTAGTAACGGAATTAGGTGTTAGAACTCCAAAAGAAGTTAAGGTCGATGTTTTAAGAAGTGGTGAAGTTGGTTTTATCAGTGCTCAGATTAAAGATATTAAGGATATTCGTGTTGGAGATACGATTACTCTTGCCGCAATGCCGACTACGGACCCTTTTCCTGGTTATAAAATTATGCAGCCAATGGTCTATTCTGGTGTTTATCCCGTTGATAATAAAAAGTATAACGATTTAAGAGACGCTCTTGCGAAATTAGCCCTTAATGATGCCAGTCTTCGCTTTGAACCAGAAACTTCTTCAGCCTTAGGATTTGGCTTTAGAATGGGCTTTTTAGGCCTCCTCCATATGGATGTGATCCAGGAGCGGCTCGAACGCGAATACGATATTAACCTCATTTTAACTTCACCCTCGGTTATTTATGAAATTGAACTCACAACCGGTGTCTTGATTAAACTTGATAATCCATCTAAACTTCCCGATTTAACCAAAATTAAGGAGATTCGTGAACCTTTTGTGAGAGCAGAGATTGTCTTACCAAAAGAATATGTTGGGGTGATTATGGAGTTATGCCAGAAAAGACGGGGCGTATATCTTGATTTAGTATATCTTGATGATTATCGCAGTGAACTTATTTATGAATTACCACTAAGTGAAATTATTTACAATTTTTTTGATCAGTTAAAAAGTCTCTCTAAAGGTTATGCTACCTTAGATTATGAGCCGCTTTCATATCGAGCTTCCAATCTTGCAAAGATGGATATTCTTCTTAATGGTGAAGTAGTTGACGCCTTATCAACCATCGTTTATAAGCCGACGGCCTTTAATCGCGCGAATGCCATGTGTTTAAAACTTAAAAACATCATTCCTAGGCAACAATTTGAAATTCCGATTCAAGCCGCGATTAATCATAAGATTATTGCCCGCGCGGATGTAAAAGCGGTTAGAAAAGATGTCTTAGCAAAATGTTATGGTGGTGATATCACTAGAAAAAAGAAACTTCTTGAAAAGCAAAAAGAAGGAAAAAAGCGGATGAAGGCAATTGGTAGCGTGGAAGTACCACAAGAAGCATTTATGTCAATTCTTTCTTTAGATGATGATTAAAGCAGTAAAATCTACTATTTTTATACTAATTATGCTAAAATGACGATATGGCCAATCTTGATATTGCAGTGCGTTTTACCGATGATCTTTATGCTACTAAGGCTGAAGTAAAGCAGGAATTAAGATTGATTTCAGTTGATTCACTATGGCCAAATATCCTTGCATATCGCGCCTTTTTTAACCGGGAACTTGAAATTTTTAATCATCGTGGAGCGAGTTTTTCGCTTAATCTAAACCCCGGTTTTTTAGGTCGACTTAGCGAACTGGATTTAAAGATTTTGAAACTAACATTATTAGGAGAGTCTCATCAAACCACGCTTTATGAACTGGTTTTAAAGGAAGTGGCCCGTTATCACCAGCAAGTAATTAGTAGTGACTTTGCCGTTAAAGTAAAAACTAATCAGGTCACGGCGATAAATCGTGAGCAAATCCCCATTATAAATTATGGCTTTGCCTTAAATGATTTATTAAGTGAAGTAAAACCACTTAGTGAAGAAACTATTAAACTTGTTGCAGCAAAGTTTCTTCTTGATGATCCTAAGACACTTCAGTACCGCCTCCACGAACTCGAAACTCAAACTCTTAATAATCTTGAAGCAGCAACGGTACCAGCGCATTTAATTCGTGATGTTATCACTAAAACGCTTGATTTTGTTAGTCAAGAAAAACTCCCATTTTCGTTAAGAATCATGGTACTTCAGTTTATCATCTTATATACCAAACCCTTTACCTATAATAGCGAGGAGTTATCACTATTACTAATGAAGCTTGGAGCAGCCTCGCTCCTTGGAACTCCTCTTGGGGCCTTGCTTCCCTTTGAAGGGCTTCTTTTTGAACTAGAGGATTTAAAGCCGGCTTTTGAAGCGACCATGATAAATAGCGATTTAACCTATTATCTTGATGCTGTGACCAAGATACTACTAAGTGCCTGTGATCAAGCTACTAACGCCTTAGCGGCGTTTCCCACCTTAGTTTCTGAAAACCCCGCCCCTTTAATGGAGAATCAGCCAGAAGAAAGCGTTCCTACAGTAAAAGAGACAGCAGTTCCTAAAGAAGGTCAAACTGTAAGTTATTTAGTGGATGTGGCCCTCCCGCGGATTCCCATTGGTTATAGTAAGATGGAAGCGGAAAACTTAGTTTTACATCTTCTTGAAATCGAGCCGAAAATGAAAAAGATGGAAGCAAAATTTTATGCTCATCACTGCACAAAAGGGAAATATTACACTATTTCACAATTTAAGCATTATAATAATTGTGTTTACGAAACCGCGAGGACTTCAATGGATCACTTAGTTGAGATGGGGTATTATTCAAAACAACAGATTAAGAATAAGTTCGTTTACACCCCGATTAACAAACGGAAGGAAGGAGTAGTATGATTGTTAAACTTGCAGCGAGCGACGCCTCAATTTGGATTGTAATTTTTTTAATTGCTTTCTTTGGAGGGATTGCCCTTCTGACCTTTATTTTGTATCGTGTCTTACGTTTAAATAAAAAAGACCGGCTTCATAAAAAATCTGAAGACGAAATTGCAAGAGAAGAATTAAATCGCGTTCTTGAACCAATTAAGGACAAAGAGATCCAAAAACAGATGAATGAATATCAAAAAGAGAATCAGTCTAAGTCCGAATAACGCCCTTTATCTTCATTTACCTTTTTGCCGTTTAATGTGTTCTTATTGTGCTTATCCTAAAGTTTTGTTGCATGATAAATTCGTGCGTCCTTATTTAGAAGCTTTAAAACAAGAACTAGTTAGCTTAAACATTAAACCCTCGACCATTAAAAGTATTTATCTTGGCGGCGGGACTCCCAATGCTTTAAGTGATGATGATCTTAAAACTCTTCTTATGATGCTTAAACCTTACTATCATTATGGGGTCGAATATACCATTGAAATGAATCCGGAACTAGTGACTACTTCCCAATTAGAGTTGCTACAACGTTTTCACATTAATCGTCTTTCAATAGGAGTTCAGACCTTTAATGAGAAGTATCTTCAAGAGATTAAGCGTCACCATAATTATCGCCTAGTTAAAACGGTCATCAAAACAGCGCGAGATCATCACTTTAACAACATCTCTCTTGACCTCATGTATGGCTTTAAGAACCAAAGCGAAGCCGAATTATTAGAAGATTTAGCAAAACTAATCAGTCTCAAGGTCGAACATGTTTCTTTATATCCCTTAATGATTGAACCTGGTACCGTATTTGGAATTAATAAATACCCCGAGATGGATGAAACCACCTTCTATCGTTATTATCACTTGGTTCGTAAAACCTTAAAACAAGCTGGTTTTCATCATTATGAAGTGGTGAATTTTGCTAAAGACTCGCGCTTCTATTCAAGACATAATCTTACTTATTGGACCCTTCAACCCTATTATGGAGTGGGTTTAGGCGCCGCTAGTTATGTAAAAGAGAAAAGAAGTAATAATACCCATAACTTAACGAAGTATCTAAAAGGTGATTTTAAGGAGTACGAAACCTTAGAAACCAAGAAAGAGGCAATGGAGAATTATGTGATTTTTGGCCTACGATTACGAAAAGGGATTAGTATTAAAGCCTTTGAAGCGTTTTTTTCAGTTTCTTTTAATGACATTTGCGGGACAATAGCCGAAAAACTTATCGAACAAAAGCTCCTTTATCGGAGAGGGCAATATTTAAGAGTGCCAGTAAAACAGTTACTACTACTTGATTATATCGGGCGAGAATTTATTCTTGATGATTAAATCCCAGAAAACAAATTTGCTTTTAAAATTTTGCATGCTATAATGTATTTGTGAAACAAATCTATTGTTTTTTTCCAAAAATGTTTCACATATATTGATGATGGAAACTAAATTAGTAACGTTGGTAAATGAAAGAGTCAAGTTGCGGCAAAGACTTGAAAGCCTTTTGTATGGAACGGTGGAGATCAGAATTAAGGATGATAAAAAATATCTTTATGTTCATTACCGTGAAAACGGTCTTGCTTATACTAAATATGCTGGGGTGTATAACGAAGAACTTTATCGTTTGATTCTAAAAAACAACATTGAGGCGAGAAACCTTAAAAAAGCGCTGAGAGAGATTAATAAAACTTTAAAAACCTTTAATTATGTCGCAAAAGAATTGAGCGAAAAAATTAAAGTAAATATCGATTTTGTGAGAAAACATCTAGTAGAAACCGTCTATAAGCAAGTGGTTTTAGAGGATATTGCCGCAACATATCTTGACACTGAAACAATTATTGATGGCGGTAAAGTAAATGGTCTTGTAGCTACAGACGTTTTGAAAATCCTTAACTTAAAACACGCTTGGGACTTTGTTCTAAATGAAAATATCATTACTTTAGTGACTAGTTTTGAAATTCTTTGTGATATTAATCGACTTGTTACCGAAGGTTTCTATTATAATGCTGGAACAATACGCAGCGTTCCAGTATCAATCGGGGGAACTTCGTGGCAACCACCAGTACCAATAAAACAAGTGGTAATCGAGGAACTAAATCAAATTCTTAGTTCTAAAATATTGTTAGAGGATAAAGCAATTGCGTTACTTTTATATGTTATGAAGCGACAGATTTTTCTTGATGGTAATAAAAGGACGGCTGTCATTTTTGCGAATCACTTATTAATTTCAAAGGGTTTCGGAATTATTGCTATTTCTGAGTCCTTAGTGCCGCAATATAAAGTGCTTCTAATTTCCTATTATGAGGGCAAGGATGAAACTATTAAAACCTTTTTGAAACAGCATTGCCTTGTAAGAATTTAAGGGGAAAATATTCGATGATTAGTGGATTTTGGTTTTAATGTCTTAATCACTAACATATTTGATAACTAAATGAAGAAATGAGGGCTTTGTTTATTATGTTAATGAGGGGCGATTCTTCTTCTTAATACGAAAAAGATGGAAATAGCGATAATTAAGATTTATTTATCTTGTTAAACTGCTACAATATGATAGTTATGTTGAATCATGACTTTTGATGACTATTAAGGAGGAAAATGAGATGTTGGAACTAAAAAGCATTAAAAAAGACTATCAAGTTGGCGATGGTGTTGTTCATGCCCTTAAAGGTCTTAGTTTTGTGCTTCGTAAAAATGAGTTTGTGGCCATTTTAGGGCCTTCTGGCTGTGGTAAAACCACCTTACTTAATATTATCGGTGGTCTTGATAAGGCTACTGATGGTGACCTTGTGATTAATGGTCTTAGTACCAAACATTATAAGGACCGCGATTGGGATGTCTACCGTAACCATCGCATTGGTTTTATTTTCCAAAGTTATAATTTGATTCCGCATCAAAATGTCTTAAGTAACGTCGAACTAGCCTTGACTATTTCTGGCATGGGAAAAGAAGAACGGATTCAAAAAGCTAAAGAGGCCTTAGACCGTGTGGGATTAAGCGATAAATACTATAAGAAGCCAAATCAACTATCTGGTGGTCAATGTCAACGTGTTGCGATCGCAAGAGCCCTCGTTAATAACCCAGAAATCCTTCTTGCTGATGAACCAACCGGCGCGCTTGATACTACTACTTCCGAACAAATCATGGATTTAATTGCCGAAATCGCCAAAGAACGACTCGTTATTATGGTGACCCACAACAGCGAACTTGCGAAACGTTATGCGAACCGCACGATTCGGTTATTAGATGGGGAATTAGTTAGTGATAGTAATCCGATTCAGAGTGCGGAACAAGCAAGGATTAGGGAAGAAGACGCCGCTGAGATTCAAGCTTTAAAAGTGAGCAAAGAAAAAGCAAAAATGTCACTGGTTACTTCTTTTAAACTCTCGATTAATAACTTAGTTTCGAAGCGTCGTCGTTCAATTTTAACTAGTATTGCCTCTTCGATTGGCATTATTGGGATTTCTTTAGTGCTCGCGATTTCTTATGGCGTTCAAAACTATATTAATAAGATGCAAAATGATATGCTTGCTGGCTATCCGATCACCGTGAGCGAGACGACCTTTGACATTAACCAACTAGAGGCGGCCTTTACGACTCAAGATCAAATTGATATTGTTGCGAAAGGCGATTATGTGAATATTTCACAAATGATGGAAGAGCTTTATGCTCGCTTTGAAGAAATGGACGACTTCATGATTGAAAATAACATTTCTAAAACTTATGTTGATTTCTTATCACAGATGTCACAAGATGCTTATGCGGCCTTAGAATATGATTACGGTCTTAATTTGGCCGCTAATTTTTATACGGATTTTAATGATTCATCAATTGCTTATCCTGAAGGTCGTAATACCTCGCTTGCGACGATTAAATCGATGTACACCTCGATTACTGAAAATATTATGGGCTTTGATCAGTTTTCTTCATTAATTAGCATGCTGGCAAATCCTTTTAGACAGGCTCCGGATACCACTAACCCAACGACAGAGTCATATATGCTCTCTCAATATGAAGTTCTTTATAAAACTAATGAAACTGGCATTGCAAAGGCTGCGGATGAAATCATGATTGTTGTCAATAAGAATCGTGAGGTAACTGATTTAATGCTGGGGCAACTTGGTTATTATTCACAAGAAGAATTTGTCGATATTATTAACCGGATTGTGGATCCTAATTATGTCTCATCTTTAGAAATATCGCCGCAAATTGCGTATGAAACACTAACAAACAAAGGTTTTACCTATTTTCCAAATGACAGTATTTATACCTATACGCCACAGAAACTAAGTGGTGGCATTGGGGAGGCCTTTTCTTATCAGCCATATAAGACTGATTTAACTAATGGTAAGCCGCTTAAGGTGGTGGGAATTTTAGAACCTAAAGAGGGTCTTAATTACGGGATGCTCGCTTCAGGTTTTTATTATACAAGCGCTCTTGCGGAAGAAATGATTCAGGAGAACTATGATAGCGAAGTCGCAAAGTATCTTCGTGGCACAGCCCCAGACGGAACCACGGTCACCAAACGAGAAAGTCTTTCAGGTAGTGTCGCTTTAATTAGAAAAGGTGATCTCGTTGAATACCCATCAGGTTCAGGAAACTATATCCCGGCCCCAGCAGATGTTCTGGTTCCGGTTCAAGGTCAGGTTATTTCATATACTTATCAGTTTTCAATTAATGAGATTGTTGATCAAAATGCGATTGGAGTGCTGGGGTCAACTTCACTTGCGGGCTTACTTTCTTCCGTAATGCCCTCAGAAACAACCACTACTGATGGTCCAGCCTTAGTAATGACAGCAATCAGCATGACCTCGCTTGGAGGCAATGTTAATGCTAAAATCATCAAAGATGATGCTGGGAAGATTCTTGAATGGGATATTATTCTTGAAGCCGATGGTCAGGCTTTCCCCATTCCACGAAGTATTGCCATTTATAACCATAACTTTGAACAAAAAGAACTAGCGCTTCAATACTTAGACATCTGGAATAGTGACAAGGTGCTTGAGATTGGTGGCGTCTTAGTACCTAAAACCGAGCGTGAAGATATTACCTATTTGGATACTTTATCTTTAATCTTCGGGATGATTAAAACCGTCATTGATATTGTTACGATTGCCTTAATTGGCTTTACCTCGCTGGCGCTTTTTGTCTCTTGTGTGATGATTGCGATTATTACTTATATTTCGATTGTCGAACGCACTAAGGAAATTGGGGTGATTCGTTCCTTAGGAGGTCGCAAAAAAGATGTCTCCGCCTTATTTGTTTGTGAAACAGCTATTATTGGCTTAGCAGCGGGAGCAATTGCGATCGGCTTTACTTATTTTGCTTCGCTCATTATTAATCTTATTACCACTCATTATGCCGGTGTTACCATCGCGGTTTTTCCGTGGTTCTACGCCCTAATGATGCTCAGTTTATCAATTCTTCTCACCCTAGTATCCGGCTTTATTCCCTCACGAAGTGCGGCGAAAAAAGACCCAGTTGAAGCATTAAGAAGCGAATAGTTTAGTGTTGTCGTTTCTTACGATACTCTAAAACACCAAGCAGAACTAGGCCCAAAGTAAGCGCTGAAACCATTAGAACGATAATTAATGGTGAACTTCCTTTTGAGGGATCACCAGTTAAAGTATAAACGGGAGTCGTAATCGTAAGCGCGTAGAAATACTCTAATCTTTCAAGGTAAGTGGAACCATCATTTTCATCAATGACTAAAGTCGCTAGATAAGTTCTCTCATTATCTGCAAGAGCGTAATAATGTTCATATGCCATAATGGCTGAGTCATAATCATCACAAGTAAGTGCTTCAATTAAGCTTTGAACATTTTGGACAAAAGGCGAAAGTGCAGCATATTCACTAACTGTCGCATCATATTTCTTGTTGTCACTAGCGGTGATCCGTCTTAATTCAAAATACGGAACGACAGTCTCTCCAGTATTAAAAGTTAAATCCACGGTTTGAAGCCTAGTTCCATCAATTTCTTTAGAAAAGATGATGCTAATATTAGTGGTTCCTGCTACCAGAAAAGTATAAAGATTGTTTCCTAAGGAAGTCATTGGTACTCCAGGCCAAGTCGCTTGACGACCATCAGGTCCCCAGACATAGGCATAGGGTTCTTGATCAGAATCAAGCCATGCGGTATCATTCGTGCTCATGAAGACGCGAACGCGGCTCTCTGGAATCACATAACCACCATCATTCGCGTTCAGGGTAATCCCTTGATTTGTTAGTACTTTTAAGACAATCGTGCCCTTATTAGGAATTTTAAGAATATTAGTTTCTAAAGAAGCCGGAGCACCATCATTTAAGATGACAGAACCACTAAGGGCGAAAGTACCGCCAATTAGTTCAATGTCGATACTAACTGAGGACATGTTATGAATGACAAGGGAACTTTCGTTATCTTTTGTCATTGTATAGGTTACAAGACTGTTCATCCGACTTCCCGTAATATTAATAGGTTGGAGTTTTCCATTATATAGTTCGGGATAGCTATTCTTTAAGGCTAAAATCTTTTTATAGTGATTAAAGATAGAGTTAGGATCATTTCGATCTTGGTCGGCAGTGTTATTGCTGATAGTTTTAGTAGTGGTACCAGCATTCATGTAATCAGTACTTACTGTGCGTCCACTTTCCCAAGGCATTGGAGTACGGTATCCCTGGTCAGCAAAGCCATCTGAAGTTCCCGTCATACCGAGTTCATCACCATAATAAATGAAAGGATTACCCGGCATCAAGATTTGTAGTGATCCTGCCATTTTTGAGTTGACCATTGAACCATAATTATTTCTTCCGGTATCATGATTGTTGATAAAATAAGCCTCAATCGCATCAGGATTATTGTTTCTAATCTCAGTTTGAAACCATCTTAAGTAATTAGGGAGACCCTTACGGTCGGTACCATTAATAGCATTTCCAATTTTGCCATTAGTCGAAAAATTAAAACTCGAGTCAATGCTTCCATTATAAGAAGCGATTTTGCGATCATCAGTCCAGTTTTCACAGACAACATAAGTATTAGGATAGTCTTGTTTTAATGCGGTGGTAAATTCAAGGAGCCATTCCTTATTCTTTTCTGTGTCATCATTGGACCATTTATCACCCTCATAGCTTTTCGTATAGATATGCATGGTGGCATCCATTCTAAACCCATGAATTCCTTTATTAAGCCAGTATTTGCCGATGTTAATGAATTCTTGTCTTACCTCAGGATTATCAAAATTGAAATCCGGCATTCGACCCGAGAAGATTCCTTCATAGTAAACGCCATCGATATTATGCGGATGACGGGTTGTTTTGGTACTGGAGTAATTATACCAAGTCTTGTACTTTGAAGCACCATTATTCTGAAAGGCCTCTTTTCCTTCAAGGAACCACGGATGAGCGTTTGCCGAATGATTCATAACTAAATCCATAATGAGATTAATGTCACGACTCTGACATTCACTGATGAGACGGTCAAGATCATATTTTACGCCATCAATAGTAGGTTCGTAAATTGGTTTGATGCTGTAATAATCAAGAACATCATAACCGTGGTAGGTAGTCGAGGGATGAGCTGGCGAAAGCCAGATGCCCGTAATTCCAAGGTCATCAAGATAATCAAGTTTATCGATAATGCCCTTAAAGTCGCCGACACCATCACCATTACCATCCGCAAAGGAATAGACAAGAAGTTGGTAGTAGGAGTCGTATCTCTCATCTATTGGAGTCGCAGCACTAGTTTTAGTAGGCGTCACTAAAGTAGTATTTTTAGCACAAAAGATGGTTCCAAGTAAAAGTAACCCAAGACTTAAATACGGCGTGATTTTTTTCATTTGCTCCCCTTTAAAATAAATGAATTAAGTATTACTTTAAAGTATATCATAGCTTTTTTATTTTGAAGAAGAAATAACACTGTATTCACGCTGCTGCGTGGCACGAAAAGGATGTTTATGTATTTTAATGAAGGCGAAGGCGCTTGTTGCTGGTGCGGTAGCATTAAAGAGTGCATAGCGAATAAGCGTAATTAAATGCGAAATAATGGTACTTTGATAAATCGTCTCTGGCGAGTGCTACTGCCTATTATTACGGGGAAAAGTATTATATTATCTCATCTTTGACACTTCGTCCTCAAATATTCCCACCATATCGATCAATACTGGATTTAAAAATGTGGCAATAATTATTTCTTGTTTTTATTTAAAATAGTATTAGTAAAGTCGTTTCGATCAAGACTCTTAGACCTTCGCCTAGTCCATACTCGGCTAATTGATATAATCCGAACATAAACTTTGAAACAACGATGTTCGTCGCCTGGGCAAAGACAAAGTTTTATGTTGCAATTCTAGAATATTCCGTCTTTCATTTGTCTATCGATTAGTTTTCTTTAGTTACTGAGACCGTTTAGTCTTTTTATTCTTTTGCTGTTTCAAAAATTCAAGAGAATGCGAAAAAGGAATAGAGTATTAGTGCCGAAGATGAAATGTATAAATGTTATTTTAGTTTTGTAGTTTAAGAAATCTGTCACTTATATTGTAGCCATTCCATACTCTATAGAAAACGGTATACGATCAGATAAGGAGTTGACAGTCGGAGGTCTCTTCTTGTCTGGACTTCAAGCGGCTGCAACATTTGGAATTGCATTCATGGGCGGTAGAGCAGGACTATTTGGAAAGAATTTAGCAGGCGTCAGTCCGATACGCTTTCTAATTAATGCAGTTAAACACACAGGAAGAATTACAACAATCCAAAAGATTGTTTATGCAACACAACTTTGGTCCTCTAGTTTTATAGCAAGAGTCCTATTTATGACACTACCAGCAGCAGGCATTCGAGCTTTAATTGAAAAACTAATTAATGAGTGATAAAATTGTTGATGATGAGAATAGAAAGAAGTAAATATATTCAGAAATGTCTTATTTTGTCGGCAGGATTGTTAGTGCTTCCGTTTCTACTTTTATACTTTCTGACATTATATAAATTCGGGTTCGACTGGACTGCATTCGGGATTTTTATCGGACCAGTTGCTGGAATAATGTTTGTTCTTCCTATACTCTATTTCATATTGATTAAATGCAATAAATGTTACTACTTAATAACCTCTGACTCCATAAAAATGTTTAAAAAAGATCAGGAACTATTTACAATCCTTAATACTAATATTGGTGCGATGAGATACATTAGATTTAGCCAGGCATTTTTAATGCAGTTTGGGGCTGGATATTTAAATATAGAGTATAAAGATGCAGAAGGACAAATTAGACCAACCTTTATTCTTCCAAATGGTATTAAGATCTACTCAATTTCGATGTCACCCAAACAAGCAAAGCAAGTAGCAAAAATCATCAATAGAGATTTCTTGTCTAGTTAAAAAAGCAAGCAACCATATAGTTAGTGTTTCGCATCAGAACCATTTTAATTGTACTAGATCAGATTTTTTGAATTTAATATAACGGAAACGTCCATAATATAAGTAACAGATTTCTTAGTATAATAATAGTGAATACTTCTACCAAAGAAATATTCAAGGTGACGTAGTAGCTATCTATGACACCACTGGTTCTTTGAAAGCTAAATATACTTATGATGCCTATGGTAATCACACTATTACTAACTATGATGTCAGTCAATTAGGAGATCTTAATCCTTTTAGATACAGGGGTTATTATTATGATGTTGAAACTAGTCTTTATTATCTTCAAAGTAGATACTATGATCCTAAGATCGGAAGATTTATTAGTAAAGATCATCTTAATTATCTTGATCCTAAAACCATTGGTGGTCTTAACCTCTATGCATATTG
>JAISVG010000053.1 GCA_031271635.1 Erysipelotrichaceae bacterium
TATAAGACCACGAACATGAAGAATTTAACTAGCAAGATTATCGTCATGAAGGAAGGGAAAAACGTTCAACTTCCTCTTTATGCAAGAGCCATTCAAAAAGAACCATTTTTTATTAATAAGGAACTAATCGGAGTAGGCTATTATGCTTCTTTTATTAAGAATAAGGAAGTTCTAAAAGATCTTGAGAAGAAAATGAATGGGGTCGGTTTATTTGAAGCCAAACATCAAACTTTTGTGGAAGCCTTTTTTGATGATTTTATCATTGAAGGTAACGCTGCTGCTAGTCGTAAAAAAACTTATCTTGAAGGCTTAATTCCGACTTTTGATATCTGGCTTAAAGATGCAAAAGAGCAAATTGACCTTGCCTATCAAAAAGGACGCTTTAACATCACCCCGAACCTCACGACAAGCGTTAATAGCAATAATAAGAAAGTGGTGATCGATAATCCTTGTGAGTACTGTGAATATCTTAACATTTGTCATTATCAAAAAAGCGAGGCCGTAATGGAGAGCGAAGATGAAAGAGACTAAACTTGATCTTACTACATATCTTAAAAGTTCCTTACTAGTTTCGGCCTCAGCGGGAACTGGGAAAACACATAATCTTAAGTTGAGGATAAAGGCGTTAAGAGACCATTTAGTCTCACGTAAGGATGGTGATCTTAGTAATCTTTTGGTTCTTACCTTCACGAAGGCCGCCGCAAGCGAGATGTATGAACGAATTAAAGGAGAATTTGGACTAAGAGAAATCGGTGAAATGATGTCAGCCTCAATTCAAACCTTTGATGCTTTTTTTAGTGATATTTATCGACAATATGCTGGTGAAATTGGTCTTCATCATGATTATCATAATATTAATGCGGCCATTTATCGTGCGAAGAAACAAGAATTATTCTTGGAGTTTTTAAATGATGATATAAAAGCTAATAATGCGGCCGCAAGGCGTGTCCTTCAAGAATTTGTTCACGGCATTGATGTTAAAGAATTAATGCAAGAAGTAATGAATCTTGACTCCTATTTAGAAGGTGAGATTGATTATGCAAAAAGCGCGAAAGCCTACCTATCAAGACTAAAAGATCAAGAATTAGTAAGAGATTTACTTAATAATTACTTAAAGAAAGCCGCCGAAACGCTCCATGAAAGAATTCAAACCTTCACTCAAGTAAAAGGGAAAGATCCGCAACTTCATGCATATCAACTAAGTCTCAAGGCGCTTCAAGGACCCGTAGAAGAAATCTTTGATTATTTTAAGAACTATGAGCCAACCTTTGGGTTAGCGGCTACTTTTCTTGAAAAAGAGGCAGCCGAAAAAGTTTATAATAAGACGGGTCTTATTTATCGTCTCAAACAGCTGCTACTTCCTTTTAAGACGCTTGATGATGTTATTAAAGCGCATTTAAGCATTTTTGAGTGTTATGAGTATCTTGTCACAACTCTTATAAAAGTCGAAACAATGCTTTTAAATGAACGGAAAAAGCGCTTGACTTTTACTTTTAAGGATATTGCGTTTTTTGCTTATCAACTGATTACTGGTAATGAGGTCGTGAGAAACGCCTTAAAGAGACAGTATCATTATATTCTCATTGATGAGTATCAAGATACTTCCGAGATTCAAGAGGCGATTATTGACGCTCTATCAGCTAATAATGTCTTCTACGTGGGTGACATCAAGCAAGCTATTTACTTATTTCGTAACGCGAGGAAAGAAATCTTTTTAAAGCGTTTTAATGAGTATGGGAGTAATGATTCTGGGACTTTAGTGACTTTAACGGATAACTATCGCTCGCGTGAAGAGGTTTTAGTTTTTGCAAACGATCTTTTTTCCAGTTTAATGACATTAAAGCGGACAGGCTTTTCTTATTACGATCATCATCAAGTAAGAATGAAACACCAAGGGTTTACTAGCAGTGGTGCGGCCTCATTATCAAATTCTAGTTATCTTCCAAAGATTTGTTTTTATGATACTAAAGATGATAGCGATTTAAGCACTCTGGTGGTACAAGATATTATTAGAAAGCTAAATACGGGTTTTGAAGTCTATGATGAAAAACTAAAGGCTTTTCGTGCGGTACGCTTTAGTGATTTCGCCCTGTTAGCACCAACGAGAACCGCTTATCCTAAATATCTTAAAGCCTTTGAAGTAGCGGGTATCCCCTTAGCAACTGATTATAGTATTAAGATTAGTCCCGAGAATTTTTTAATGGAATTATTGCTTGCCTTAATCCGTTTAGTAATTCTTGAGATTGATCTTAAAAATAAAGAATTCCGTTATTACTTTTATCTTGTGGCACGTTCTTTCTTATTCTTGTATGACGATGGTTATATTTATCACTTACTCGCGGATCAGAAACTCTTAGAAGCTGATCAACTTACGGCTTATTTACGAAGTCTTAAAACCTTCAGCGCATTTAACGATGTGGCTCTTACGGTAAGTGAAATCATTGCTGTCTTTAAACTTCAAGAAAAGCTAATTCAAAGCGATGATTATCTAAAATCATCGGCAATTATGGACTTTTTTATTTTAGAAGCCGCGTCTTTCAAAGCGATGAATCTCGGACTTAGCGCTTTTTACGAGTACTTTGAAACAAGCTTTAAAAGCGAGATTGATTTTGAAATTGATGCCGTTAGCTACCAAGAAGATGCGGTGCAACTTTTAACGATTCATAAATCAAAGGGTCTTGAATATAAAATTGTATATTTAGTAGAACTGCAAAGCCAGATGAATGTCGGGAAGAGTCTCCCGCTTATTCCGGGATTTGGAGCCTTGTTAAATCATCTTGGACCAACAGGTGAGACAAATCTTTTGCATCATATCGCAAAGACCGAGATGATGGAACTAAAGATTGATGAAATGCTCCGGCTGCTTTATGTGGCGGTGACTCGCGCGAAAGAAACCCTGGTTATTTATCTACCTTTTCATGATGATATCGACCATATAAACGTTCCTTTAAATCCCAAGAGTTTAGCCGATTATCTGTTAGTATATCTTGATGCAAAGCCAAAATCTGGCATTTTTGTCGAGGAAATTGCTAAAAATATCCCAGTGGTGTTTACTACCACATCTCAAGATAAGTCAGAATCTAAGACACCAGTCATTTTTAAGGATTTGGTGCTCGATGAAGATGTTTCTCTTTATTCTAAACGGGTTACCACCAAGACGAAAGATATCCTTTTAAAAGGAACAAACTATCATCAACTCCTTGAGCAATATGATTTTAAGGTAAGAAGACTTGACTACATTCTTAATAGTGATGATCGGGAAGTCATTAAAAAACTTGTGACACTTCCGATTTTTGCTTCATCAGGTGAGTTTCTAAAAGAGTACCGTTTTATTGATGCCGCGGGAAATGAAGGCATCATTGATTTACTAATTATTGAGGCTGATGTTATCAAGATTATTGATTATAAGACTAAGGAACTTGATGATTCTTCTTATGTCGCCCAGGTTTTAGCCTATGTCGAGGCGATAAAGAATAAAACCAAAAATCAAAAAAGAATCGAGGGCTATTTACTCTCGATTCTTAACGGGGTTTTAAAACGGGTAGTTTAGTTATTCGGCATCATCCGCGTAGCATGAACCACCAATGAATTCACGGATTAAGGAATTACAAGGAACCCAAGTATCATCCATATTAATAAAGTATTTCAACATTCTAATTAACCGTTCCGCTTGGGCAAAATATTTGCTTTCATTTGAGATTTCGCTGAGCACTGGAATCGCATACTTTCTCATGATTGGCAGTTCATAGTTCAAGAAAGAGTTAAAAACATAATCCGCGGATTCCTGAGTTTGATAAATCCACTTAAATTCACCCTTTCGAACACTGGGCCACATCCGCATTGTTTCAAGAGCCGAGGCGTTACGATACTTATAGTCGCGAACAATTCTTCTTAGTAATCGAAGGTCAGTTAATGATAACGGATTTTGGTTATCAAAGTTTAGTTGCGCTTGGGGGGCAATATAAATGCGGAATTTTTGTCTTGTTGGGATTAGTGAAGTCAAGGTGTCATTTAAAGCATGAATTCCTTCTATAATAATGGGTTGGTCAGTAGGAACAATGAGTTTTCGTCCTTTGACACGTTGTCCAATATGGAAATCAAATTTGGGAATCTCGACTTCAACCCCAGCGATTAAATCAGCGATATTCTGATTAAAGAGGGTAATATCAAGCGCGTGAATGTCTTCAAGATCAGGTTTGCCATTTTCATCAAGCGGGGCGAGTTTTCGTGGTAAATAGTAATCATCAATGGAAAGACGAATTGGTTTAATCCCTCTTGACAAGAGTTCAACACGGAGACGGTTTGAGAAAGTTGTTTTTCCAGAACTACTTGGACCGGCAATACAAATAAGACGGATGTCACCGCGATTCTTTTCAATAAGGTCACCGATTTCACCAAGCATCTTGTTATGTCGTGCCTCGCACATTGAAATAAAGTCAATCGTTCCGTTTTGTTTAATCATTTTATTAATACCAGGAATACTCCCGGCATCAGCAAGATTACCCCAGGTTCTAGCTTCTTTTAAGGTTTGAGAAAAGGTCGGTGCATCTTCAAAAGGAGGAATCTCGCCTTTAGTTTCGCTTCGTGGATACTGGACAATGATGCCAGGGGCATAAGGTCTTAAGACCCACTTAGTAAGAAAGCCGGTTGAAGGAACCATCCTGCCATACATATAATTTTGATAACCATCACATTCATACATGTGAACAGTATTTTCAGGACGATAATCAAGAATGGCAAGTTTATCATCTTGTTTGGTTTTCTTATAAAATTCACGGGCCTCAGCCACTGACATTTTGTTTCTAATGAAAGGGATATCAGCTTTAATAATACGGTCTAGTTCTGTTTCAATTTGTTTAATCATGGTACTTGAAGCAACGCTAC
>JAISVG010000095.1 GCA_031271635.1 Erysipelotrichaceae bacterium
ACTGGTTTATGGGATGCTTATTTTGCCTTTTTTGGCAATAACCCTGGGACCATTTTCTTTGGTTTCTTGTCGGAACCAAATAGTTCTGAATTCTTACCAGCAGCGCAGTATCCTCATAATTTATATTTGTCGATTCTTTTCCGCTGGGGTCTTTTTGGCCTTTTCCTCTTTATTGGGTATATTTATTCTTCTTATAAGATTGCTCTTGAAGGAAAAGCTTCTTCTAACAAGATGGCAATTGGCCTCACTCTCATTTTACTTTTCATTTTCGGAATGGCGCTTGATATCCTCTTTGCAAGAGCGATTCTTTACATTTACTTCGCGATCTTTGTGGTAATCACCGCGAAGCCGAAGTCGATTGGAAGACCAGTAACTATTGATGAAAACGATTTAAAAAAAGAGAATATTATTGTTGAACTAATTCCCAGCCTAGCAAGAGGTGGTGCGGAACGCTTCGTTGCCTCTCTAGCGCATTCAATGAGCAAGACGGAGTTAGTTTATGTGGTAACTTTTTATGATGATATTACGGAAAAGAATCGTGAAATCATTGCGAATAACGAGAATATTAAACTCGTTTGTCTCCATAAGAAACGCGGGCTTGATTTTAAATTCTATGATAATTTATTGTGGTTAATTAAAAGTTTAAAGCCAAAAGTGATCCATACTCATATTTATGCTTTATTTAACTTACTAATTGCCACTTGGTCTTTAAGGGGTTTACATATTGTTCATTCTGTTCATAACCTTGCTCCTAATGAGGCAAAACATTTTCGGAGAATTCTTTATTACTTTGCTTTTAAAATGAAGAAAGTGCTCCCTGTAGCTATTTCTATTAGTACCAAAAGCTCATACGAGAAATACTATCATTTAAGCAATATCCCGCTTATTTATAATGGTATTGATGTCGATGCAAATGTCGCCCCAAACACCACTAGAAAAAACATTATGATTAATGTTGGCCGAATGACAGAACAAAAGAACCAACTCGCTTTAGTTGAAGCGTTTGAGTTTTTCGTAACTGATAATCCTCATTGGGAGTTATATATTGTGGGTAATGGTCCGCTTAAAGAAGTGATTATGGAGCGCGCTAAATTATTGATTGCTGAAGGGAAACTAAAGATTCTTAGTGATGTTGAGAATTTAAACGAAGTTTATAATACTTGTCAAGCCTTTGTACTACCTTCAATTTATGAAGGAAATTCAATTGCTCTTCTTGAAGCGATTAACTATAATCTCTTTATTATTGCAACGAAGGTTGGTGCTGCAACTGAGTATCTTATTCCTAATGTTAACGGAATTTTTGTTAGTAGTCCCGCAATGTATGATATTTATCTTGCTTTAACTAAGGCTCTCCCATATTTAGGGAAAACGAATAATCAAGCCTTGTTAGAAAAAATCTCAATTGAGAAGACTGCAAGCGAATATTTATCTCTATTTACTCAAATTAGTGAAAAGAAAACTAAAAATAAGCGTCACGCCCGCGTGTAGTTGCATTATTTATCATTATTAGATATGATAAAAAAGGAGAGGATATGGAATTTGCTGGAAAAATAGTCTTAATTACTGGAGGAACGGGAAGTTTTGGCCGCGCGCTCACCAACCGTCTTTTGCAAACGGACGTAAAAGAAATTAGAATTTTGTCCCGTGATGAAAAACGTCAGGATGATATGCGAAAAGAATATCATAATCCGATTCTTAAGTTTTATTTAGGCGATGTAAGAGATCCTGCTTCTTTAAAATCGGCTTTTAAGGGGGTAGACTATGTTTTTCATGCCGCAGCCCTAAAGCAAGTTCCTAGTTGTGAATTTTTTCCGCTTGAAGCGATAAAAACTAATATCTTAGGTTCAAATAATGTCATTGATGCCAGTATTGATGCAAAAGTAAGACGCGTGGTTTTTCTTTCAACTGATAAGGCTGCTTATCCGATTAATGCGATGGGGATGAGTAAGGCTTTAATGGAAAAAACGGTGCTCTCTCGTGCCCGAGAATTGCGGGATGATGGACCAATCCTTTGCTTAACTCGTTTTGGTAATGTTCTTGGCTCAAGAGGCTCGGTGATTCCGCTTTTTATTAAGCAGATTAAAGAGCATAAAGAAGTTACAATAACCGATCCCGAAATGACACGATTCATTATGTCTTTAGATGATGCTGTTACTTTGGTACTGCACGCTCTTGAGAGGGGGGGGCAAGGTGATTTCTTTATTCGGAAGTCAAACGCAACTAAGATTGGAACCATTGTTGAAGCCTTGCAGGAGTTATTACAACAGAAGACGATAACGAAAATCATTGGGCCAAGACATGGCGAAAAACAGTTTGAAACTCTTGTTACAAGTGAAGAAATTGTCCATAGTGTTGATCTTGGCACCTTCTTTAAAATTGTTCTTGACGAAAGAGATTTAAACTATGATATCTTCTTTAATACTGGTAATAAGCGCTTGTTATTAGATACGGCCTTTACGTCAAATAACACCAAACTCTTAAATAAAGATGAACTGATTGAACTACTGAAAAAGGAGGATTTTAGCACTTATTTATGAAAGTCTTAGTGGTTGGTGCGGCAGGGTTTATTGGAAAAAACCTCGTTCTAAGATTACAAGAATTAGGACATGAGGTTTTTATGTTTGATAAAAATAATTCACTTAATGACTTAGCAACAATTACTGATGAAGTTAGTTTTATTTATCACCTTGGCGGTATTAATCGGGCTGGTAGTGATGAAGAATTCGTGACAGGAAATGTTGACCTCACTAGTGCGGTGGTTAAAATGGCATCTCAAAAAAACCTCCCAGTCCTTTATTCAAGTACTACAAAAATTGAAACTGAACCATATTTAGTTTATTCAATTACCAAACTGCAGGGCGAAAAAATTGTGAAAAAACTCGGTAAAAATGGGCATATTATTTGTCTCCCAAATGTTTTTGGAAAATGGGCGCAACCTTTTTATAATTCGGTGGTGGCCACCTTTATTGAACAAGTGTATCAAGATCAAGTCATGGTGACCCATGATGCTAAACTAACTCTCGCATATATTGATGATGTAACTGAAGTTCTTCTTTCCTATCTTGGACCAAAGGTGTTACCACTAGTAACATATGAAAAAACTGTTCCTGAAATTGCATCCTTGCTTCGCTTTTTTAAAAAAGAATTAACGACCTTCACTTTTTCAAGGAAAGACGATTTTGAAACTAAACTTTTCGCTACTTTTCTAAGTGCGATCCCAAAGTCCGACCTATTTCACCCTTTAAATGTTCATCTTGATGAGCGAGGTTCTTTTACCGAACTCATTAAAAGTGAACACCAGATGCAAGTCTCTTTAAATGTAATTAATCCAGGTTTTACTAAGGGAAACCACTATCATCATACTAAAATAGAAATTTTTACATGCATTGATGGCGAGGCTGAAGTTACTTTGAAACACTTAGGAAATGGTGATGAATTTATGATTGTTTTAAATTCACTTCATCGTACGGTTTTCATCCCTCCTGGCTATCTTCATCAAATTAGTAATAAGCAGGCGCAAGAGTTTAAGATGCTGATTTATAGTTTCTCTTTTTTTGATCCAGAACACTCTGATACATATCAGGAGATGAAATGAAAAAACTAAAAGTGATGACGATTCTTGGTACTAGACCAGAGATTATTAGATTATCAGAAACCATTAAAACCTGCGATCAAGCCTTTAACCATCTTTTGGTGCATACTGAACAAAACTATGATTTTTCGCTCAGTGATGTTTTTTTTAAAACCCTCTCGTTACGGCAGCCAGACTATTTTCTTGATACTTCAAAAGGATCGGCGCTCGGCACGAGACTTGGACAAGTAATTGAAAAGACTTATAAAGTGATGTATCGCGAGAAGCCTGATGCCGTGATTATTTTAGGAGACACCAATTCGAGTCTGGCAGCAATTGCAGCAAAACGGCTCAAGATTCCTATTTTTCATCTTGAAGCCGGAAATCGTTGTCATGATGAAAATGTTCCTGAAATGTGTAATCGCAGAATTGTCGACCATATTGCGGACATTAATGTGGCGTATACGGAACAAGCGAAGGACTATTTACTCCAGGAAGGACTTAATCCGTTACGAGTTTTTGTTTCTGGAACCCCGCTTTTAGAATTATACTCAAAGTATCAAGAAGATATTATGAAGAGTCATATCTTAAAAGATCTTGATTTAGAGCCAAAACAATACATTGTTCTTTCAATGCATCGCGAAGAAAACATTGATCAAAAGACAACTTTTAAATCATTAATTCAAGCAATAAATGAAATTGCGGAACGCTACCGACTTCCTGTTATTTTTTCCGCTCATCCGCGCACCAAGAAGCAACTTGAAGAAAATAAAATCACGATGCATGAACTAGTTCACATTATGACACCACTCAGTTACTTTGATTACATGAAATTGCAACAAAATGCTTTTGTGGTCTTATCAGATTCTGGAAGCGTTACTGAAGAGTGTCAAATTGCGGCTTTTCCAGCGGTTTTAATTCGGACTTCAACTGAAAGACCAGAAGGTATTGATTGGGGTAATATTGTTTTGGGAGGCGTTTCAAGTAAAGGCATTATTAATGCCATTGAAATTGTTAAAAATCAGACGATTTTTGCGCATCAATATCAAGGGTTATCTTTTTCTAAAACCATCGTGAGTCTCGTACAAGGTTATACTGAGGTAATCAATCAAGAAGTATGGAAAAAGTAAAACCAGTCGTGGTCTTTTCTTGTTCTTCATTATCTTTTGGGGGCGCAGAAAGACAGATTGCTAATTTAGCCAATGGTTTAGTCAGCCTTGAGAAATATAAAGTTCATTTAGTGATATATTATCGCCGCAAGCAAGAATACCCAGTTGATTCTAGAATTATGATTCATTCACTTTATGAAACCGAGAATGATAATCAAGTGGCGAATAAAATTACAAAGATTAAGTTAATGCAGGTTCTTTTAAAAAAACTTAACCCCCAGTTTGTTTTCTCGGTGCTTCAGAATGTCTCGCTGATTATTTCGCTTGCCAAAAAACAGCTTCCTTTTAAGCACATTCATCTTGTGGCAACAAATCCTCGTTGTGAGTCAAAATTAATGAACATGATTATTTTAAGAAGATGCGACCATATAATTCTTCAGTGTGAGGAACAAAAAGAGTTTTATTCAAAACAGGTCCTTAAAAAAGCTTCAGTAATTCCAAATCCCATTACCCCTTTAATCAATTATCGTAAAAAAGACGTTTCGATTATTAAAAATATTGTGATGATGGGAAGAATTGTCAGGCCAAAAAACTATTATTTTGCTATTGATTTACTGAAATTAATTCCAAATCAAGAAGTGAACTTGACCATTTATGGTGACTCTAAGACGGAACAACCAAAACTTGAACAGTATATCCGTGCGAAGGGTCTTGAATCGCGAGTAAGCTTTAAAGGCTTTAGTTTGAATGCTGCTGAAATCTTAGCTTCCTATGACCTATTTTTAATGACTAGTCTTTATGAAGGCTTGCCAAATGCTTTGATGGAAGCAATGTCGGCAGCGCTCCCGATTGTTATCACACCATTTAAAACTGGAGGTAAAGATCTATTAGGACAGCATGAACGCGGTAATATCCTTAGCACATTTAATCTTGAGATTGCTAGTAAGGAACTTAATGATATCATGAGTAAGGTGACGTTATTAAATGAACAAAGAATTAAGGCAAGATCTTTTATTAATAAACATTTTACCAGTGAGATTATCGCGATACGATATGATGAACTTATTACTTTTTTGAAGGGAAGCAAGCAATAATGGAACAGCAGCTAGTTTTAGTAGTTTATTCCCTGCGAGGAGGCGGCGCGGAAAGACAGGTTGCAGCAACTGCAAATCTTTTAGTAAGACAAGGAATAAGAGTGAGTGTCTTAGTAATGTTTCGCGATGAAAAAGAATACCCTCTTGATTCGAGTATTGCCATTTATAGTATTTTTAAGAATCGTGAAGTATACTTAAAGACTGGAAAAATCAAGAAGTTTTTCTTGATGAGGAAATTAGTCCGTTCTATTAAGATCAAGACCCTTTGGTCATACGATGAAAACATTAGTTTCTTTATAAAAGCCTTTATCAAACGCCGGATTAAACTAGTGAATTTTGTGTTAAATGCGAGATCATTTCAAACTAACCGCTTTCGTGCCGACTATGTTATCAAGCATTCCTTTAAAAACGTTTTACAGAACGAAGAACAAAAAAAATATTACGATCAAAATACTCTTGAAAAGAGTGTGGTCATTCCTAACCCGATGGATTTTGATTCAATCGTCCCAAAACTTGAGTATCGCGAAAAGATTACCAGAATCTATATGGTAGGTCGGATGGTTCCAGTCAAAAACTATCCCTTGGCCATTAAAGCCTTCAAGTTGGTTCATGATAAATATCCCGAAGTGCGACTTGATATTTATGGCACGTATTTTGCATCAGCGGATAATGAAGCGATGATGAAGTTTATTCAAGAGGCAAAGCTGAATGATGTGGTCACTTTTCACGGCTTTTCGGTGCAAGTCCGAGAAGAGGCCAAGAATTATGATTTATTTTTGATGACAAGTATCACTGAGGGTCTTCCAAATGCATTAATTGAGGCGATGGCGACGGGAGTCCCTGCGGTAGTAACTAATTTTGAAACTGGATCCTGCGATCTCCTTGGGAACAATAATGAAAGAGGCATCATCACGCTTCAAACTCCTGAGGCTGTGGCCGAAGGGATTATTAAGATGATTAATGATCCAACTCTAGCGACCTCATATGCAATGAAGGCAAAAACTTATGTTAATACTTTTCTTAGTGAAAAGGTAATCATCGGTAAACTCCTAGAACTAGCACGGGAGAACAATGAATAACCCTGTTTTGAAAAAGAAAATTCTTGTTGTCGTTCCTTCACTCTCACGAGGTGGAGCGGAACGTCAAGCAGCATTAATGGCGACAATGCTTCACGACAGCGGATATCATGTTGTGATTCTAACTCTTTATAATGATGAGATAAAATATGATTTTCGCGCCACGAAAGTAGTTGATCTGCTTTCTTCTTATGAGGGATATAAAAAAACCAGAAAGCTTGCCTTTATTAAAATGATTCGTCAAGTGTTGCTAAAAGAAAAGCCAGATTTAATTTGTTCTTTTTTAACATTTATTACTTATTTAACGAGCCGCGCGAACGCCCGTCTTCATATCCCTCAGGTTGATATGGTGCGGAATTCTTATCGACATTTATCTTTCCTTAAAAAACTTATGTTCCATCTTTATAAGAATCGAATCACTGGTCTAATTTTACAAAATAAAGAGCAAGAAGCCTATTATTCTCGAAAACTGATAAATAAATCATTCATTCTTTATAATTCTTTAGACCCTGATTTTGTTAATGTACCGTTTCAAACAAGAGCAACAATTAGGAATTTTGTGGCCCTAGGAAGATTAATGCCTCAGAAGGACTATGGACTAATGATTATGGCTTTTAAAGAGGCATTAATTAGTAATTCACATCTTAAGTTATCGATATATGGACAGGGGCCTCTAAAGACCAAACTTGAAACACTTATTAAGGATCAACAATTAACAGCCGCGATTACAATCCATTCTCATGTTAGTAATGTAAAGGAAGTCTTGCTAAGGCATGACGCCTTTTTAATGACTAGTGTCTATGAAGGTTTTCCAAACGCGATGATGGAGGCAATGGCAACAGGTCTACCTGTGATTGCGACTCCCTTTGAAACCGGGGCCATAACTTTGCTGGGCCATAATGAACGTGGCACTTTAGTTTCAAGGAATCCAAAAGAGATCGCAAAGGCCATTCTTACTTATGAAGCGAATCCGACTTTAGCTAGCGAAAAGGCTAAGCTCGCTTATGAGTATATTAATCACGTGTCGAATCCGATTTATGTTAAACAACAACTATTAAAAATAATCACAAAAATTTTTGGGGAATTTCAAGGTGAAAAAAGTAACAATTATTAAAAACAACATCTTTCATGGTGATACTAGAGGACAAGAGGAAGAATTGAGCATGATTGCTAGGGATTTTACGATATTTAAACCCAGTAAAACTAGAAATGTCATCAAATTATTGGAGTTTATTAATTGAGCTATGAGTAAAAAAAGAATTGTTTTTGTTACCTCCTCGCTTAAAACTGGGGGCGGGAGCGAACGTCAAGTGGTGTCTTTGGCCCAGTTATTTTTTGCAGCCTCTTACGAGGTTACGATTATTGCTTATTATCGAGAAAAAGAAGAATATGAGTTACCACAAGGCATTGCTATTATTTCTCTTTCAGATTCCGAAAAGAAGAATGGTCAAATTTCGAAAATCAAACGATTACGGTGGTTGCGTCAGAGTATTAAGAAATGTAAACCCGATCTTCTTTATACGAAGCAGGCTCCAGTGGCTTTCATGGTTTATTTATCAACTTTATTTTTGAAATTAAAAATTATTTATATGTGTTCTGAATCACGTAAGACTTTTGCTAATGCTTTTATGCTGCGTCATGCGACAGTGCGAATTTTTCAAACCCCACAGCAATTAGTTTTTTTTAATCGTGAACCATCATCTAAGAACCTAGTTATTCCTAATATGTTTATCCCAAGACCTTATGTGCAGCACGACGTAAATAGTTTTAAAAGAATTGTCATGGTTGGACGATTAGAACCACAGAAAAACTATGTGCAAGCTATTGAACTTTTTAAACAATTAACGGCAAAAGACGCCTCGTTGTCTTTAACTATTTATGGTGCCGGGCGTTTAAAAGCATCATTAGAGGCTCTTGTGACAACGCTTAAATTAGAAAAAAAAGTCTTCTTTCATCCAGTTACTAGTAATCTTCTTGAAGTTTTATCACAATACGATGTCTTTTTAATGACCAGTCTTTATGAAGGATTACCAAACGCGATGATTGAGGCAATGATAGTAGGACTTCCAGTAGTGAGTTTTGATTGTCCGACGGGTCCTCGATTTCTGATTGGTGATCATAACGAAAGAGGAATTCTAATTAAAAATGTTCCTGAGTTTTTAGATATTTTTATGGAATTACCGAAGTGTCTCAAACAAATTAGGGTTGCTGCTTTTATGGCACAGCAATTTGTTTTAAATGATTTAGCACCTGAGAACATTTTCGCTGCTCATCTTAAGATGTTAGAGAGTCTCTTTAACGACTAAAGAGAAAATCAATTCACTAAAGAAGTAAATCGTGACGAAACAGTTAATTAGCGACAAAACCTTGCTCTTTTTGTTATTCGGGTTTCCTGTGGTGGTTTTACTAAGGGAAATATTATTATGATAGCATTATATCTGACACTATCATTTAAGGCAAAGACTATAAAATGAAAGCTGCAAGAGATTATTGTGTTCTTAAGACAATTAAAGAAATATTTTTTCATAAAACTTAGAAGAACGAAAAATACTATGATCCCAATGTAAATTTTTATTACTAAGCTTTTAATATATAATATTAAAATGAGTGCCTTGAGAAATACTTATTCGCGAGTCATTAGTAACATAAAGGCTTTTGTATCAAAATTATATCAAGATAAAGTTCAGAAATATTTACTACTTTCGTTTGCCGTATTGACTGGGGGAATTTTAGCCTTTCGCGATATCTCGAATATTTATATTGATAAATACTATCTTGTCGCTTTTGTTGGCGCTTTTCTCATCTTTTTGCGCAAGGATCAAATGCTGATTGCCCTGGCTTTTTTTATTCCGCTTCTTTCAGGACTTCCTTGGAATTATACCCTTTTATTTTTCTCAGTTTTTTTCGTCATTAAGTCAAAGTTTAAACTTAATATCATTCAAATCATTCTCCCTGCTTTTATTCTTATTCTTGAGATTCTACTGTATTTTTTTTATGATGTTCAAAATATTGAATACATTTTATCGGATAATCAAATACATACCCAAGTCTTGGCTGACGACATTAAAGAGATTGTTTTTTATACTATTTCCATTTTTGCTTTCGTTTTTATATGTATTGATAAGAACATTAAGTTTGACATTCGCAAGATTTTTATTTATTTTGCAACCGCGATTTTGCTTCAGTGTCTAATTGCAATCACGGTTGATTTAATCGCAACATATAATGCCTATATTTATGCAAAATATCCGGATGCTGATTTTGCAGAGTATTTCTTTAAGCCAGAACGAAGATATGTTGATATTTTACATACTATTAGATCGATAAATTTGCTCGTAAAGCCCGGTCATGAATATGTGGTGCAAAATGAGCTGATGACTAATGTGAACGCGAATGTTTTTGGATACTTTTGTTTAATTGCAATTGCTTATTTTTCATCTTCATATAAAAAAGAAAGACGCGTCATTATTATTAATACCATTATTTTGATCGGTCTTACGAGTTTAGGTTTCTTTTGCCGTTCAAGATCTTTCATCCTTTTCTTAGGAGTATTAATAGTCTTGTTGTTTGCCATCCATATTCTAAGATCTAACATGAAGACACGCACTATTCTGGTGATTCTTGTGGCGGTGGGGGTGGTGCTTTTACTTCTTATCGCTGCGATTGCTGCGATTCCGCAATTATTTGACTTTATTTTCGGAAGATTTTTTGAAGAGAATAGTAGTGGTGAGTTCGATGGAGGTAGGTGGCGTCTCTTTGTTACTTACTTACGGCTTTTCTTTAGTAATATTAATGTGTTCCTCTTTGGTACTGGGGCATCAAGAATGCAGTTAATTGGCATAAAAATCTTTGGAGAACCTTGGGGCATTGATCCAATTACTGGAGAGTATGGAACCGGGCCAAGTTCGACAATTCATTTCGGTTTATTACAGTTAATTATTGGGTATGGGGCTCTTGGAACTATTATTATTGGAACCCTGCTTTATTATATTGTGAAATCAAGGATTATTCATTCTTCAAAGAAGGATTTGTTACATTACGTTCCATTTATTATGGCGATGCTTTTTACTACTACGATCCAGCTTTTTACTCCAGCAACCTCCATCTTGACTTTAGGATTAACGATTATCTGTTTAAACCAAGGGGAAAAACTAGAAGTTCATAGTGAAAACGATGTGTTCCTTAATGACATTTTTACTCTAGTAAAAGAAATAAAAAATCGGATTAAATATCCCTCAGCAACTAATTATTTTTATCAAAAGATGACAACACGAATCCTAGTTTCACATGACATTTTTATTTTCGATAAAAAGGAGTTTAAGGAAAATCTACGAAATGAAGAAAAACTCTTTCAAGCCCAACTAGCGGCAACAACGATTCTTAAGGAGCAAAAAAACATCAAACTCCGGATGCACCTCCAAGTCTTATTAAGGCGCCTAGAATATCACTATAATCGCCGTCATATCATTTTATATTTGATTTATGAAAAAAGATATCTTGCTTTGACGGCTAAAAGTGGGATATATATCCCGATAAATTATCTCCATAAAGGTGATATAATTAATGGAAGTTATCATTATGAATGGGAACCAAATCACAGCTAAAACATCTAGTTCACTAAAATGGTCCACGATTACTGAGATCATGGCGAAATTAATAACTCCAATTGTTAGTATCATTCTCACAAAACTAATTGCGGAGGAGTTCTTTGGAATTGTTTCCTCGATTTTAATGCTCATCACTTTAATGGAAGTTTTTTCGGCTTACGGATTTTGTAATGCCGTGATTCAAAAGAAGTTCAAAGATGAAGCTGCAATGAAAAAGGCACAAAACGTGGCCTTTACTGTGAATGCTTGCCTTTCAATCATTCTATTCATTATTCTTTTAATAGCTTCAGAGCCCTTAACAGTATTGATGGTTAATGATGTAAAATATCAGTTGGCTTTCATTGTTTTAGCAACACAAATCGTTATTTTTGGTTTTAAAAGTGTTCCTGAGGCGGTTTTAAAACGCCTCTTCCAGTTTAAGCGCCTCTTTATAATTAGGATTATTACGGCATTGTCATCGCTCCTAATAGCTGTTCCTTTAGCGTTCGTCCTTCCTAATGAATTAAAATTCTGGGCCATTGTAATTAGTGCAGTAGCTCCAGAACTTTTAAAAATGATGTTGCTTTTTACAATTTCAAAGCTTAAGATTCGTTTTGAGTTTTCAAAGTTAGTTTTTAAGGAATTACTCGGTTTTTCGATGTTTAATCTCCTTGGAGGTATTATTGTTTGGGCGATATCTTGGGTAGACTTCTTTTTCGTTTCGTTTTCGTTTGATGCTGCATCAGCCGGTGAGTATCGGCAACCAATTATTCAATTAGTCCAGATTTTCTCTTTAGTGGAGGCAGCAGTCCTCCCAGTGGCTTTATCGGCCCTCGCACGACTTAAGAACAATAAAGAAGAACTAGCGCGAGTTTTCTACCGTTTTCAACAGATTACAGC
>JAISVG010000102.1 GCA_031271635.1 Erysipelotrichaceae bacterium
AATTTATTATTACATGATAATAGCGATGTTGTAATAGTTATTAAAAGTATTAATATCAAGCTCATCAAGATTTAGTTCGTTATTTTTATATGCAATGGCAATTAGTTTGCTGGCACGAACTAATTCTTGTTTGCCACCATAATTAAGGCAAATATTAAAACAGAATTTACTTAAATGTTTTGTTGCTGTAATGGCATCATCAATTACCATGACGGTATCTTGTGGAAGTTTAGTGTAATCACCCGAGACAACGACCCTAATTTCATCGCGAATTAAATCTTTGATGTGGCGTTTGAAGAAAGTTTTAAGGTAAGTAAAAAGAAATTTTAATTCACTTTTGGGACGATTCCAGTTTTCGGTTGAAAAAGCATATAAAGAGAAATATGGTACCTCAAGATCTCTTAAATGAATAATAATTTCATAGATACGTTCACAGCCGGCTTTATGACCAAAGTGTCTTGATAAACCACGCTTCTTAGCCCATCTCCCGTTTCCATCCATAATAAAGGCGATGTGCTGCAAATTTGTTTCTTTAATAATTCTTTTAACTTCGTTAATCACTTTTTAATTATAGCAATAAAACATGGAATCGGTGAGACGATTACCAAACGAGATAAAGTGAAGGACTGGTTTTGGATTATTAAAACTTTTAATACATAATTTATTTACTTTGTTGTTTTTCAATTTCTCAAAAGATGTGCATCTGTTTCCTAAATGTCTGATATTTTGTCTTCTTCCTCATAATAATATGAATAATCGATCCCTTTAAGAAATAATTCGCGATTATTAACATCATTAGTTAGGGCATCCTTTAGTAATTTATTAATGGGTTGTGAATTAGTAACACTGGCTTTCATCGCCTCAAGATAGCTATCTTTCTTAATCAAAGACCAATCGACACAAATTCTGAGGCGATTTATGAGTAACATAGCAAGCCAAATTCTCGTGGCCCGACCATTTCCTTCCATAAATGGATGGGCTAGATTCATTTCAAGATACTTAGCTACTATTTCATCAAAAGTAGCATCTGGCATCTTATCAATCTTCTTTAAAACTTGAGGCAGAAATACCCCGCTAGCAAAAGTAAAACTACCTTTAGAAATAGTCTTGAAACGTATTTGTCCCGCGAAGGGATAAAGTCCTTCAAAAAGATAAGCGTGAATCTTTTGAAGGGCGATTGTTTTACCAATTTCACTTGTGTCAACAAGACTAGTTTGATAAAAATCATAGGCTTTCTTTTTGCTTTGTTCATCGATGGGATCGAGAAGTCCCTTAATCCAACTCTGAACTTCTTTTTTATGTTTAGATGGAATTATTGATAGTACTAGCCTTACTCCATTCTCATTAATTACGTCAGATAGATATTTTTTACCATCACGAGCATAGAGTTTAAGTTGTCCGCAAAACAAAGATAACTCCGGATGTCTTACTTTCACATTGTTCCAATATCTTCTCGCAGAATTTGGTGTCACTAAAACATCAATAAAATCGGCGGCAGAGTACCACCACATTGTTTTTTCATTATCCCAAACAGCTCTGACTTTTTTGTTATTAAAGCATCTAATTGAGTGTTTTATCACATATATATAATAACATATGATGTTTCAGTTGTCCACAAAATGCGGACAACTAGCATGAAAGCGAGATAAATGGCATCAGGATCGTAGTGTTAGAAAATGTTAAGAAACTTTTACAACTAAGGTTTTTTGATAAAAAAATGGTGCCCCCTGCCAGAATCGAACTAGCAACAAATCCTTACCATGGACTCGTTATGCCATTTAACTAAGGGGGCACTGCAATAATTATACTAAATAATCAGGACAAGTAAAGGATTTTAAGTAAGGATGATTCTAAGTAGTTAAGCTTTAACTGCCTCAAGATCATAAGGATGAGCTTTAGTAATTTTAATCTTAATAACAGAGCCGACAGCTAGTGAGTCATTGCTTTTTAGAATAATTCGTCCATCAATATCTTCGGGAGCGTTAAAATAACTACGAACTAGATAAGTGGTTTGATCGATTCTTTCTTCAACAATCGCCGTCATTACTTCACCAACAAATTCCTGATTTACTAAATATGAAAGACCATATTGTAGTTCTAAGAGTTCTTTTCGACGCTTGTTTTTAACGGCAGAAGTGACCTGTTTTGGCATGATGCCGGCTGGTGTATTAGCCTCTTTTGAGTATGCGAAGGCTCCTAAGTGAGTAAAGCGATACTTTTTAATGAATTCAAGGATTTCATTAAACTCCTCAGCCGTTTCACTAGGAAAGCCGGTGATGAAAGTGGTCCGAAAAACGGCTTTTGGAATCGCTATTTTGATCTTCTCATATAAGGAAATAATTAATTCCTTTGTTTCATAGCGGCGCATTAATTTAAGGATGCGATTATTAACATGTTGGAGTGGTAAATCAAAATAAGGGACAATTACCGAACTATTTTTAATGACATCAATTAGTTCTTGACTAACTAAGGTTGGATAAAGATACAGGATTCTGATAAAAGTAAAGTTTGTCTCCTGCTCAAGCTTAGTAAGGAGAGTTACTAGATTTCCGTTATCTTTTAAATCTAAGCCATACGAGGTGCTATCTTGAGCAATTAAGACCAGTTCTTGATAACCTTGGTCCCCAATCATTTTCGCTTGCCTAATAAGATCATTTATCGGAACGGAGGTGTATTTGCCGCGAATATCAGGAATAGTGCAGTAGGCACAACGCTTATTACAGCCATCAGCAATCCTAAGATACGCAAAGGTTCCTTGATTAATGAGGCGATTATCTAAGGAAAGGGCCTGTGGCTCTTTAAGATAGTCTTGGAGGATCATTGGGATTTTATCGTAGTCACTAAATTTAATGAATAATGATACTTTTGGGAATAACCGCTTTAATTCCTCATCATTCTTTTCAACATAACAGCCTACGACAATGGTAACCTTATTAAGCTTCAGGTATTGAGTAATGGTGTCACGAGCCTCTTTCCTAGCTAGTTCGATAAAGCCACAGGTATTAATAATAATGATATCAGCGTCTTGATCTTCGTTGGTGAGTTCAAAGCCGCTATCTTTAAAAAGTGCCAAGATTTGCTCTGAATCAACAAGAGCCTTGGAACAACCAAGGGAGATAATGCTTACTTTTTTAGTCACGGGACGTTGCTTCAATAATGTGCTTAAACACGGGGATTTTTTTAATTAAATCGTTATAACTAGTTAGACGCCAAGACCAATTCTCATCATTAACAAGACCAGGGGTATTAATTCGTGCTTGGACTCCTAAATGAAGGAGATCAGGAATCGGAATAATAGCTAAAGAATCTGGAGCCTTTAAGGTTAAGTGGATTAAGGCGTCATAGATAGTTTTTTCTTTGATGTTATTACTTTTAACAAGACGGTTTAATTTCATTCTTGCGATTGGTCCAAATTCTAAATACCAGCTCTTGAGAGTGGTGTTATCATGAGTCCCAGTATAGATGACCATATTGTCTTTATGAACAAAACTTTTATCGAAGACCGTAAATTGGAAAACATCCATGCCGGTGAGGTTATGACGATCTCTTAATTGATAAACTGTTTCCATATTCGTACCTAAATCCTCGGCAATAATGGCCATTTTGGGATATTGCTTTTTAATTGTTTCAACTAAAGCATCCTTTGGTCCTGGAGCCCAGTGACCGCGTCTTGCGGTTGGCTCACCATAATCAATGACATAGTATTCATCAATCGCACGGAAATGATCAATTCGAATGACATCGAAGAAATTCGCGGTGAAGCCAAGACGGTCAATAAAGAAGGAGAAATTATGTTCTTGAAGATAATTCCAGTTATAAATGGGGTTGCCCCAAAGTTGCCCATCAGCGTTGAAGTAATCGGGTGGAACTCCGGCGACTACAGTGGGAACGAGTTGACTATCAAGTAAGAAGGCCTCATGATTAAAATAAACATCCTCAGAATCATAGCCCACATAAAACGGAACGTCACCAATGATGATTAAGCCACATTCATGTGCCGCTTTAAAGAAGAGTTTCCACTGTTTAAAAGCAATGTATTGTAGCCAAATTTGAAACTCATACTCTTTCTTAAAGTCAGGATCATTTAGCTCATAAGTCTTGTCCCATTCATTAAAAGGCTTTAATTCGTTTAATACTTTGTTGGCAATAAAGAAGGCATATTGCTTCACCCAAGGGTTTTCACTAATGAAGCCATCAAAATCTTTCTCTTTATGCTTCTGACGGTGGTGAAAAGCCTCTTTAAGATATTTGGTTTTATAGTTTCTAACACGGTCATAATTAATTCTTTTACTAACCTTTAAAAAATCAGGAACGGCTTTTAAATAACCATTCTTCGTTAAATCATCAAGGGAAATATAGATTTCATCAAGAGCCTTCGAACTAAGTGGTTGGTAAGGAGAATTTCCATATGAAAGACGGTTTAGCGGGAGGATTTGAAGATAAGTAATCTTATTCTCTTTTAAGAGTTTTAAAAAGGTATATTGGGAACTTCCAAAGTCACCAATGCCGTGTCGTCCTGGTAAACTTGCAATTGGCATTAAAACGCCAGCTTTCCTTAAAAATTGATTGGCCATAAATCTTTCTCCTTTACTTCTGTTTCTTTTGAGGTGTAATTTTACTATACGCGGCAATTTTATGAACAAAATCCTCAAGCTGTTCTTTATCGATGGCGGCTTCAGGGCGTTTTTCAATATTTGTAATCAGGTTTTTAAAGTAACGATACGGAACTAGATACTCATATTTTGATTTTCCTTCAATAATTCGCTGACAGGATTCATCATTAATAAGTGCAATTGAGATAAAAAAAGATGAGGTCTCAGGAATTCCAAGAATCATCGGAATAAGACGTCTTGCCTCCTTATTATCATTAAATGGATTATCAATTAGTTCGCGGCGTACTTTATCTTTGCGTTTTGAGGTGAGAGTCCAACTTTCATCGTTTTCTTTTCCCTCAACATGACCTGTAAATTTATAGTCCTTAATTAAGAAAATGTATTTATTACTGGCAAGAATGTGGTCGATACGAAAGACATGAGTATAACCTAAGGGCAAAAGAACATTATTAATTAAATAATAATCATAATCAATCGCAAGACGATAAAGCATCTTGGCATAATGAATTTTGTAATTCTTTTTATATCTAAGTGCTCGAAAAATATTGAGCACGATTAAAACAGTCATTACCGCAATGAAAATACTAATGCAAATGATAACGAGCTGTTTTTCGAAGGGCATATTTCTATAGTTTTTCAACGGTTAAAATGGCAGTTTCAACCATGTTAACAAGGGAGTTTTGTCGCTCGGCTGCGCTTAAGTGAGCGTCGTTATAAAAATTATCGCTAACAGTTAAAATGCAAAAGGCCCGTTTCTTTAATCTTAAGGCATTAAGATAAAGGCCATAAGCTTCCATTTCAACACCGAGAATTCCGAGTTTCGCGTATTGTTTCCAGACTTCGTGATCATCATCATAGAAAACATCAGAACTAAGAACGTTTCCGACATGGTAGGGCACTTTTAAATTCTTTGCCGCCATAACCGCGGTTTCAAGTAGCGGATAATCGCAGTTAGGAGCAAGATTAATCCCTAGTTTATACTGATTAGCGAAATTTGAATCACTAGAAGCCGTCATCGCAAAAAGTAAATCACCACACTTAATGTGTTCTTGATATGAGCCAGCAGTTCCAATTCGGATGATGGTTTCCACCCCGTAATGGGTGAATAATTCATATGAATAGATACCAATGGAAGGGATTCCCATGCCGCTTGCCATTACGGACACGAGAGTTCCGTTTTTAGTATAGCCAGTATAACCTAAAATGCCACGGACACGAGTGACGAGTTTAGCATCTTTAAGAAAAGTTTCGGCAATCCATTTGGCGCGAAGTGGGTCTCCAGGCATTAAAACTGTTTTCGCAAAGGCACCAGATTCAGCGTTGATATGATGTGTTCCCATGTTGTACTCCTTTTTGTAAATTTTATCAAATTTTTGATAAAAAGCGATAAAAACTAGTAATAATTGTCCTTAATCAAAGAACACTTGGTTCTTAATACTCGCGTTAATAAACTTTAAAGTCACTTCTTTTGTAACTTTCCATGAAAGCTCTGGAAGGGAACTGATTTTAAAGAAAGCAACTTCGCTAATCTCGTGACACTTACTGCTGAGTTCCTTTTTAATAACTCCTGCAAAAAAAAGCGCGTATTCGGTGAGGGCATTCGCGGATACTAATGATTTAACTGTGTTTATGCCAAGGAATTTAGTAATTTCAACCTCATAACCAGCCTCTTCTCTAACTTCTTTTAGAATGGATTCTTTCGGACTAAGACCAAGCTCGCACCAGCCTCCGGGAAGAGAATAGGTTCCGTCATCAGCTTCTTTAACAAGAAGAACCTCGCCCTGTTCATTAAAGATCACCGCGCGAGCAGAAACATTAGGAGTTGGGTAAACATCACGTTTAAAATAGTTCGGACGATCAAAGCTAACCTTAGTAAAATTCTCCAACATCGTTTTTGAAATGGTTTCAAGTTCTTCGTAGTTATCTAGGGCATAAGGATCAGTCGAGTACTTGCGGCCAATCTTCGCAGTGGCGTGCACTTTAAGAATAAAATCAAAGAATTCTTTTTCCATAAAGGAATTATACTATGTATAATTAAATTATGCTCGAACTTTGGATTACCATCACTATTATCGTCATCGTCATCATCATTTTTGCCGCATTCTTTCTTTTTTTATCAAGTCTTGTGATCGTCAAAAAAGATCATCAGGCCATCATCGAAAAATATGGGGCTTTTGAGCGTATTTTAGAGCCAGGTCGTTACTTTTTAAATCCCTTTACGACCCGAAGAGCAGGTTATTATCAGGTAAAAAACATTGTTTTTAAACACTTATTTGGGGATACCCTTTTTGCGATTCACTATGAAATTGAAGATATTGTTAAATTCCATTATCAAAAAACTAACTTGACTAATTTGGTTAGCACTTGGTTCCAAAGTGGAGCAACGGACGATGATATTAAAAGTAAACTAACAAAGTACGGGATTACTGTTTTAGGAATCAAACACTAAT
Organism: Erysipelotrichaceae bacterium; assembly: GCA_031271635.1. Taxonomy (GTDB): domain Bacteria; phylum Bacillota_I; class Bacilli_A; order RFN20; family CAG-826; genus JAISVG01. The sequence goes on from JAISVG010000102.1 coordinate 7,064, forward strand.
TTATAAATGAGCATTATTTAAGGCTTCAAGGACGCGTTTTTTAGTAGCTTCAAGGAGTTCATCGCTTTCGCGTTCAATGAGGACTCGTAGTAGTGGCTCAGTTCCACTAAGACGGATATTCAAATAACCCTTAGTCCCAATTTCACGACTAAGATCTTCAAAAAAACAATGTAGTTCATGGCTATTTTGATAACTTCCAGGAATGGTGAGACGGAAATTAATTAGTGTTGCCGGATAGAAAGAGGCATCATAATGTAATTTCTTTGTGGCTTCATAAAGATTTAAAAAGGCAAAGAAAGCATAAACGGCATCGCCACTATTTAGGTAGTCAAGGAAGATGAAATGACCAGAGTTTTCGCCACCAAACTTAACATTATTTTTAATCATCGCCGCGGTGACATTACTATCGCCAACATCGGTGAGAATAACCTGGGTTCCGGCGTTTTCAAGATAATTTACAATCCCTTTATTAGTCATGATGGTGGTGACAATCGCCTTTAAATGAAGATTTTCAGCAAAGAAAGCAAGAATACTCTCTCCTTTAATAATGTTTCCATCTTGATCAACAAGGAGCATGCGATCAGCATCGCCATCAAAGGCAACCCCAAAATCATATTGTTTCGTCCGTTTAATTCTTGCAACGAGGCGATCAAGTGCGGTTGCTCCAGCGTTATGATTGATGTTGATGCCATCATAGGTGGTGTGCATTAGGTCAAAAGCTTTAAAATATTGTCCAATCGTCTGTTTAAGCCATCTCATAATTTTGGTTGCAGCTCCAAAACCACAATCAATGAGAATTCGAGGTGTGGTTTGGGGTCTAATTAAGGTTAAAAAGTTTTGATAGTAAAAGGCTCTTAATTTTTTATCAACGCTAGGTAGTGGTGTCATTTCATATTTTAAAGTTGGTGTCTCATCGATGTAACGAGAAATTCGAAGTTCATCTTCCTTATCTAACTTCGTTCCGATACTACTAAAGAACTTGAAACCATTATATTGATAGGGATTATGAGAGGCAGTAACCATTACTCCATTTTGAAAGCCGTGATGCTTACATAAATAGGAAATGCATGGAGTCGGAACAATACCTAAATAGGAAATCTTAATGTTAAATGTCTTGATTCCACTTAGAAAAGCTTTGATTAAAGTTGGTCCTGAAACTCTGGTATCATGACCAATCACAATGGCTTTAATAGTTTTTTCTTGTAAAAACCTTCCATAGGCCTGACCTATCTTCACGGCAAATTCAGGAGTCAAAAAAGTCGCAACTAAACCACGAATGCCATCGGTACCAAAATAATTCTTACTCATCTTCTAAATATCTTAAAAACATTGACAGGAAATTAGTTTGGTTGACCCCGATTAATTCCCCGTTAACGGCGATTGAGACCCGACCTGTTTCTTCACTGATGACGACGGTGACGGCATCAGAAACCTCGCTGATGCCTAAAGCCGCGCGATGTCTTGAACCAAACTTCCCACTCATCGGGGAATTAGTAAGCGTGAAATAAACGCTTGCTGCTAAAATAGTTTTTCCATTAATAATCATCGCACCATCATGAAGTCTTGTTCCTTCATGAAAAATAGTGAGGACTAATTCTTCAGAAAAAGGAGCATTAATAGTGGTACCGCTTCTTAAAACATCACTTAATGGGGTTCGTTTTAAGAAAGTTAAGATCGCTCCCGTCTTGGTTTTAGCGAGGGCGAAAACGGTATCGCTGACGAGTTGATAGAAGGCCTCTTGATCTTTTTTATCGATAAAAGAAGCGCGCTTTTTAGTTCGTTTTGATGCCTTTAAAGAAGAAGTAAAGTAAACCCTGAAACTAGCAATATTCATCGTTACAAAAAGCGGAACTCCAATTCCTAAAAAGACAATCGCAAGGTTTTCAGTGGTGGCATCATCAAGGAGGAGACCTACTAGGAATAAGGCGTAAAAGATGGCATAGTAAATATAAAGCAAACTTTTCTTAATGACCAAAGAAAAGATAATCAAAATCCCAATGACCACAATCGTAATCATGATTAATGGTAGCCAAAAATCATTGAATGAGAAATTGTTGATGTCAACGCTAATTAGGTGGGGAAGTTTTAAATATGTCATTGTCTTAATTTTACTGCAAAAAACGCATCTTTGTATAAAAAATTACTCAGAGTCCAAAATAAAGATTCTCGTAAGATTTTTTGTCTCCTAAATCAATTTTCCCTTCATGATAATAGGCTAGGAATTGTTTGGTGACAAAGTATTTTAGGATACTGACTGTCGGCGCGAATTTGATTAATAACTGCGAGAAATCGTCTTTAATCTTGTAGTCAAGATATATCTTGATAAAACTTTTAATCTCAATTGAAATCGCGGCTTTTTCAATGGGAATGATGAGAGTTTTACCCTTAAATTTAAGAAAAATCTCGTTTTTAGTTACTGAAATAAAACAAGGACCGGCTTTTTTTCTTTTATATCGTGAAATGTAGTATAGTCTTCCGGAGTCACTAAAGAGGGTTTCATTTTCTGAACTCTGAAGTTTGTTAGCAAGAAAAGCGATATAGTCGTTTAGAATTAGATGATAGGCTTCAAGCGGCGTCCAGGTAATAGCCCCATATTCAATTAGACCATACTTAT
>JAISVG010000014.1 GCA_031271635.1 Erysipelotrichaceae bacterium
AATGGACGAGGGATCCAACATAAACGGCAATAAAATCATTCTGAACGGCAAAATAATCCGCAAGAAGCGTGGTCAAATAAAAAGTTCCTAAATAATTAGTTCCAATCGTTAAATCATAACCTTCTTGAGTCTTAACATTTGATTTAGGGGCAAAAATTCCGGCATTAAAGACAAAGGCATTTATCTTTGGATACTTAGTCATTAGTAATGTCGCAAAAGCTTTAATTGATTCAAATGATGCTTGATCATAAATCATAATATCAAGTTTTGCCTTAGGATATTCTTCAAGAATCTGCTCCCGAGCGCTTTCAGCGCGTTTTAGTGAACGACAGGCCATAATAACTTTCGCACCTTTATAAACACATTCTTTAGTTAATGATAAGCCAATTCCCGAGTTTGCCCCGGTAATAACAATAATTGTCTCCTCTAGAGAATTAATTTTCTGATCTAAATATCTTCTAATGTAGCGTCGCATTCCCTAAATTTTACCCTAAATAAATCTAGATGAGAAGATATATCAATAGATAATACTGCGATATCTCTCCACGCCCTGTTGCGTCTTGTCATCAAAGTTAAAATAGCATATAATTTACATATATGAAAATTGCTATCGTCTGTGATGTTTTGGGCAAAAAAAATAACGGCACCACCATCGCAGCTTATAATCTTATCGACTCATTAATCGCGAAGGGACATGAAGTTATCGTTGTTTGTTCTGACGAAAAGATTCTTTCAGATTGTGCCCACGTGCAAGTTCCAACCCTTGATTTACACTTTAAAGCACTCAATAATTATGTCAGTAGTAACGACATTGCTGTGGCCGTTCGTGATGACCGCATTATTTATAATGCCATTAAGGATGTCGATCACTGTCATATCATGATGCCGTTTTCTTTAGGTGGTTTTGCCGCACAGATATGTCAAAGGAAAGGCATTTCTAGTTCGGCAGGCTTTCATGTCCAAGCTGAGAATTTTTCCTCGCATTTTAAACTCATGAATGCCGCCTGGTTCAATAGTGTCGTCTATCGACTCATCCGCAATCGGCTTTATAATCGGGTTAATTCAATTCATTATCCCACTGAATTCATTTATGACTTATTTAGTAAATATCGGCCTACTGGAAAACCATACATTATTTCAAATGGTGTCGTTCCAATTTTTAAAAAACTTGATGATGTAAAGCGTCCTGATGAATACGAAGGTAAATTTGTCATTTTATCTACAGGAAGATACTCAAGAGAAAAGGACCAAATAACGCTCATTCGTGCCGTTAAATATTCAAAATATGCTGACAAAATCCAGCTTATTTTTGCAGGAGACGGACCGCTTAAAAAGAAATTCATCTATCATTCAAGACGTTTAAAGAACCCTTTAAAACTCGCGCTTTTTACCAGAGAAGAATTAGTAAAAGTAATCAATTACTCTGATTTATACGTGCATACCGCGATTTGTGAAATTGAGGCAATTGCCTGTTTAGAAGCTTTATCATGTGGCTTAGTTCCGATCATTGCTAATAGTAGAAGATCAGCCACGAGGAAATTCTCACTTTCAGAACATAGCAGTTTCATTCATCATAATCCTCGGGATTTAGCAAAGAAAATTGATTTTATGATTGAAAATCCTGCAGTCAAGCAAGAACTATCCAACAAATACCTTGAATTCTCGAATCAAAAGTTTTCCCTTGATGATTGCATGGATAAAATGGAAGCAATGATTATTGAAACATACAAAGAAAATGTCAAAAAAATGGCCTAAAGAAAACTATTACACTGATGAAGTTACTGATGACTTCATGCAGATGGAAAACTTAAAAACTATTCATATTCCTGATAATTATCGCTATGTTTCTAAAAATCCCTTTTTTAAGGCTCTTGCTTGGTTTCTTAGATACTTTATTGCTTGGCCTCTGCTCAATATCGGCTGCCGGATTTTCCAAGGTGTCAAAGTCAAAAACCGACAGGTCTTAAAAAAAGTGAAACATCAAGGTTTTTTCATTTATGCTAATCACGTTGTTCCGACTGACTGTACTTATAATAACGCCATCCTCACCATCAGAAGAGTTCACACCATCGTTCACCCAAATGCCGTCAGTATTAAAGGAATTAAGACAATCGTGAAAATGCTCGGAGCCTTGCCACTAGGGACTTCTAATAAATCTAACTTAGCCTTAAATGCGGCGGTAAAGCACTACATTGAAAAAAAACATCAGGCAATTCTTATTTATCCTGAAGCCCATATCTGGCCGTATTGTACTTGGATTCGAAGATTCTCGCCCCTAACAACCATTTATCCGGTGCGACTTAACGCTCCCGTCATCGTGGCCACCACCACCTTTAGAAAGGCCAAATTTCCCTTTAAAAAACCACGAATCACTGTCTATCTTGATGGTCCATTATTTCCATCTCAAGAACACTTTACCAAAAATGAAATGAATGATCTTGCTGACCGTATCCATAGTATTATGAGTGAACGTGCCAAAAATAGTATTGATACCGGATACCACTATTATAAAAAAGAATCTTAAAGATAAGTGACATGGTTTCCTACTAAAGATACTCGCTTTTTTGGTTCTTTTTCGTATCCCACAATTAATGCTCCAATCATCACTTCATCGTCATTTAAGAGCAATTTCTTCTTAAGTGGCACCTCATCATTAAGAGCGCTTACTTGGTTAATCCAACAAGAACCAAGACCTTGACTAGTGGCCTCAATCATCATCACCATCAGCGCGCAACTAGCATCCTGAACTGCTAAACGATTATGCTTAGAATTTGCCACAATAATCACTGTTTTCGCGTTATAAAAGAAGGAGTGATCTTCACGTTTTAAAGCTTTCTTAGCAAGATCATTTAGTGTTTCAATTAACATTTCGTCTTGAATTACAATAAAGTGATTCAGCTGTGCATTCTTACCAGAAGGTGCAAAACGTCCTGCCCTCACAATTTCATCGAGCTTCATCTTTTCAATAGCTTGATCTTTAAAATCACGAACACTAACTCTTTTTTCGATTTCTTTTAGCATAAATACCTCACTTTCATTATAAACCTAAACTGTAAATGCTGATATAATGTTTTTATGAGGTCAATAAAGGCTGTTCTCTGTTGTTTCTCGCTGATGACGCTGCTTGGGTGCCGCGCTGATAGTGAAATCCTTTTAGTTTCTTCGTATCGTGATTATCGGGCGTTTGAAAACAACGAAGATTTAGCCCTCATTAAAATGGCGATTGAAGAAAACATAGAAAACTCAGTAAGTTTTCGTACTATTATTGGAGAAAAGAATTGCTCGCTGACTGAAACCATCTTAAAGAGCATGACCTTAAATCCGGAACTAGTTTTTATTATTAGTGATGGTCTTGATAACTCCTATGAAACTGTTATTGCTGATTATCCTAAAGTTCACTTTGTGGTCCTTGATGGGAATGAAAACGAAATGACCAACTATTCGAGTCTGAGTTATGATATTGAAACCGCCAGCTACTTAGCGGCTTATACGCTTTCAATTGATGCTTATCCCCGTGATTTCTTTTTTATTAATCCCTTTAATAGCAAAATGAATCAGAAAATGGTTTTAAGTTTCTTAAAAGGTTTGGGTGATTTAGGAGAGTATTATTTTAATACACGCAAGACAAGACTTCATCAGAGGTTTGGTTATGCTGATTTTAAAGAAGCCTATCCAGATAGCGATAGCATTAATAATACTGTCGAAAGAATGATTAAAGATTACATTCTTGATGTCCCTCAGGGAAAAGAAATCTTTTTACTTAATCCCAACCCCATATACGACTTTCTGATTCAAAGAATCATGATGGACCATAATCCTCTGGCTCGTCTTGTTAACACTGGTCAAGATAATATGATTACCACCTTTCACGATCGTTTTAGTGCGACTTTTGTCAAAGATTATCACAATGTTGTCTACCAAATTCTTGAAGATTATGGTCATAATACCCTTCGGCCATCCTACTTTATGGCCTATGATGATGGAATTACTTTTAAATATAATCCCCGTTATTTTATTGAAATGAATCGGCCAGAAAAACACCAAGAATTCTATCTTGATGTTTTAAACAATATTAAAAACGGAACGTTAAACCCGCGAGTTGATCTAAAAATGTTTGACGATTTAGAAAACTATGCAACTTCGCTTTTTAGTATCGATACCTATTATTATTTTGAAGATTTGGCTTAATTAAAGGCGTTTGGGTTGGCCCTTAAGGCATCAGCCACAACATCACGTGGGAAATCATCAATGACAGTATATGTCGCGTAATTACTAGCAGAAGGATTATCACTAATGCGAATCTTTTCAAAAACATATGAAATAACAATAGCGGTGTATATCGTGTTCGAATTGATTTGACCAATCGTTGAATAGGAATCACCATAAGTCGACATCTCGTTTAAAACCGCGCCTTTAGCCTTCACTAAATATAACTGATTATCAAACGGGAGCGACCGACATAAATCCCCGTATGTAATAACCCCAGCATCAATTGGAGCCCGGACTCCGCCAGCATTATGAAATGAGGCACCAAGACTTGAATCTTGTAATTTATACTTCTTATACATTTCTTCTAAGGTAAAATCTAAAATCTGAGAATTACTAACATTATTATTCGCAGTTCCTAAAACTTCTTCCTTGATATCTTTAATTACGGTTTCATAATAATAATCATAAATGGCCTTTACATCTGGATCATCATCAAGTCCCATTGAAAAAACATTAACGATTTCTTCATTACTGGCAGTCACAACGTGAGTTTCAACATCATAGTTAAGAGTTAGTTTTGCAAGACCACGACCATTATAGCCGCCTTCTAAAACCGGGATAGTCTTCCCATCATAACTAATGGTCTCTTCATGCACCCGGTGATCATGTCCCAAGAATACTGCATCCACATAAGCAGCAAGACGATCATCAACTTCGCCATTATGAATTGAGGCGACGATCATCTGAACGCCGTCCGCTCTTAAATTGGTTGCAATATCGGCAATAATCGGAGTTGGATCAACAAATTCTAAGCCTTGAACGCTTGAAGCTAAAATAGAATTAGTTAGTCCTTGACCAATCGCCCCAATAATACCAATCTTAAAGGCTCCGTCTTCTCTTTCAAGAATCGTATAGGGTTCTCCAAGGACATATTCATCTCTTGCAATATCACGAATGTTACAAGCTAAAAATGGGAAATCGGCCCGTGCTATATTCTCATTTAATACTCCAACACCCCAGTCAAATTCATGGTTACCAATCGTCATTGCTTCAATTTCCATCTCATTCATCGCATCCGTCACTAAGGCGCCACGGGTGAGATTAGAATCTGCTGAACCCTGAAACATGTCGCCACTACTAAAGAAAACCGATGATACTGGTTTCATCGTTTTTTCCATTGTGTAATATGCTCCAAGCTTATTGATCCCAGGTTCACTACTCTGTGGTAAATACTCAACCGCCCCGTGGAAATCATTAATAGCATAAAAATCAACTGACTTTTTGCCATCGATAATTGGAATAATCCCATCACCACCAACAATAGTATTAACAGTCACACTAGCGGCATATAGATACTCAGAACTATTACTAGAAACTCCAATATCAAACTTTAATGTTGTATCCTGATACGGCACTGTTTTTCGATATGATAAGGAGGCAAGTTCAAAAACAAAGCCATCATCAACCAGAATGGTATTATACGCTGATGTTTCAACGGCATTATTTGCTACTGATAAAATTAGACTATTCTCTTTTTCGCCCGGAGTAAAGCGATAACTAGTAAAGGCATAAAATGGAAGTTCTTGACCTTTTAAATGCTCGTTAAATAATGCCTTATCAGCGGCAGTCCAGTCTGTTAATGGTATCGGATCAACACAGCCAACCAAAAGAAACGAAAGAAGGGGAATAAGTAAATGTTTAATCTGTTTCATTCTTAAATTATACACCTAACATGGCGTTTTTTTACAAAGACATGAGGCGAGGATGATCTTGTCTCAAGTCTCCACTAACGAATCAAGAACAGGTCTTTAAAGCAAAAACTCAAGATGCTTTTACAAAACAAGAAGCTCATTTCTTTTTAAAACGTTTTAAAAACCAAAAAAATTTAATCAAAAAATAAAGTCTTAAATACCGCTTTCTAAAAAGCGTGGTGAGGAGTTTTTTCTGCCGTGAATTTAAGGAACTAGAATGATTTTGCACTTCACTTAGATTAAAATGATAGTAATTTGTCTCAAGATACTCCGTAAGACAGCGTTTAAATTCTTTAAAGGAGATTTTCTTGTTATGACCTAAGCCTACTAGAATTAAAAAAACATAGACAAGATGCTGCTTTTTAATGGCTCTTTCGGTTTCACGATCAGCCTTAACTAATTGATACAGAGTTTGGATCCGTTCATCAATCATTTTAAGAGCCTTAAAGGCTGAAGTGGTTTGCGTATTTGATAAAGAACTCGGACCACGGTAATAATAGTAATATGATTCGTTTAAATATAAGGCCCGTTGCACTGATGGAATAAGCGACAAAGATACTAATTGATCTTCCCCAAATCTAATGTCGCGATCAACCAGTGGATACTGATCTAATAACTCACGACGAATAAGCTTTTTCCATAGAGGATTAAAATGTCCTGAAGTAATACACATTTTGACAAAGTCTTGATAATCCGAAGGGGAAAACAATCGATCAGCGTTAAATGGATTCTGGTTTTGACGAATCTTGCGATGGTTTTTATCAACGCTAGTATACTCAAACATGAATAAGTCAAGATTATGTTTAACTATATGATCGTGAGCCACTATTAAAAGATCATCTTTAATATCATCATCGGCATCAATAAAGCCAAGATATTGGCCTTTTGCCTCCATAATTCCATAGTGTCTTGCAAAGTTTGGACCCGAATTAGTAATCGTAAAAAATCTAATTCTAGCATCTTGTAGTGTCTTAAGGTAGGTTTCGGTTTCATCGGTTGAACCATCATTAATAATAATAACTTCAAAGGACTCAAAACTCTGTTTCAACACTGAAGCAACTGCATTCTTTAAAACTAAAGCAGAATTATAGGACGGAATAATAAAACTAAAAAATGGTTGCTTATTCATTAACAATGAACTCAATGGTTACCTTAGTATTAGAAAGTTTGACTATTTTAAAATCAAAGGGACACTTTGATCCATCTAAGAAGCGAAACTCACTAAAAACTTCATTAAAAGTATTGCCTTCAACGAAAAGGCTATTATTCTCAAAATTATAGTCCGGCGCTTTTCTGTCGTTCATTCCTAAACTACGATCTAAGATCTTCATTAAGGGAACTCCATTTCGGTATGAATTATTATTATAAAGTTCAATACGGTGCGGTGTCGGAATGACAGTTGTTCCGATAAAGTCAACAAAACTAAACGAACGATGAATATAGTTTTCATCATTAGCAACATAATAGGCCAATCTTGAATCAATATAAGAAAGCTTAATCCCTGGAGTATTTGGCAGTTGATAAGTCGAAGTAATGCCATTTGATGAAGTATAATTCAAAGGCTCGCTACTTGCCTGCGAATTAAGATCATTTGGGGCATAAAACTCAAGCAATAAATACTCATCATATGGGGTTCCATTCCAGTTATTTGCTAGGAGAATAAAATCTCCTGATGTTGTTGTTGGTGATAAAGAAATTGTGGTGGCCTGTTTAACCGTAATGGGACGAATCCAATCAAGCAACATCTTTGAATAAGCGTTATGATCACCAATATTAAAGTCCATCATGTCTCCCTTTCCAGTAGGAGAGTGGTGGCCACCCACGTGATAAAGATCCGGGAGGCCAAATAAATGACTGACTTCATGAATAATTGTACGAACATCTGGTAAATCTTTCTTGGTTTTAAGATTCAAAAAAGAGAAGGAAGCTGAGGCATAGGTACTGGGCCATGGTTTATCAATAATGAGATTATTAGTTAATGGATCATTATCTTGAAGTTCCTCTAAATAACGCGGATTATCTATTAAAAATGCATCATAGCTTGGAAACTCATAATGGTTTTGGAAAGCCCAAAAAGGGTTCGTGTTCTTAATTAGGGCACTGTCATTAGCGAGTATCAAAAAAATACTATCAATAAAACCGTCACGGTCTTGATCGTAGTCTTTTAAGTTAACTAGTTTATTTGTTTCAAGCCATTCAAGGGCCGCCAGAAGAATTTGCTCGCTTTTATGCTTAGAATCCCATGAGGCCACTAATTCTTGCGGTTCTTGATAAGTAAACCAAGGAGCAACTTCACCGCTGATCCTTAGATTTCCGAGGCTGCTTTTATTAAAAAAACTAGCAACACTTTCCCAAGACGTCGTCCTCGGATGTCCGAAAAAAACATTTTGCAATAAAACCCGGGTTTCTTCCTTGGAATATAAAAGTTTATCTGCGGAATAATTAGTGAAATCAACAGGAATCACGAGAATCTTTTGTGATGGGACTTTAGTAAGCGCTTCAGTATAGAAGTTCTTGCTCACTAAAGTGGCACTCATCACGTTATCCATTTGATAAGGACGGGTTTCTGCATGTGATTTTACAACATCACCATAAAAATCAATAGATCTTGAAACGTTATTATTATCAAAATATGACAATGTTCGAAAATCAGCTTTTCTTTCATAGAAATCATTTTCAATCGGGGCATTATACCCAAAATACGTTTTATCAATATTAGGTTGATATACTAGGTCATAATCTTTTGAAACACACGAAAAAAGTAGTGTCCCAATTAAGACGCAGGGAATTATTAGTTTACTTTTAAGTAATTTGCTCAAAGTTGGCTAAGCTCCCAAATCTCCACATGGTTGAATAATTAGTTGCATCACGATATCTTATAGTTTGCGAACCATCCCAATTATAAAAGGCTCCGACTCCAACATAAGTAACATGAGTTAAATCAATGACACTAAGCTTCACGTCACTAAAAGCATAATTTCCAATAATTGTTGTTCCAAGCAGGCTAATACTACTAATCTCTGAACTCGAAAAAGCATTATTACGCATCGTGATAACTCCGTTTAAAGTTATTGTTCCGATGACAGCTTCTTTAAACGCTAATTCGTTAATGATTAATGAAATAGTGCCATTTAAAACTAGAGTTTCAATTTGTGAAGCGTAAAAAGCGCCTTCACTAATAATTAAACGAGGTTTCGTGATATTTATTGTTTTGATGCTTGGGGTCACATATATTAATTCCGCTCCCGAGGCATCAAATAAAAGATTATTCTCAATACTAAAATTAAGGTTACCATCTAGAATGATTTCCGTTACATTCGGACAATCTACAATTGCAAAAGGAGCAAATTCACTAAATAAAGCTCCGAAAGTAATCGTCCTAAGATTTGGCATTGCAAGAAGGCTTCGCGTTGTCAAGGCTGAAAAAGTCGCATTAAAAACAATATCAGTAATTGTTGTGCTGAAGAACGCTCCTTCGCCAAGTTTCATTAGCCCTTGAGGACAAATAAAGCGGTCAGTTAAGCCTGAATTAGCAAAAGCATAATCAGAGATCGTAGTAATGGTATCACGGAACATAAAATTGACTAATGAAGTACAACCTTCAAAAGCTCGTGTTCCAATCATTGATAAAGTACTAGAAACACCAACGGTCTTTAAAGCCACGCAGCCCATAAATGTCTCTTCAGGAATGAAAACGCCCTGATCAATATCAACAAAATGAGGAATACTAATGGTTTCAAGTTGAAGACAATTCTTAAAAATACCTCTACCTAAACTAACAATCGAAGTTGGTAAATTGATCTCCTTTAAAAGAGGATTGTTGGCAAAAGCATAATCTAAAATAATTGCTAAAGTAGCATCCTCCTCAAACGATACTGTCTCAAGAAGGGGCATGTTACTAAAAGCATCATCAAAAATTGTGGTATAAGAAGCCGTAATGACAATCGTTTTGATCGTATTATGACCACTGAAGGCTTGGGAAGCAACTTCCCTTACTGGTAAGGAGTTATGTGTCGTTGGAAGCGTCACTGTATCTTCGTTTCCAGTATAACCAGAAAGAGCATAGTATTCAGGGTTTTCCGCATCATTAATTGTGAAAGAAAAATCACCTGAGGTCTCTTGTTGAACAACTTCTGTTCCGCAACCAAAGAGTGCAAAACTAAGAACTACAAGTGCTGCAATCTTTCTAATTCTAAACATATTTAGATTTTTCTAATTTCAATGACTGCTTCTTCATCGGTGATACTGATGACTTCAATTTCGTAACCAAATACTTTACCATTATTGAAATTAGTACCATTAGTAAAATGTATATTTTCTGATGAAGGGTTAAAAATCGTGCCATCGGCTTGCCATAAATTACGATTACCAATCGGAGGTACTTTTGAACTAACTAAAGTATCCTTACCAGATGGTTGCATCAAACGAGTCATTTTATAACCATCATTAACCTTTTTGTCTCTGTTAAAAGATACAGTATTAGAAGTATAGAAATCAAACCTAGCGCCTGTAGCAATATCAGAAAGCTCCACGGGTTCTTTCACAGTGGACCAATTACCCATATCTCTAGAATATCTCGCAACTCTAAAATCAGCATGATAAATTTTGATTCCTGGAATGTCATAACCCTTAGGATATGCTCCAAGGTATTTCGCCTCAGAGTCTTTTTCGTTAAGACCAGTTGGAGTATAGTATTCAATCGCAATATACTCATCCATTTGGGAACCATTCCATAAATCATTAACAATAATGAACTCGCCTGATTCTTGACTGGGTTTAAGGCTAATTCTTGCATCACCTGTTACAACATAAGGTTTATTCCAACCGAGCATCCATTTATTAATTACATTGTGGTCAACCACATTATTATCCATCATATCAATCGCACCAGCCGGAGAAGCACCACTATAATCATAGTCATATAAATCTTCAAGACCAAGTAAATGTCCCGTTTCATGAATTAAAGTATGTGAATCATTCCAAAATTTGGTGGAACCATTATTAACAAACTTATAACTACACCACATGTGGTTATTAAATACTGGCTTATTTTTATTAGGTGTACCACTACCCATCTGACTAACCCAAGCCCAGAACTCACTATCGGCATAATAATCATTTGAATAAATAAAGGAAACTGCATCGACAAAGCCATCGCTATCAGCATCATACTGCTTTAAAAATTCTGAATCTAGACTGTTATGTAATGGTTCTGCAAAAAGGTTGATGTAACTAGCGCTGTTACCATTGCGATAGTCATAAACAGTAACATCTGATTTCATCACTGGTAAAAGTTCCCCTTCAATATTTAACTTTCCAAAACTTGACTTTTGATAAAAAGATTTTAGTGATTCCCAGTATGTGTCTTCGGTTTCTCCAAAGAAAGTTTTTTCAAGATTCTCCAGCATGGTAGGAGTCCATTCGGGCCCATCAACAAACTCTACTGGAACAACAAGCATTTTGCTTACGCCAATACTTGGCATCGGTGGACGTCCGGTTGATCTTCCAACGACTTGAACATTACCTTTTTCAGCAACTTCCAATTTATAAAACTGGGTATAATCTCTTTCTTTGACGCACGAAACCAAAAGGAATACCGAGATTCCTAATAATACAGTAACGGGTTTAATTAATTTCATAACACTCCTCTAATTCAAAATATATCTTTGATATATGAATAATTAATTATAACACTAAACCTCGATAAAAGTCAAAACAATGAAACACAGAAATGACTTAATTACTTGCCTGTTTCGGTCTCAGAATCAGTATCAAAACTAATGGCAATCGCATTAGGGAGTTTCTTAAAAGGATCATTTTTATTAATACGATCATAAAACAAAACTCCATTCAAATGGTCATATTCATGCTGAAACACAATAGCGGGATAGCCATTTAATTCAAGTTTCACTTCTGTTGATGTTAATAAATCATAGCCGACGATTGTAATATGGTGGGCCCGGTAAATGTATCCTTCATGATCTTGCGCGACTGAAAGACAGCTTTCCCCGTCTTGAAGATATGTTTTTTG
>JAISVG010000028.1 GCA_031271635.1 Erysipelotrichaceae bacterium
CAAAAAACTTAATTGAGCTAAAAAGAGCGGATGAACCTTTATTCATTAAGACGGCTCCATTCAGAAATAACACTTTTTCGCTCACCAAAACATTCTCTAACGCCATTCAACAGGTAAACGTTCAGAGGCATAATTATGTGGCATCAGTTAACGACCCGCTTGCACCAATGTGTAAATCTATTCTAATTATTGGAAATAAAAAACATGAGTTTTCTGGTCATCAGTTTGAAAAAGAACTCTATTATAATCTACATGTTGTAAGGTTTAATAATAAAGATATTATGATAATGACTTACGACGAGATTATTGAAAGAATTGACGCATTAGTATCGGTGAAATAATTAATCCAAAAATTCAGAAAATGTCCCAATTAATTTTGAAAATGATATAATGACCCTAGTGTTATTCACGATTGACCATAATGTTTAACTATCACACTATTAAGTTAATAAATGTGCCTTTATTTGAACCTTTATAGTATTTAGTGGAGTTAAAAAATGGATCAAAAGCAAAAAGAAATTCATGATTTATTAGTTAAAATATAGATGATATAAAAACCATTGATTTCATTGTTAAAATGATTGCAAAAAATCGGAATAACTATGAGGAATTTATTAGTTTATACAATATTATCCCCGAAAGAACACTCGAGTATTATATAGATCTTTATAAGAGAATAAAGGTTGTTTTTTATAGATCAGGAGAATACTGGCGCTATGAAACTGATTGCGATACAGGGGAAGTTAAAGATTTTTTTCATAATTTAAAAACAGAAGCGGTAAAGTATCAAGTCTACCATCCGCTTATTCTTGAAGTTATAAAGTATATCCTTAGTCACGAGGTTAATAAATTATATGATGAAGAAATTGATGGTAGCGATTGGGTAGAGACATACTCTGAAGATTATCCAGAGCCTGTTGAATCAATTGCCGAAGGAATAAGCGATATTTTGAAGGTCATTTCAAAAAGTATGAATAAGAATATCAAAGAATTGTTTGATGAGATTTTTAGAAAAGCAGAAGATTCTTATAGCGAAGAGCTTTATAGAGCCATAACGTATTACATAGGAGAATTAATAGAATAGATCGTGTATTTGTTCGGTTTGAATAGAGTAACCTTTATTGGAGAACTAGTTAATAGACTCCCCTAAACCAGCTTTGGGAAATCATTGAAATTGCTACAATAATAAAGGAGAATTATGAAACAAACAAAGTAGAGATTGTTCATATTGTATGGAGTCATGATTGCAAAACGACATACTCATGGTGGACAATGATTGTCTACAATGAATAGACTAACAGTAAAAAACTATTTATCGAAAAAAGCGACTATCCATATTGACATAATATAACAAACACCTCGTATTAATAGGACATAATTAATTAATAATTAATAGTAATATTATTTAATACCACACGTCCTTTATTGCTAGATCCTATAGGAATTATTGTTTCGGTAATAAAGCGAATTCCAAAATTGTAACCATTTAATAAGTCAATAGAATAATGATTCATAGCTAATCTATCTTTCGACATTGAATTTATCGAAAATTGTCTGCTCGTCACCCAATTGCCGTTTGTGTCTTTATACTGCAGTTTTATCGTAGTATCATTATCAGAAACACCTTCACTCGCACTCCACATTGATATATCAAATTCAATGTTATTAATATCAGTTCCAAAATCAAATTCCAAATACGCGGTTCCAGCGCCGCTTCGTTTTGGAGACAATACAAGAAACTCATTTTCGATATAACTGCATCTAAGTCGTTTAGTACTAAACTGATATCCATTATCAAGTTGAACATCCGCAGTTTTTTCGTAGAAAAAATACTGTCCTTGTTGATTTGGATTCTCGAATACGGTATCAAAATCAGCTGCGCTTATGTATTGAGATTCTGTGTTTCGATACGCAATCGTTTTGGTATCTGATAGGAACGGTCCAGAATCACCCCAGAAATCCTTTTGAAAAGCTGTAACATTCCAACGAATAGTTTTGACATTAGTATTAAGTATCGTTTGCCATTCCGTGTTTGTCGGTGTATAACTAGTTACATTACCAACATTTTTCGAAAAGATTAATTGTCCATTTGGTTTCATGATATTTAATTTAAAATCATTATTTGGATATTTGTCACTACCACCACCGGCTTCCCATCTGAACGTATATTTTACATCTCTATCAAAATATCCATCATCTAATAATTTTGGAGAAATTTTATAATACGACAATAAATTTCCCAATCCCTCATTAGCGTATGATGTATCAATTAAATCTAAGAATCCAGAAAGATTTTGAAGCGGAGTAAGCCAAGGGGCTGCATTTTGAAGTTTATTCCATAATCCAATATGCCCCCAATTCACAGTGTCCCATATTTCGTTTCCACCGCCATCTTGAAAATCCCATAGAAGACGAGCAATTACAGTTTCACTACCTTCTCCCCATAAATACTTTGTATCAGTCTCAATTTGGATACTCGAATAAATCATATCACTGGTTTGTGGTATCCGCGGAGATACAGTCTTTAAACTGGTTGTTTCCTGAGCAATCATAGCAAAATATGTTGCAAACCCTTCAGACCATGAAAGCATAGGTCCAATCCACTTTCCATGCACATCATTTTGGTTTTGAGTAAAAGAATGCTCGGCCGGCCAATAGTCTGTGAATTGTTCCTTATCAGCCGCATAGTGACCAAATTCATGAAGAATAGTGTCCCAGTCATACTGATTATTTACCTTCAAATGAATCATATCGAATGCGAAATTATAGAATGAGGAAAGTCCGGTAACCATGACTCAAACTGTACTGACAAATAACCATAAGAAGCATTCACGCTGTCTAAATATTCAAAACCATATGTGCATGCCTGAAAAACACTTATTGCTCGATCTCTTTCGCTTGGATTATTTAATAAATCAAAAATATGAGAATAATTTAAGTCATCCCCGTTTCTACAATTTGTTGAAATCGATTCAAATTCATATGAATATACGAAAACATCATCAAATACTTCAAATTTTTGGTTTCTAAAAACGACTTTTACGCGTATATCGTAACCGTTCTCAAGCCAACCATTATCGTTAACAAATGTCACTGAATAATATCCGTTATTATCAGTATAAACGGTTCTTAATAAATCATCGAAAAGCGGATCGTCATCCCATATTTGAATCTCCATTTTTCTTGCTGGCCTTCTGTTTCCTTGCCAATCAATCCACTGGATAGTTCCGGATACAGAAATATCAGTACTTAAAGAGCCAGGGTGCCTTCCTTTTATAGGTGGCCCACCTGGAACACTCGGAGTTTCTAAATCATCTGGTTCTAGAGATCAATTAGTTGGGTGGTATTAGTTAATGTGGCCCACCTGGAACACTCGGAGTTTCTAAATCATCTGGTTCTAGTTCTACTTGCTCTTCATCACCATAAACAAAAGTATTATAGTCATCTTCAGTAAGTAATCCATTATCAAAGTAGTACATAAACTCTTGCTGTTTACAACCAAGATATGAAGTAATGCTATAGTAATCATTAATGCCGTCAGAATCAACGAAAATAGTTGACGTTTGTGTTCGATCATTAATAGTAAATATGACTTCAAAACTACTTTGTTCGACATTCGTTAAATGCATTTGCAAAACAACTGTATCATCAGATGAAACAACACCAGAATGAATATCAACACTTAGTCCAGCACTCTTGGGAAGTACTAAGAAATCTACATTTTGAGTCTCACCGAGCATCAAAAACGAATACTCAATGGTAATTAAAGTTCCATGATTTACGTATAAATCCCGAAATGATGTCGTAAAGAATGGACCATCTTCGGCATAGGCAGTAACTGAGTTACTAGGATCCATCAAAGGCAATAATGAGCCATTGTTCCCGTTCATTCCCGTCGTTTGTTTAATTTCTTCACTCGGTGGTTTAATTTTGTGTTCATGACCACCAACATTAGCTAAGGAAACCAAAAAAGTAATCAAAACAAAAGTCAGTCTCGATCTTTCCATAAAGTCTCTCCTCCTTTTTAATGCAAATAAACAGAATCGCCTTCAATAGTAAAAGCACACGATAATGGGAATGAATCTACCTCAGTATCAGTATCCAATTCGAAAACTAATAATTCATAAATCAACGATCCTTCATTATAATTGATGCTATTAAAACTGAAAGTGATTTCGTAAAAAGATTTGAATGTTGGATAGGCAAAAAACCATATCGAACTAGTTTTTCCGCCTTGGTTTGTTATATCATAAAACTCATCAGCAGTTTGAGTTTCATTTAAAAGCTCTATCTTATTTAGACCATTATTACTAGAGATGATGAAAGTAAAAACCAAATAGCAGTCTGAGTATAAGCCATTATTTTTATCAGCAGTATCATGAGAATAATAAAGCTTCGTTTTAATACTGTCATTGACTAAGAAAGACGTGCCGGGAAATTCTAGAGCTGTAGCCACTCCTGTATGATTTATTGGAGTAAAAAGATATGGCAACTTATTGACATCACAGGATGAAAGAACGATTGAAATAAGCGGAATAGCAATCAGATGAATTCTTTTTTTCATAAGATTCGTATATACCTCACACCTACATTTTATAGGAACATACTTTAAAATACAAACACAAAATTTCTAGGAAAGCGCTAAAATCATAAATTAAGTTTTAATAAACTGAGTTTTATAGTCGGAAGAAAACACTATGACTCCGTCATTTGCTAACACGTTAGCAAGAGGGTAAGAAGAATTAAGACTAGTTCCCCGGCAATATCCTCATAAATGTAGAAAGGATAGACAAATATTATATTAATATCATCAACAACATCATATATTATTCTTTTTTGAGTCAAAGAACTACTTTGAGTGAAACCATTGGTAAGTTGCCGAACATTTCGATATCCATCATGAGTAACGGCCGTGACTGGATAGTCATTAATTGTTGCCGCAAGAATCCTTGAACTTTCATTAAAACGAGTGAAGTGTATCATTAAAATTGAATCGATTACTAAATTCTGTCCCTGCAACCGCAACTCTGCAATCATGTTCTGAGCCATAAGAGGTAATAACTATATTCCTAAAACAGCAAAACTATACTCTTTTTCAATCGATAGCTTTACATCGCTTCCTTCTTCTTGCCACCATAAAAACTCTCGATTATCAGAGGTGATGTTACTTCCTCTCCTAGTTTATATGTTCCGCTTCTTGAGCCACCATTAACTGTAACTGTATAAGTGTCATTCTATGTAGTGTATCTAGATGAAAGTACAATCAAAAAATCAATTATGTTATATTAAAAAGGCGATTATATGAAGTTTAAATACGGAGACATTGTCTATTTCAAACCAATTTATGATGAAGATTTTCTTAACATCACTGTTAGCGTATTTCAGGTGATTCATTTTGATCAAAAGAAGGATGCTTATTTGGTTGTGGGTTTTGATCCATATAGTCCAACTGCTGACGATCATTTTTGGAGGACATACATTAGAGAAGATGATTTAGAACCAATTAAAGAATCTGGTTATAGAGCAGGATTGCTAGATAACGAGTCAATATTTAAGGATGACAAAGAACTTGCAAGAAAAAGTCGTTTGATTGATATATAAGACATCTCAAATTCTTCAGAATTACAAACTTTATAAAAAAGATTATCCCAATATTTATGATTATTTGAGAGAATTTGACAAGAAAGATTGAATAATGTCTTTCAGCAAAGAACAAATAAAGACTTTGCTAATTATTGTGGGTATACTTTTGATAATGATTCGCCAGGTCTATCTAATCATTATCAATCATCGGCTATGTGTGTATTAGATGATGTGTTTCATTACAAGCAGATTATGATGTTGTGGTTATAGAATTACAGAATAGTATTTGCTGTAAAATAGTTCACATATTTAAGTTTATCTTTTATAATAAAAATGCATATGTTCTTCATACTGATGGTTCTAAAAGCCATCGTGGTGCAAGAAACCCTGTTTCATTGTATACCAGTACATGTGTATGTATGTCCTGATAAGACATTTCGAGAGTTCGAATCTCTCCGCAATTTAGATGCGCCAGCGGTTTGGAAAAAAAGAGAACCAAACACTAGCCCAGCACTTTAGTGCAAAGTAGTCCTCGCCTTGTAAAACCATTCACCTTAGAGAAAATGATCTTGCCATCACTTTATGACCGCAAGATTAATTACGATAAGAATGTGGTTTTCCGCTAGTACTACTTGGGATAGTGTTTGGGGATTAAACAACAAGGAGGAATGATGAAAAAGTACGTAATTCAAAAATCAGAGATGGGTTTAGTTTTTAAAAATGAAGTCTTAAGAAGAATTGTCACTAAAGTAAAAACATATCGCTTTTTACAAGCCGAAATGCTAATTATTAACAAAAAAGACTATTTGCCTTTAAAAGAAATGACTGTTGCTGAATTAGAGAGTTTAAAGGAAAATGATCTAAGTGTGGATTATTTAATCCCAACTGGCTTTCAAGGAATTCTTTATGTTGATGGTGTTTTTAAAGAGATGCTTGAAAGCGGTCGTCATTGGTTTATTACTGTTGATAAAAAAGTTGAAGTCAAAACAATTGATGTTCGCAAACGAACGATTCATGTTAATGCGCAAGAGATTTTAACAACCGATAAGATTGACCTTAGAGTTAATTTTGCTGTTTCTTTTAATGTTGTTGATGCTAAGAAAGCTCTCACTGAATATGATAAGTTTGATGATGCATTATATCTTCTTTGTCAGTTAGTGATTCGTGAATATATTTCTTCTAAAACTATGGATGAGATTCTAGAAGAGAAAGCCTCATTAGGTGAAAAGCTATTAGCAATCTTAAGACCAAAAGAAAAAGAATACGGAATTGCTTTTATTGATGCTGGTTTAAAGGATGTAATTCTTCCTGGAGATATCAAAGCGATTTTAAATACTGTTTTAGTTGCTCAAAAACAAGCACAAGCAAATGTCA
>JAISVG010000037.1 GCA_031271635.1 Erysipelotrichaceae bacterium
CTTCATCACTTCAGGAATAATCTCCCCTGCTTTTCTTAAATAGACATAATCACCGACACGAATGTCTTTTTCTATAATGTACTCTTCGTTATGTAAAGTCGCACGACTTACGAGAGTTCCGCTGATGCGAGCTGGTTCAAGCACCGCGTTTGGAGCAATCCGTCCGGTGCGTCCGACAGTATAGATAATATTAATTAACCGGGTAATAGTTTCTTCAGGAGGATACTTATAGGCAATCGCCCATCGAGGAGTTTTCGTGGTACTTCCTAAAAGTTCATAGCGGTCAAATTCATTAACCTTAATCACGGCTCCATCGACATCATAAGGAAGTTTTTTTCGTTTGGTAGAATAATCATCAATATAGGCAATAACAGCTTCAATATTTTTAACATGACGTCTTTCATCGCTGACCTTAAAACCTTGGGTTTTTAAGAAGTCTAAGGCCGCTTCTTGAGATTCAAGTCCTAGGGCACTAGCATTAGGGATATAATACCAAAAGGCATCAAGACTTCGTTTGGCGGTAATTCCAGAATCAAGATTTCTAATCGAACCAGCAGCAGCGTTTCGCGTGTTAGCAAAAAGTGGCATTCCGTTTGTGGCCCGCTCGTGATTAAGAGTTTCAAGAACTTTTTTAGGCATAAAACATTCGCCACGAACCTCAAAAGCACGTTGCTCTTTAATCTTTAAGGGAATCGATTTAATGGTAATGATGTTATGATAAACATCTTCACCAATTACCCCGTCGCCACGAGTTAAAGCTTCTTTTAAGACACCATTTTGATAACGTAGAGAAATTCCTAAGCCATCAATCTTCATTTCACATAAATAAGAATACTCACGAGTCTTTAAAATATTCTCGACTCGCTTATCAAAGGCTAAAAGTTCATCATGATTAAAAACATCACCTAAAGAAAGCATTGGATAGGCATGAGGAACTTTTCGGAACGCTTCTAAAACGGTGCCGCCGACCCGTTTTGTAGGACTATTATCGAGTACTAAATCAGGATGTTGATTTTCAAGATGAATCAATTCGTCCATTAAACGATCGTAAGTAAAATCATCAACCGTAGGGTTATCAAGCACATAATACTCGTGGTTATATTGATTCAGAATTCTGACTAAATCTTTGATACGGTCACTGGGGTTCATTTAATTTTATGAAAAGAAGGATGTGGCGAGATCAAAATTCTTAAACCATCATCAAACTGCACTTTAATTTTATTATCACTTACTTCAATTACTTGACCTTTTTGGTATTTCGTGTGCATGACATAATCGCCAGGCTGGAGTTCATTTTCTTTTGTCTTGCTAAGTGAGAGACTACTAATAGTAACGGCATCAATAACACTCGTTTGATGAATGTTGATTGGAGATGAAGGAAGGTGGACCCGTTCTTTAAAGAAGAAGCCAGCTTCATATAAGAAACGTGAAGGCTTGGATCTTTCATGAGTAATCCCGTTAAAACTATAGTTCATGGTGACATAAAGCCGTTTTTTCGCACGAGTAAAGGCCACATAAAGAAGACGTCTTTCTTCTTCAAGACCTTCAAGGCCTCTTTCATTAACAGCCCTAGCATTAGGAATTGCATGGTCATTTGAACAAACCACAAACACATAATCAAATTCAAGACCCTTCGCCGTATGAATCGTCATCAAGGAAACAAAATCCTTATCCTCAAGATCGTCTTGTGAAGAAAGTAGGGAGATTTGCTGGAGATAATCACTAAGTGTCACATCATCTTTCAGCATGAAAGTATCAATATCTTGTAAAAGTGTTTCGATGTTTTCTTGCCGCTCTTCATAGCGGTCCCCGTCTTTTAAATATCCATAGTATTCAATTTTAGTAAGAAACTCTTTAACAATTTCGCTCGGTGCGCGGTTGGTACCCTCAAGTTCCTTCCGACAGGCACGAATTAAATCTGATAATTCACAAAGTGAACCAGCAATTTTATTTGGAATCTCAGTTTCAATAGTCGGGAGAAGTTTGAAGAAATTAATCAAAGAGAGATTAGTTTTCGCGCATTCATCATATAGACAGTTCGCGTATTTAACTCCAATCCCGCGGCCTGGAACATTAAGAATTCTTTCCACTGCAAAATTAGCGTTGTCATTAGCAATTAACTGCAAATAGGAAACAACATCCTTAATCTCTTGGCGGTGAAAAAACTTAACCGATTCCCCAAAAACACGGTAGGGAATGCGGCGATGTAACAGTTCTTTTTCAAAGTCTTTTGATGCTGAATTAGCCCGAAAGAGAATCACAATATCGCGGCGTTTTACCCCGCTTTCGATTAATTCCGAAATCCGGTCCACGACATATCTGGCCTCAAAAGCTGATGTTTCAAGATCTTTAGCGATGACTTCTTGTCCCTTACCGTTACTTGTTACTAAATTCTTTTCTAGTCGCCCCTTATTATATTTAATTAATTGATTCGCACGATCAAGAATGTTCTTGGTGGAACGGTAATTTTGATCAAGGACTATTGTTTTAGTTTCAGGATACTTTTGATCAAGTGAGATAATAATATCTTGTGAGGCTCCACGCCAGGAATAAATAGTTTGGTCAGGATCTCCAACCACATATAAATGATTGTCATCATTAATTAAAAACTGAATGATTTCATACTGCGGTAAGTTGGTATCTTGAAATTCATCAATTAGAACATAACGAAACTTCTGTTGATATTTTTTTCTCAGCAAGGGGAAATCACGAAACAAATCTCTCGTTTTTAATAATAAATCATCAAAATCAAGCGCAAAATCACGAGTCTTGGCTTCCTCATACTCCTCAAATACCTGCTGATAAAACTTACTTTCTGCATCTTTTAAATCGTCTACATCAACATCATTAGGATAAAGACCCTCTTTCTTTAATGAGGTGATGTACCTAAGCGCCCGACTGACTCTTAAATCCTTATCATTAAGAGAGATCTTGTGGCGTCTAAAAATCTTTTTTAGAATTAGTTCTTGATCTTGATCATCAAGAATCGTAAAATTCTTAGGATAGCCTAAAACTTCACCTTCAATCCGGAGCAGTCTTGCACATAAAGAGTGATACGTATAAATATGAACTCCATTATCATAGTCATAGTCTTTTGCTAAGAGTTTGTTCAAGCGATGGGACATTTCCTTAGCGACTTTATTAGTAAAGGTAATGGCAAGAATACTGAAGGGATTTGCCTTTAACTCATTAATTAAAAAGTGAATGCGGTAGGTTAAAACGCGCGTTTTTCCACTGCCGGCTCCCGCGATAACTCTGGTAATTCGGCTCGTTGCGGTCACCGCATCAAGCTGATTCTGATTGAGTTCACTCGCATAATTCATAGAATAATTATAGCACAAAATTAGTTATTTTTTCGCTAAAACGGACAAAAACCCTGAATTCTATTTGATATCGGTTTTTCTAAAGCCCACCCAACCAAGGCCCGACTTCGACAGATGTTATGTGAAAGTGACACATCTTTATAATTGAAAAGATATATATTTAAGGAAATATCCCTAGTTTTGGCTCTCTTTTTAATTATTTAATAATAAATCGTCTTT
>JAISVG010000056.1 GCA_031271635.1 Erysipelotrichaceae bacterium
GATGCTGATTTTGTATCACAAAATGATTGCAGGAATCTTTTTAGTAAGGGTCTTTCGAGATAAAAGTAATGATGAGACAAATTGTCTCATCATTATCTAATCTACACTGGTGACATCGCTTTACGATTAAAAATATCGTTGATGTCTTCTTAAAACTATTTTAAAAGTTTATGAAGTAATTTTTCATAAAACTTACTTTTATAGGGTTGGTATCGTACCGGAAGATCAATCCATGTTTTCTTATCAACAATTGATTTATAATGAGAGAAGGCCGCAAAACCATCTTTCCCGTGATAACTTCCCATTCCGCTTTCGCCAACACCACCAAAGCCCATCGCACTCGTGGCAAGATGAATGACAACATCATTAATACAGCCGCCTCCATATGAGAGTTCCGTGGTGACACGCTTTATATGTTGATGATTACTTGAAAAAAGATAAAGTGCAAGCGGTTTATCTTTGTTTTTTAGATCATCAACGACAGCATTAAAATCATCAAAAGTATGAATCGGAAGAATAGGGCCAAAGATTTCTTCCCCCATCACGGCATCTTCACTTGTCACATGGTCCAGGAGGGTTGGAGCGATTTGGAGGGTTTCTTGGTTCGTCTTTCCGCCAATAATTACCTTGTTTTGATCGATGAGACCACAAAGTCTCATAAAATGTTTTTCATTAACAATTTTGCCGTAATTCTTGTTTAAAAGGGGATTTTCACCATATTGGCTCTTGATTTGTTTGACGATTTCAGTTATTAAAGTATCTTTAATAGTTGTTTCACATAGGATATAGTCGGGAGCGACGCAAGTTTGACCACAATTAAGATATTTTCCAAAGACAATTCTTTTCGCTGCTAGTTTAAGATTGGCACTGCTATCAACAATGCAAGGACTCTTGCCCCCAAGTTCAAGAATTGTTGGCGTTAAATTTTCCGCCGCATGACGTAGTATTTCTTTTCCGACGGCTTGACTACCGGTAAAAAAAATAAAGTCAAATTTTTGCTTAAGAAGCGCGCTGTTTTCGGCTCTACTACCAAGAACGACGGCAACATATTGCGGATTAAAACACTCCTTTAAAATCTTATCAATTATTAATGCCGTATGAGGAGCATAGGCGCTGGGCTTGATAATCACGGTATTACCGGCTGCTAAGGCGTCAATAAGTGGACTGAGTGTTAATAGAAATGGATAATTCCACGGACTCATTATCAGAACGTTTCCATAAGGTATTGGCTGTTTATAACTATAAGAATGGAACTGAGCTAGTGGGGTGCGGACTCTTTTTGGGGCGGCAAGTTTTTTAAGATGCTTAATCATGTAACTAAGTTCCGTCAAAACGAGTCCCGTTTCACACATGAAACTTTCATAGTGACTTTTTCCAAGATCAAGCGTCAGAGCGTCGCTTATTGCCGTTTCATTCTTTTTGATGAATTGATAGAGTCGCTTTAACTCGATAATTCGAGACTGTACGGGAATGGTCGTGCCACGTTGATAGTATTTTCTTTGTGCTTCTAATAGAGCCGTTATTTCTTGATTTGTCATTTTGTTTCTCCTTGATAAATAAGTCCCCCGACTTGATAATATAATCTTGCTAATTCTTCCTTTGTCATTAATTTTGGTACTGGATAAAGCGGATTAGCTTCTTTTTCAGCATATCGCGCCATTTCGATGATATCAGCTTCACTAATTCCGGTAATGATGCGAGGAATGTTCATTCTCGTATTTAATTCCTCGATTGCTTTAATGAACTTTTTTGCCCCCATTTCATAGGAATCGCCTTTCGCTACTATATCAACCTCAAGCGCGAGTTGATAGAGTTTTTTATTGATACACTTGCCATATGATTTTAAAACATAAGGCATAATCACGGCATTTGCAAGGCCATGTGGAGTGCCGTATCTTCCACCTAAGGAATGGGCAATCGCATGAATATAGCCAACATAGGATTTTGAAAAAGCTAAACCAGCTTTATATGCTGCATGAAGCATGTTAGCCCGTGCTTGGTGTTCGTTTCCATCTTGATAAGCCTTTTCGACATTATGAAATACCAGTTTAATAGCCTCTTTCGCGAGTTTTCTTGTTTCCCTTGTGCTAGCGCGACCAATGTAGACCTCAACTGCGTGTGTAAGAGCATCCATGCCAGTGGTCGCGGTCATTATGGCCGGCAAAGAATAAGTGAATTTTGGATCCAAAACGGCATAACGCGGAATTAACGGGAAACTCATTAAAGCATATTTATGTCTTGTCTCGCTATCAGTGATGATCGCCGCAAGAGTAGTTTCGCTTCCAGTCCCAGCAGTAGTGGGAATCGCAATAAGCGGAGGAATTTTTCGGTTGACCTTTAAAATCCCGCGAAGCTGATTTAATGATTTTTTAGGATATGCGACTCTTGCTCCAACTGCTTTAGCACAATCAATCGGAGAACCGCCCCCAATTGCGATAATCAAATTACAGTGGTGTTGATGATATAGTTTTAAGGCATCTTCAACATTATTAGTTGTGGGATTGAGGCTAGTTTTATCATAAGTAACATATTTAATACGAGATTCTTTAAGGACTTTTAGGATTGGAGCGACAAGATTATTCTTAATGATGGTAGCATCACTAACAACAAGAACCGCC
This sequence comes from Erysipelotrichaceae bacterium, assembly GCA_031271635.1. Classification (GTDB taxonomy): domain Bacteria; phylum Bacillota_I; class Bacilli_A; order RFN20; family CAG-826; genus JAISVG01. The sequence continues at coordinate 2,619 of JAISVG010000056.1, forward strand.
TGGCACTTTTCTTTTTCTAAAACCATTAAAAGGTCATCACAAGAAAAGAGGATTTCTGGTTCTCGATAAGGCAAAAATGGCATTAATAAACGAAAGAAGCCTTGGAAAACGCGGCAACCAACTTTTTTAAGAAAAAACATAAGCTTACTCTGACTTTCCAAGACGTTTTCCAATAGTTTCAAGACCATCGCTAATGATGGTGAGACTACGATAAAACTCAGTTCGTTCTGATTCTGATAGTTTATGACTAATCTCGCTTAACACTGCATCAATTTTACTTGCAATACGCTTTGCCATTTCAATCCCTTTCGGGGTGAGAAACAAAGGATCCTTATATCTTTTTGAAGACTTTGTTTCTGAGGTAAAATAACCATTTTTCTCAAGATAACTTAAAGAGCGGGAAATGGTAGCCTTATCTTCTTCACATCTCTCAGAAAGCTCAGTGGCGGTTAACGGAGCATCAACATAAAGATAGTATAGACATGAAATATGAGGGCTCCGTAACTGATATTCTCGCATTTCATAATTCTTAATCTTTTTAATATTCCGTCCGATTTTAGTCGTGAGGACTGTGAATTTTTCAAAACGTTTTTCCATAAATGGACTCCTTTGAGTTGTTGAACTTTCAACAAGTTAAGAGTATTATATGTCGATTTTAATCAAAGGTCAACAAATTTGGTACGAGACTAGAAGCGAGACGTTGTTGCTTGATGGCTTTTCATCGCTGATTGTCGAATTATTAAAAGGCGTGTTCAAATTGATTTGTCACTCAAAACAATTGGATTAGCACTCTTGCGAAGTTTTTCATCTTGATCTTACCTTTTAAATTGTAAGTTAGAAGGTAAGATTACATTAAAATGGTGCACATAACGGGAATCGAACCCGTGCCCTTTGCTTGGGAAGCGAATGTTCTGCCATTAAACTATATATGCGCATTTTAATGATAGCATAAATTCTTATTCGTAGTTTGAAGTTGTAGTATTTTAGACTAGTTTACAAAAGTGGTGCTACCCAAGAAAAGCAAGATGATATAATCTAGATAGCTAAACAAATATGTTTTGAGTCCAGTTGAATATCGACAAAAGTATGTAGAAGGAATTGTTTAAGAAAGTGTTGACATTTCATTTATTAGTAATAATGATGAATGTTCTAGTCGCTTTCTTAAATATATAACGCATCTTTTGCTTAGGCTCTCATCCAAGGATTAAAAGTCGAATTCTTAAAAACTTTGTTTACGTTTATTTAAATTACAACTTTTTTTTCGTTATAATAAAGAATAAGGTACGTTTTAACCTCGAAAGGAAATAATAATGCGAAAAATTCTTATTATTGCTGGCGATCTTGCAAGCGGGAAATCCACTTTAGCGCGTCAATTAAGTAATTACTTTAAAATCCCCTTTTACACGAAGGAACATTTTAAAGAAATTCTTGGTGATGAAATTCCCTATGCTGAACGAGAACTTAATAAAAAGCTCTCAGTTAGTGCGATTAAACTTTTAATTCACATCCTCGAGCGCACCATTGAGTGTGATGGCGATGTCATTCTTGAAGCTAATTTTAAGAATGAAGATTTACAAAAGATCAAAGATGAATGTGATTTAAGAAAACGTGAAGTCCTCTTGATTTATCTTAAAGGCGATGTTGATGTTTTGTTTGAACGATTTATGCATCGTACCTATTATCAAAACCGTCATCCGGTGCATTTAACTCACCCTTTATCAAATATTGACGATTTTGAAAGATATGTGATGGAGTATCGCAGCGTTCATTCTGTTATTCCACGCCATGAGCTTGATGTTACTAATGCCAACTATCAGATTATTTTCGCTAAAGCACTTGAAATCATCAAGTCACAAGGAGGCTTATAATTTTATGAATAACCCAACCGAAAGAATTCGTAATGTCTTGGTCTTAGGTCACCAAGGAAGCGGGAAGACTACTTTAATTGAGAATTTGAATGCACTTGCCAGTAAGGGCAGTGCCGGATCAATTGAAAAGAAGAATACCATTAGTGATTATACGATTGAAGAAAAGAATCGTCTAATCTCAACTAACCTTTCCTTAATTCCAGTGGAAGTCGGTGAAATAAAAATCAATTTTATTGATGTTCCTGGAAACGATGATTTTGTTTATGAATTTATTGGAGCAGTGAATGTTGCCGAAGGGGCCATCATTTGTATTGACGCTCAAAAAGGGGTTGAAGTTGGCACCATTAAGCATTTTCAGCGCTTAAAGAAAAATCACATCCCGACACTCCTTTTAATTAATAAGGCTGATAAAGACTTTATTAAATACGATGAAGTTTTAGCTGAGATAAAGTCTAAATTCGGAAAAGAATGTCTTTCAATCGCCTATCCGCTTGAGACTGGAGAAGGCTTTAATAGTTACCTTGATGTCATTAGTAATTCCTTAAAACGCTTTAATGGTAAGGAACTAGAAGAACTTCCGGTTCCCGAGAGTCTTAAGGATAAAGAACTAGAGTTTAGTAATGCCTTAAACGAAGCCATTGCGACGACTGACGACGCTTTGCTTGATAAATTCTTTGGGGGTGAATCCTTCAGCGTCTTAGAAGTGACCACTGGTCTTAAAACCGCGATTAAAGAAGCAACCTTATATCCAATCCTTGTTGGTTCAGGGAAGAAAGCAACTGGTCTTAATTGCCTTCTTGATTTAATTGTTAATTATTTCCCAAGTCCAAAAGACAACAAGGCCCGTCAAGGGGTTGATAAGGAGAATAAACCTGCTCTCCGCGCGGCTGATGCTGGTCTTCCGTTTAGTTCTTATGTCTTTAAAACTGGTTTTGATCCTTTTAAAGGAGTCACTAGTTATGTGAAAGTGGTGTCAGGAACTCTTTCCCTTGGAGATGAAATCTATGCTCCAAGTAATAATACCACGATGAAGGTATCATCAATGTTCTTCCTTAAGGGCGAAAACCAGATTCCGGCGACAAAAGTCTTTGCAGGTGATATTGTAATTATTGCCAAACTTGAAAACATTTTAACGGGTTTTTCCTTATGTGATAAAGCAAATGTCATTATCTATCCTTTAATTAAATATCCTACCGCAGTTTATTTCCGTTCTCTTTTAGCCGTTGATAAGGGGAATGAAGAAAAACTTAGTGCGGCGCTACAAAGAATTATGATGATGATTCCTTCGCTTGAAATTAAGCGTAATTCCGAAACCAAGCAGTTACTAATCGGAACAGTGAGTGACACTCATATTAATTTTATTCAGGAAAAACTTAAGAATTCTTTTGGTATTCCAACTAGAACTGAAGAACCAAAGATTTCTTATCGCGAAACTATTAAAGGTAGTGCAGAAGCAAATGGGGCCTATGTCAAACAATCAGGTGGCTCAGGCTTCTTTGGTAAAGTAATCATGCGATTTGAACCAAATCGTGAGAGCGAAGAAGAAAATGTTTTCACTGATGAAGTTAAGGGCATGAATATTACAAAACAATACTTCCCTGCGGTCGAAAAAGGCTTCTATGAAGCCTGTAATGCTGGACTTCTTGCCGGTTTCCCAGTCGTCGGGATGAAGGCTGTTCTATTAGACGGCAAAGAACACTCCGTTGATAGTAATGAACTTGCCTTTAAAATGGCCTCAATTGATGCTTTCCGTCAGGCATATTTAAAATGTAAACCAACTATTAAAGAGCCGATTATGAAGATTACCATTAATGTTTTAAGTGAATATACGGGAAACATTCTTAATGATTTAAATCAACGTCGTGCGAGAATCATGGGCATGGACGAAAAACAAGGCGGGATGACGGAGATTGAAGCCCAAGTTCCAGAGTCAGAAATCATTGATTATTCAACTAAACTAAGAGTTCTTACCCAATCATCAGGTTTCTTTAACCGTGTCTTTGATTCATATCAAGAGGTTCCTGGCAATTTAATCGATAAAATTGTAAAGGAAGTGCAAGCAAGTAAAGAGAATAAGTAATTATGTTATTTAATGAATTAAAGGCAAAAAATCTTCAAGCTTTAAAAGATAAAGACGCTGTTGCTCGGGCGGTCTTTTCAGTTGCCATCACGAAAATCAACCTTCGTCTCATCGAATTAAGAGCAGAGAATAAAAACTTAGAGGACTCTGATGTTATCGGAGTCCTAAAAAAAGTAAGTAAGGAATTACTTGAAGAAAAAGATGGCTATCTTAAAACTGGAAATCTTGAACAAGTAAGTAACGTCGAAAAACAGCTTACTTTAATTACTGCTTTCCTTCCACGAATGTTAACGGAGACTGAAATTCGTGCTATAATTAATGGGCTTGACGATAAGTCAATGCCGAAGATAATGAAATACTTTAAGGAACACTATCAAGATACCGCCGATATGAGGATAGTGAGTCAGATTGCTAAATCATTATAGTTACTAGGGGTGTAGTTTAATGGTAGAGCTACGGTCTCCAAAACCGTCAATGCGGGTTCGATTCCTGTCACCCCTGCCACACAAATAGTACGCATAATTCCTCGCAATTATGCGTTTTTTTCAAAAATATCCTTGCCTTATTTTAAAAAGAATACTTTACTTTGATATCTCAATCGAGCAAAATGCGCTTTTTAGTTACTATCTACTCTTGTCTGAGAATACATTAAACTCATATAATCATTTGCTAATTACAGTGGTATTCAGACAATTTTCTATAAAAAGTTCCTCTTGATAACCCTGTTTTGTTAATTGCCTCTTCACTATTGATTTTTTTGTTTAGATACAAATTGACTATTGATTGGAAATTATCAGGAGTTGGCACACTTGGTCTTCCAAACTTAACACCACGTTGTTTAGCTGCTTTTATGCCTTCGCTCTGCCTTTGTCTCATAGTTTCTCGCTCATTTTCTGACACAAATGATAAAACTTGAAGCACAACATCTGCAATAAATTTGCCAACCAAATTCTTGCCTTTTATTCTTGTATCTAATAGAGGCATATCAAGTACAACGATGTCAACCTCCATAGTTTTTGTAATAATGTGCCATTCATCTAATATCATTGAATAATTCCGACCGAGTCTGTCGATTGATTTTATGAATAAAACATCCCCAGGCCTAAGTTTCTTCATTAGTCTTTTATAATTTGTTCGATTGAAATCTTTGCCTGACTCTTTATCAGAGTAAATATTTTTCTTATTGACATTACTTCCAACAAGTTCAATGATTTGTCTATCTAAGTTTTGAGCGATCGTACTAACTCGTGCATAACCATATCTCATCTTTTTACCTCCGGTTATGTTATCTATTGCTTAAATAAAAAAACTAATCAAGTGATTTGTCTCAAAAAGTACACCTTTTGTACTTTTAATTATATCAAATATCAATTCTTTTTTAAATGTCTTTTAGGCTGTCCGAAAACCGTAAGTTTTGGAATGACTAGGAAAAAAGAAAAAGAAACAAATAAGACGCATGGAAGAATTTATACTCCAGCATATGTTGTTGATAATATCTTAGATTTTGCCAGTTACAGAGGAGAAAATGTAATTAAAAAACATGTTATTGATAACAGTTGTGGTGATGGTGCTTTTTTGACAAGAATTATTACGGAGTATTGCGAATCTTTTCTTAAGTTAAGTAATGATAAAAATGAATTAAAACACCAGTTAGAGTTGTATATTCACGGTATCGAACTTGATAGAATTGAATCTGAACTATGTAAAAACAATCTCAGAACAGCCGCTTTAAGATACGGGATTAAAGATTATGATCCCGATGTCATTTGTGGCGATACTTTAACTATTAGCAAATTTGACGGAATGATGGATTTTGTACTCGGAAATCCGCCATATGTTAGAGTTCATAATTTGGGCGACTCATATAGTAAGATTAAGGAATTTCGTTTTTCCGACGGTGGTATGACAGATTTGTATATTGCGTTCTACGAAATTGGATTAAGAATGCTTAGTCAAAATGGTATCCTTTCTTATATTGCTCCTTCTTCTTGGTTTACTAGTGTGGCCGGTGCCCAGATGAGAAAGTATTTCGAAGAGAATAAATCAATAAAATCTCTTTGCGATTTAAAGCATTTTCAACCTTTCAATGCTACAACATACACTTGTATTTTAACATTAACAAAAATAGAAAATGATTCATTTGCTTTTTTCTTATATGACGACAAAAACCATAGACCTGTGTATTTAACAGAATTAACATATAAAGATATAAATATTGATGGTGGTTTTTATTTTGCAAAGAAAAATGAACTATCTGTTTTAAAGAAAATCATGAATTGTTTCTATCTTAGAGATGACGCCGAAGTGAAAAATGGGTTTGCGACATTATGCGACAGCGTATATATTGCGGAAAAATTCCCGTTCCATTCCAAATATATTATCCCAGTATATAAAGCATCGACCGCTCAATGGAAGCAATGTATTTTTCCGTATGAACAATCTAAAGTTATTTCGTTAGAAAAAATGGAAGCTGATAGAAAACTAAGTGATTATCTCATTCAGTTTAGGGAAGAATTAGAGAATCGCTCTCTCGATAAAAAAGCATCTTGGTTCAGCTTTGGGAGGACACAAGGGATCAACGATGTGAATAAAGAGAAAATCGCAATTAATGCACTATTGAGAGATGTTAACGACATTAAAGTTGAAATTATTAAGCCTGGATCAGGAGTCTATAGTGGATTGTACATTCTATCTTCTTTTTCACTGGAAAAAATCATTGCTTACATTAAAACTGAAGAATTTGTGTCTTACATTTCTTTATTGGGCAAATATAAAAGCGGCGGGTATTATACTTTCTCGTCAAAAGATATGAAGCGTTTTTTGAAATATAAGATATCGGAGGAAAGAAAAAATGGATAACAAAACATTTTTGGATGTTCTAGGCAATTCGTTTAAAATGTATTTAGCTTCTGGGCCAAGAAGTAATGAGAAATTAAAAATACTTCATGGAGCAATATCTGTTGATTTACAGAATAGAATCGGATACGAATTTCTAATTTGCTCATTGGGATTTAAGCAAGGACACGAACAATCTGTACCTGGAAGATACATGGATAAAACGCTCGACATAACCGTATCTAGAAATGAGAGAGTTATCGCAGGGCTTGCAATAAAATTCGTTATGAGTAATTACTCGCAAAATTCGAATAACTATTTTGAAAATATGCTTGGGGAGACTGCCAATTTAAGAAGTAATAATATCCCTTATTTTCAAATCTTCATCATTCCTGATAAAATTCCCTATTATGATAGTAAAAAGAACATTACTAAATGGGAAGAAATATCTGAGCATAATTTGAAAAAGTATAAAAAACTTTCGAATGATAATGTAGATATTTTTATGCATACACCCAATAAAACATTTGTTGGAGTAATTCATTTGCCTGAGTGTGGATTAGAAATCACCAACTTTACGCAATACAAAGCCTTCTATTATGGTAAAAAAAATGAAATAGCGTGGAGTAATAGAACATATGATTTCGGTTCGAGTGTTATTTTCAATGACTATGAACAATTCATTGAAAAAGTTGCTTTTTTTATAAAATCTATATAAAACTGTTGAAAAACGTTATCATACTTAATCGTTAATGATAAGAGCTATTTCTTCGTAATCCAACTTGCAACGATGGTTTTTTGATTCTATTCAAGCACCAAAAATCGCAAAACACTATTAGACTATTTTTTTGCCGCACGAGATGTAATATAAGTATAGTTAGATTTATTAATACCAGAATGGTAGTAATTAAATGAAATTTATTAACGAGAAGTGTTCGTAATTACTCTGCATTTTTCTAGGTAGAAGAGACTGAGTTTAAAAATGATGAATGGTATTTCCTAGAGGATTCAAAGAAACCAACAGGATTTAATGAAAACCAACAAAATTTTTTTGTTAGAAAAACTAAGAGTCAATCGAAAACCTCAAAAAAGTGGTATCCATCAGACATAAACATCAAGCCATTTTTGCCTACTATTTATCTTAAAAGAGAAAGATTGTTTTAAGATGAAACCCATTTTTAACTTGTCCTTTAAAATTTGCAATATGTTTCTTTGTAACAAGGGATATTCTTTCTTTAATATCTCGTTTTTTTCGATTCTTTACTAAAGAAGAACGATCATTTTTGTGGTTTTTTTCGAAAAAAGCGTTTTTTTCGTTCTTAAAAAACGAATTTTTCAAAAAAAGTGTTGCAATTTCGTGGTTTCTCATTTTCTTCATTTTTGTTATTGTAGAATGCAAATGAGCAAAACGCTTTAATCCTGAAGGAGGTTTATATGAAAAGAATTGTTCTACTAATGCCGCTTGTTGGATTCTTCATGTTATCGGGAATGACAGGGGCACTGCAACCCTTAAAAGAATCTCGTGAGATGGTGCCAGTTGTGGCAGAAGAAACCATCAAGCCAGCCTACTCTCCAAATGCGCCACTTGAAATTGCCGCGATTGGAATCGGCGAAAGATTTGGTGTTGTTGCCGATACGATGAATCGTCTTTATACATGGGGTAATAACCAGCATTCAGTACTGGCAACAGGGTCACCTCCAACTGGTGGAGGAAGCGATCAACCATATTACTATACTCCAACATATATCGGTGATGCGAATATGCCAGCAAGTCTTTTAAATGGCACTGAAAGTGTTTCTGAAATCTATGTTTCATATACGAATGCTTTCCTTCTTACTTCAACGGGAAATATGTATGTGTGGGGTCGGAATGACATGTATCAAACCGGACTTGATAATCGCGGAACGGTCGAAGACATTTATCGTCCAACCCTCTTAAATCCGGGAAATCCATTTCTTCCAGATCAAGTAGCCTTTTTTGTTAATGGCTCAGAACACTCGATTTTACTTTTAAAAAATGGTGATGCCTATGCTTGGGGACGAAATCCCTCTGGAGTATTTGGTGATGGGACGCAGACTAGTCGCGTGATGACAAAGCTACCAGATACTGCTTATAAAAATACTTTTTATGTGAATAATGCGTGGAATATCAGATTTTTTGATGCTGGTGACTATTTCAATTTTATTATTACTAATGATAATAATCTTTATACCTGGGGACAAAACGCTCAAGGAGCAACTGGTGTCAACTCGACCATTGGAAATATTCTAACCCCAACTCTAGTGCCAAGTTTTAGAACGACGCTTGGAACCAGCACCATCGCGCTTGGTTTTGCCCTGTTACAATCAATCCACGTCGTTTTAAATGATGGATACTTTATGGCCTGGGGCAATAACGACTACGGTCAATTAGGTTTTGGAAATCAAACTAGACTATTGGTTCCGACAAAATCGACAACCATGGTTCCGTTTCTCCCAAGTGAAGTTAGTATTATTGATGAAGACTTTTATTCATTAACAGTTCGTTTAAGAGATAATCGTGTTTTTGCCTGGGGTTATAATTCTTATGCCCAACTTGGCTTTGGACCTGGTGATCGTCAGGCGCGATTCGTTCCAACTCCTAATACTTATTTACAGAATCAAATCAATGCACTTGTCGCCACAACACCAGATTTTCCTGAGATTGTTATGGGAACTCCTAAGAACAAATATCAATCCTTTGTCACCATGAAGCATAATTTCGCGCGTCTTGGTTGGGGCAATAACTCCATGTTCCAGTTAGGAAATGATGAACGTATTGGAATGGCAGGGGTTGATCCAGAGATGAATGTTTTTCTTACTAGAGCCGCAGTAACAACTGAGATTAGTAAGGCAAATGCGACTGATCGAACCTCAGCTCAGCAAACTCGAACTAGAATTAATCATCTTGTGACAACCTTACAACAATTTGATGAATCCTTTAAGAATCCTATTGCCGCTGGATCCGGAATTATTTCCGCCTGGGCTGGTAGTGTGCGAAATACTCCAATTCAAGGTGGTGATCCTAATTATGCAACTTATGGTGCAAAATGGGACGCGATTGTCGCGACCGCAACCGCGGTTCCGGCAACTGGAGTAACCCTTAATAACACGACTTTAACTTTAACGGTTGGAAATAGTAGTACTTTAGTGCCAACCGTGCAACCAGCAACGGCAACCAATAAAAATGTGACCTGGAGCTCGAGCGCTCCAGCGGTTGCAACCGTTAGTGCTGCCGGTGTAGTTAATGCCGTGGCTCCAGGATCAGCAACGATCACGGCCACCACCGTTGATGGTGGCTTTACGGCTACCTGTGCCGTGACAGTAAACGCCGCTCCGGTCCCGGTTTCAACCGTAACCCTTAATAATGCAACGATGGCTCTTGATGTCGGGGCAACCGGACAATTAGTTCCAACGATCTTACCAAATAATGCAACCAATAAAAACGTGACCTGGAGTTCAAGTGCTCCAGCAGTCGCGACCGTTAGTGCCACTGGTCTTGTTACCGGTGCCTCACCAGGAACGGCGACGATTACTGTAACTACGGTTGACAATAGTCGTACCGCGACTTGTAATGTTACCGTTAGTGCGGTTGTCATCCCAGTTACTAGTGTTAGTCTTAATCAGACGACGCTATCTCTTGCCCCTGGAGGAACGGGAAACCTTGTTGCTACCGTGCTTCCAGAGAATGCCACCAATAAGAGTGTGACCTGGAGTTCAAGCGCTCCCGCTGTAGCTACTGTTAGTCCTGCTGGAGTTGTGAGTGCCGTTGCGGCAGGAACAAGTACCATTACGGTGACCACCGCTGATGGAAACCGAACTGCGACTTGTGCCCTCACCGTTAGTGCCGCGGTTGTTCCCGTAACAAGTGTGACCTTGGATCAGACGACCGTCGCCTTAAAAACTAATGAAAGCGCTATTTTAACCCCAACTATTCTTCCAGAAAACGCCACTAATAAGGATGTGACCTGGAGTTCAAGTAATGAAGAAGTGGTAATGGTGACAAATGGTCTTGTGATTCCGCTTGGCGCTGGAAGTGCCACCGTTACTGTTACAACAGTTGATGGGGGAAGAACCGCAACTTGTGCCGTGACAGTTACGCTGGCGACGGTTGCAGTTAACGGACTTAGTCTTAATAAGAACCAGCTTAGTCTTGCAGTTGCGGCTGAAGAAACACTAGTAGTGACCATTAACCCCTCAAATGCGACGAATCCTGCTGTTACTTGGAGTTCTAGTAATGAAGATGTCGCGACAGTTAGTAGTGATGGTCTTGTGAAAGCAATCGCGCCAGGAATGGCTACGATTACCGTAAAAAGTGTTGATTCAGGCTATGCTGTTACTTGTCAAGTAAGAGTCCTTGAACCGCTTCCTCGTGATGTTGATACTGAAAAAGGCGGTTTCCCAGTTGCGGGGATCGTGGTGCTTAGTGTCTTCGGAGTTTTAGTGGCGGTAGCTTTAGTGTTGCTCTTTGTGGGCTTATTTCAAAAGGGCGTCATCGGCAAAAAGAAATAGTCGTTTCTAAAAATTTCGTTCAAAAACCTTCTAAGATCGTCTTGATGTTAGGAGGTTTTTGTTATTTTTTATGTGAGTTTTTATAAAAATATTGGCAAAAATGCATTAATGTTTGACAGCGGAGCAATAAAAGCATATGATAATATCGTTTGATATTCAAACTAATAAGGAGTAAAAAAAAGATGTTACAAAAAAAGTTCGTTATTTCTGCCGATACGAGTGCCGATTTTTATCAGAGTCAATATGAGGCGAGCGGTATTCATTATATTTTGATGGGTGTTGTTTATAACGGTCAAGAAAAGTTTGAAGTTTATAATTCTGAAAAAGAATTTGAGACCTTTTATGAAAACCTTAAGAAAGGGGCACTTCCGACGACAACACAGTTAAACTATTTTGAGTTATCTGAATATTTTAAATCAGTTCTCGCTAAGGAACCAGAAGGCGATATTATTCACGTCACCTTATCAAGTGGTCTTTCAGGAACGCATAATAATGCCTTAATGGCGGCTAGTGACCTTAATGAGAAATTAGTGGGAAGAAAAATCTATGTTTTTGACAGCTTATCGGCGACGACCGGAGTTGCCTTACAACTCGACCGTTTAGTGGAAATGCGAGATGCGGGAATTGAAACTGAAGTCGCGCTGGCGCGGCTTCAAGAAGTTCGTGATCATGAACAGACTTGGGCGATGATTGGTGATTTGTTTCATTTAAAACGTGGCGGGAGAATCTCGGGAGTGAAAGCTGTTTTAGGAAAGATGTTCCATGC
>JAISVG010000061.1 GCA_031271635.1 Erysipelotrichaceae bacterium
TCATGCATCGCATATTCTAAAAGTGCTAGTTCCATGCCTAAGGAGAGACCAAAGAAGGGAATATCATTTAGTCGTGCGTATTGAATGAGAAGCAGCATTCCTAATACCTTTACATCATGTCTTTCGCCAGCAATAATAATTCCGGAGACACCTGTTAATTCGGCTTTAATACTCGCCATATCTTGAACGGAATGATCAAGCCACTTAATACGAATTTTAACCCCGCATTCATAACCAGCATGCTTTAAGGATTCAATAATTGACAAATATGCATCATTAATACTCACATATTGTCCCATAATCGCAATGGTAATCTCATCTTTAATGAGTCTAATTCGTCTAATTAATTCCTTCCACGGAGCAATATCATTACTACTGCTTTTAAAATCAAGTCGCTTTAAAAGATAACTGTCAATTCCTTGATGATGGAGATTGACAATGATTTCATAAATAATACTAACATCTAAAGACTCAAAGATTGCTTCTTGATGAACATCACAGTAAAGAGCGAGCTTTGCTCTTAGTCCTTCATCAATCTTTCGTTCCGAGCGAAGCACTAAAACATCCGGAATAATTCCTAGTGATCGTAAAGCGTTCACCGAGTGTTGGGTCGGTTTAGTTTTAATCTCGTTCGCCGCCTTTAAATAAGGAATTAAAGTGTTGTGAATGAAGACGGTGTTCTCATAACCAAAATCAATGCGCGCCTGACGAATTGCTTCTAGGAAAGGAGTCGATTCAATATCACCAACGGTACCTCCGATTTCAGTAATCACAACATCCGCATTAGTATATTTTGCGACATCAAGAAGCTTCTTTTTAATTTGATTCGTAATATGCGGAATAACTTGCACGGTCGTTCCCTGATACTCATCATTTCGTTCTTTATTGATGACAGCTTGGTAGATTCTCCCCATCGTTACCGAAGAATGACGGTTCAAGTTTTCATCAATAAATCTTTCATAGTGTCCTAAGTCAAGATCCGTCATCGCCCCATCTTCAGTAATGAAGATTTCGCCATGTTCAAAAGGAGAAATATGACTGGCATCAACATTAATATAAGGATCAAATTTCTGCATGAAAACCTTTAATCCGGCACTTTTCAGCAGTTGTGCCATCGCACTTGCCGTAACACCTTTTCCAATACTTGAAACAACTCCACCAGTAACAAAGATATATTTCGCCATCTTTTCCCTCACATTTCTATATTATAGTTTTTAATATTAAGGAGCATAATATTTCAACAAGATATTTAAAAACTTCTTGATATTCGTGGCGGTTTACGTCTAATATGTTAAGATAAAAATATGCCAGAAAAAGAAATCTTAGTTAATAAACTAATCCTTCCTAAAAAATATAAAACATATAGTCTCACCAAAGGCCCCGTCAAACCATCTAAATTCCTCCAAATACTCATTCAAGTAGTCTGTTATTTTGCGCTTTTAAGACAGCCACGCACCGTTAGTTATGATCCAAAATTCAAAGATTTAAAAAAAACACCATATTTAATACTTTGTAGTCATGCTCAATTTCTCGATTTCTTTGTCCAATACGCCACAATTGGTCTTAGACCAGTTTCCTCGGTTGTCAGTCTTGATGCTTTCTCTTTAGTCCCGCTTTTTCTTATTGAGCAAGGAGGCGCCATTCCAAAACGAAAGTTTTATAGCGAAATCATTTCCGTACTCCAAATGCGTAAAGCCATCAAGCAAGGTTCAATCGTTGCCTTTTACCCAGAAGCTCGATATAGCAAATATGGGGAACAAGCAAAACTACCTCCATCACTCGCGAAACTAATCAAGAGTCTTGGAGTGCCAGTAGTCACTCTAATGAATCATGGTCATTACCAAGTCAATCCCTGTTGGGGTAATCAAAAAAAGCGCAAGGTCCCAGTCCATTCTGATGTTAATGTCACTTTCAGTAAAGAAGAGATTGAACTTCTTTCAGTTGATGAAATTAATGAGAGACTAACAAAGGTCTTTACCTATAACGAATATCAGTACTTAAAAGATAATAACTATTTAATCAAAGAGAAATATCGCGCGGCTGGAATTCATCGTATTTTATATAAATGTCCCCACTGCCTAACGGAAATGCAAATGAAGAGTCAAGATAGTTTTATCTCTTGCACTGCTTGTGATATCGTTTATGAAATGTTAGAAACTGGGGATCTTAAATGCCAAAACGGAACTACTATTTTTACTACCGTTCACGATTGGGTTAAATTTGAAAGAGAAAATGTGCTTAAAGAAATTAATAATGGCACTTACCATGTTACGATGGATGTTAAAAGAACCTTTGCCTTTCCTCATCCAAAGAGTTTGATTCCGATTGGCAATAGCCATTTTGTTCATGATTTAACTGGCATTACTATAACTGGTAATTACAATAATTATGACTACATGTGGCATAAAGACCCTTATGAAACAATGAGTGTCCAAATCGAGTATAACTGGCTTAATATTAAGGGTTCTGACATCATTGCAATTCATACTCTTGAAAACGGAATTTATCTCTGGCCTGAAAATCCCTCCGTGCTTTTTAAAATCTATCTTGCTACCGAAATCCTTTATGAAAAGGCAATGAATGAAAAAAATTCTCCTCGTAACCAGTAATCAAGAGAAGATTAAAGAATACCGACAACTACTTCAAGATCTTCCTTTTGAATTCCATTTTCTTGATGAACTAAAAATTAAAGAAGAACCAAAAGAAACCGGTCATACTTTTAAAGAAAATGCTTTCATTAAGAGTAGTTTTTATTTGCCACTAATTGATGAAGAAACTTACATTTTAAGTGATGATTCTGGACTAAATATCATTGCACTACCCGATATTTTAGGAGTTAATACTCATAAAGATGCCTTGCGTTTCGGAAGTCAGGCTGATTTCAATCAGTATCTCGTCAAAACATTAAAAGAAGTAAGAGATGCTTATTTTACCTGTGTCATCTGTTTGATGAGTAAGCGTGAAACAATTTTCTTTGAAGGTCGCTGTGAAGGAAGAATTAGTAAGACTGTTTTAAATGGGCCTAATGGCTTTGGTTACGACCCCATTTTTATTCCCAAGGGCCATCGTACCTCCTTTTCAAGACTAGATGTAAAAATTAAGAACGCTATTTCTCACCGTGCAAGAGCAAGTCAGAAATTAAAGTACTTTCTGAAAGAAAGAAACTAAAAAAACATTCTTTTTTATCATTTTTTCGTAAAAATAATTCATTTTGCTTTACTTACAAATCCTAATATTGTATGATTAATTCATCTTTTTTTAAAAAAGGAGAGGAGAAAATATGAAGAAAAGAATCGTCTTACTTGGTGCCTTTGCTCTTGTTTTAGCTGGTTGTGGTCCGGACGTGCCGCCTGTTCCTGCTGATTTGACATTATCAGTGTCATCAGAAATTCTAGTTGATGGCGATACTGCAACTGCAAGCGTTGTTTCAACAACTCCAGATGCTGGGCTTGATGTTACATATGAAGTTACCTCAAATCGAAATTACGATAATGTCGTTTCTGTCGATGGTAATGGTGCAATTTGCGTTAATTCTGATACTGCTGAATTTGGAACCTCACTCATTACCGCTACTTCAACTCTTGATGAGGATGTAAAAAGTAATGGTGTTTTTGTTACTTATGGTGATGCTAAGGCTTGGTCTGAGGCCGATCTTGCGGTAATTGCTGAAGTTTTAGGCGAAAACACACTGCCTTTCTTCCCGTTAATGGACCGCGAAGTTGGTGTTGGTGATTTTGTTGACGAAAACGATGTTCCTACCGGCGATAAGTATGTATATGTTGCAACTGAAGGTGTCGTTTCTAGAAACACTCTTGATCACTTATATCAAATCGTTGAACGCGATGGCTTTGTGAAGAATTCTATTGATGAATATGTAAAGCCAATTGATAATAATCAAGTAATTCAACTCGTTCCTAATGCCTGGGGTCCTGATTCAGGAATAACTGGCTATCTTGCTTATGTTGCTGATGCCCCACTTACTTGGAATGATATTAATGATATGATTGCCAGTCCTGAAATGGGTGGACTTGAAGGTGTTACACTTCCTAATCTTGATGGTCAATACGATATTGCTAATGCCGATTTAAACGGCAACAACACAATGACCGTTCTTGTTTTTGGTAATTATGCTGAATTCATTGAAGTCTTTGTTCCTAAAATTGAAGAATTAGGTTGGATTTCTCTTGGGGTTGATGCTTATGGCGATCCTAATTTCGGCATTGCTGCTTACGAATATCTCATCATGAATGTGTGGGATGCTTCAGCTTACGTTGGTTCCCCAATCGTTGTTCTTAATATTTCAAACGTTGTCCCAAAACCAGTTGATCCTCTAGCAGCAACAATTCAAGCACAATTAGACGCTATTTGGACTGATACCGTCGCCGACTTTACTTTAATGCTTCTTCCTGAAACGGCCGAAGTCGTGACTCACGAAGTGATTAATGGCGATGATCCAGCGACTGCATATGTCAATTTAGTTCTTGGTGGTTTAACTGCCGATGAAATGGCGGAAATTACTACTTTCTTCGGTGTCAATGGTTTCGTGGAAGACTATAATGGTAATCTTTATCTTTTGGATGATGTCGACAGTAATTTTTATATCGTTACAGTGCAACTAGAGTTATTAATGGTTTCAATTGATGAAACCGACGCTGTTACTGACTTAAGAATTGAAGTGATTTTTGATGCCGAAGCCGGAACCATGGACATGGCGATTTATTATGTGCTACCTATTGAAACTACAGTGATTCCTGCTGCTGAATTAGTTACTACTATTAATAGTATGTTGGCCGAACTAGAGGTGACTGATCAATTTATATTCCCAGTTGCCGCGATTCCTGAAACTGCAGAAGTGGCAGTGGGAACAACACCAACGTTTGGAATTGACGGTACGATTATTATTATTACCGGTGTGTCGACTGAAGCATATGATGCTATCATCCACGGTCTTGTTGCCGCTCATACGGAAGCCGGTTTAAGCATGGTTGTCTACATTGACCAGCCATATCTAATGAATGAGGGCAACACTGAATATGTCTCTGTTAACGCTGGAACATGGGACTTAATGGCCTGTACTATTGAAGGTAATTCTATTACGAGCGTTGGTTTAGGTTATCTTGTTTCATATAATGATACTACTGGTGTATTGACTATTGGCGTCTATCCTGCCGCTTAACTCTAGAACTAATTAATAATTTAGATTATTCTTTCAAGCCTCACGATTTCTCGTGAGGCTTTTAATTCGCAAATACAAGATTTTTCTAAAGAAACCGTGAAACTCTCTTACAAAATTAGAACCTATTTTTGCTAAGAATTCAAAAAAATCTTTACATTCCTTTTTGATTGTTATATGATATCCCTATCTTTTTTTAAAAAAAAGATTTCTCGTATTAGTCCTGATTATGTAAGAGCCCTTATTACAAAACAGATTCCCGAAGTACAACAAGGACTTATTAAAATTGAAAAAGTAGTTCGTATTGCAGGGATTAGAACTA
>JAISVG010000103.1 GCA_031271635.1 Erysipelotrichaceae bacterium
CCCATCTTTAATTAAAGTATTAGTTTCATCATCAGCATTAATCTCATGTGGTAGTGCATAGATATCCTTTCCCATTACTAAAGCATGGTTCACAGTGATTAAGGTTCCGGACTTTTTTCTCGCCTCAATAACAACTACCGCCTTAGAAAGAGCCGCAATGATACGGTTACGCTTGGGAAAATGATAATCATGCGGTGGCGTTAGGCGTGGGTATTCACTAATAAGAAGCTGTTCATTTTTAATTCTTTCGTATAGTTCAAGATTATGCCTAGGGTAACAGTTATCAATTCCACTCCCTAAGACTGCGATTGTCATCAACTGATGGTCGAGGGCAGCTTTATGCGCAACACTATCAATTCCTGAGGCAAGACCAGAAACAACGACCGTGTCTTCAAGATGGCTAATGATTTCCTTAGTTGCTTTAATCGCATATGATGAGGGTTCACGGGTCCCGACAATCGCAACAAGACGCGTCATTTTAAGAAGTCGGAGATCACCATAGTAAAATAAGACAAAAGGCGGCTCATAGATTTGTTTGAGGCTATCTGGATACTCTGGATCGAGAATCGTCACGCAGTTATAATAAAACGAATTTAAAACTTGAGAAAGTTTAACTTTATCAACAACTTCTTTTGTTTCAATTGATTTATAAATGCGGTGCCAGTTTCCTTCATGAATAATGGCAAAATAAATGATAATTTCTCGTGCGGTAACCATGCCTTCTAATAGACAAAAAGAAGGATTTATTCAAAGAAAATGTCGCGAATCTTTAAGGCATGAAATTCATTAATAAAACGAGTCTTCAACACTGGAATATTTTCATCACTAAGCGCAAGATGATATTTTTCACTTAGTGACTCTAGTGGAGTCTCTTGATTAATCATAAGGGTCTTTAAAACCTTTGGATAATTAGTTCTTAAAAAAGTCATTAGACCCTCAAAAACGACATCAAGCGGAACAATCTTTAACGGCATGGCATTAATAAATGAAAGAATTAAAGCGGTCTCTTGATCTAAATGCTGCGGCAAAAGTCCAGGGAAATCAAGATAATCAAAAGATTCCGTTGCCACCCATTTCTCAGCTTTAGTGACGCCAGGCTGGTTCATTACCATCAGACTCGCCCGTCGTGAAAGATTATTAATTAGGGTTGATTTTCCAACATTGGGAATGCCAAGAAAGACAAGACGAGGTTTAATATTAAGGAGACTAAACTTTCTTTTTTGACTGATTAACCTTATTACTTCACGCTTAATTAAATGATATGATTCAAGAGAGTTTTCACCAACAATAACCGTTTCATGAGGACAATAATCTTTAATTTTAGCCGTAAGAGTAGCACGATTTACCAAATCTACTTTTGTAACATAGTAAAGAATGGTTTTCCCTTGAAGCAGCTTTAGTAAACTTTGATTAAGGGAAGCTTTGAGGGCTCTGGCATCAAGGAGAATCACGGCAACATCAAAAACTTTTTTTAACTGTTCAAGGCGCTTTAATGATTTCGCCATGTGACCGGGAAACCAGTGGAGAGCTTTTTGATTCATTAAAAGAACCTAATGTTTTCAAGACGCCGGTTGGTACAGGTGCCTTGGGTATTATCAAGCGTGCAGGTTCCTTCAATCGCCTTTAGAACCCCAAAGAAACTACTAAAAACAATCGGGGTTTCTTCGCTTTGGGAATCTCTTGAATGGCCGCGATTGTCGCCCATCACCCAAAATTCATCCGCCCCAAGCGTGCGATTCTTAAATGATGTCTTGGCCGTATCCTTAATATAATCACGGAATTCAGGAGGATAAAAATCCTGTAAAATCAAATTATTATTAACATATAAATCACCACCAAGAGTAAAGCGAAAGGTTTCATTAGGGAGGACCATCACCCGTTTAATTTTAAGAACCGCGGTCATTAATAAATCGCCATCTTCGTTATAATCCTCAGGATAATATGTAGCCACAATATCAAAACGCCGAATTTGATCGATATTAAAATGGGTATCAACAATCCCATACTCGACCCGCTCGGGAGCACGGTCGCGGGTTCCGTTTTGATTTAGAGTAGGATACATGCTTTGTCCATCAACATAAATTGAAGTGTAATAAAAACGGTGGAATAAAAGACCCCCCGCAATTGCAGAGACAATTACTGAAATTGTGATAATTACAATTTTAAGAATACTTATTTTTCTTCGCTTTACAGTCATCCTCATTATTTTATCAAAAAAATAATCACTTAATCAGCGAAATAGTCATCCTCATAAATATTATGTTCAAACCAGTTTACTAATAGATGTTTCCTCCTTTTTAATTCTTTAGTTCAATATGACATGATGGGAATAAAAAACTGCTAGGATCATTTTTCCTAGCAGCTAATTGTGTAAATTTAAGACTAAAGTTTTTCTTTAATGCGCGCTGATTTACCAGAAAGGGAACGTAAGTAATTAATCTTGTTTCTTCTTACCTTACCGCGTCTAATTACAGTAATTGAAGCAATAATTGGTGAATTTAGAGCAAAGATTCTTTCCACTCCAATTCCCCCATCACTTACTTTACGTACCGTAAATGTTCTGGAAACACCGCCACCACGAATCGCCATGACAATTCCTTCAAAAGCTTGTTGTCGTTCTTTCTTATTTTCGACAATTCGCACCATTACTTTAATGGTATCGCCACTTTTAAAGGCTGGTAAATCACTACGAATTTGGGTTTTTGCCACTTCGTTAATCAAATTCATGTTCATGTGTTTTCCTCCTTTTAATCAATCCAACGTGTTCATAAGGCTTCTTAGTGGACCACGGGGCTTTTTCAGCCTCATAATAATAGCAAAATAAAAGCAAAATGGCAACTAGAATCAAAAAAACCTTCGAATATCAAGTGGTCTAAAACCGATTTAGCTAATTAGATATAAAAATAGTATAATAAAAACATGACTATAAGGAGTAATTAATGAACAATAATAATCTAAATCGCCGCATGGCATTATTGATTGATGCAGATAATGTCAGTCATAAATACATCAAACTAATTCTTAATGAATTATCAAATCACGGTATTGTCACCTACCGTCGTGCCTATGCTGATTGGACCATGGACATCAAACGGCAGTGGAAGCAGGTGTGTCTTGAAAACTCAATCACCCCTGTCCAATCATATTCTTACACGACCGGAAAGAATTCTAGTGATGCCTCACTTACCATTGATGCCATGGACATTCTTTATGCCAATAATGTCGATGGCTTTTGTATCGTAACTAGTGATTCTGATTTTATTCATCTCGTTCACCGGCTACGAGAATCAGGAAAGTACGTCTTAGGAATGGGGGAACGTAATAAGACTAACAATCTTGAAAAGGCCTTCAACCGTTTTATTTATCTTGAATCTCTAGTGACTAATGAGGAAGAAGAAACTCCAAGTAATAACAAAACAAACGAGAAACAACTTGATGGCAGTGATCTTAAATTCTTCACCAAAGTATTATTAAAGATTATTGATGAAATTGATGAAAGTGGTGGTTATGTAAGACTCTCTGAGGTTGGAGGTGTGCTTTATAAGCGACACCCGGAATTTGATGCGAGAAACTATAAAGAAAAATCCCTCAGTAACTTAGCAAAGAAAATCAAACAACTAGAAGTAGTCGAAGAAAATGATCCTAATAACGAACTTATTAAAATCGTTTTCGTTAAAATTAAAAGAAAATAATTCTTATAGTTTGTCAAGTAAAAATCCTTGACACCAAAGAATTTTAATGATAGCATATAGACTATTAAAGGAGAAACATATGGTTAAAATTAGATTTCAAAGAGCAGGAAGAAAAAGTGAACCTTTTTACCACATTGTCGTTTCTGATTCAAGAACCGCTAAAGATGGGAAATATATTGAGAAAATTGGTTACTTCAATCCCCATAAAGAAGCAAAAGATGCCGTCATCGAAACTGAATTAGCCCTTAAATGGCTTAATAATGGTGCCGTTCCATCAGAAACAGTTAAAGCAATCTTCCGTGCGAAAGGTATTAACGAAGCCTTCGCAAAACAAAAGGTAAAACAGGGATAAAAATGGATTACGAAGCCATTCTTCATACCATTGTTGATGATTTCATCGTTCATAAGGATGCCTTAATTGTTCGTAAAGAGAATAAATCAACCAAAAACAATATCTTCCTTTTGGTTTGTGCGGAGCAAGAGGATGTCGGAAGATTAATCGGGAAAAGAGGTGTGATTGCTAATGCGATTCGAGAACTACTTAATGTGGCCGGAAAGCTTGAAAATAAACGTGTTTTCCTCAAATTCGAATCCTTAACCGAAACTAGCGAATAATGACTTTTCTTAAAGTTGCTACTTTAATTAAAACTCATGGCCTAAAAGGCGATTTTAAAATTAAGATTTTCACCAATTTATTAGAGCGTAGATTTAAGAAAAAACAGCAGCTTATAATTCTTGATTCGCAGGGCAAAATTTTAAAATCCTTGACTATCGAGGATTTTTCTTTTTTAAAAGCCGACTTGGGAATTATTTCCTTTCACGAGATTAATGACTTTGAAACCGCTCTTACCTTTATTGGTCAAGATTTAATGATACCAAAGAATCTTAGTGATCTAAAAGACGATGAGGTGTTTTACCAGGACCTCATCGGATTAAAAGTATTTTACGAAGAAAACGAAATCGGAACCATCATTGCAGTTGATGAAATTCTAAATAACTCCCATCTAAGAGTAAAACTACTTAATAGTAAGGAGATCTTAATCCCTTATCAAGCACCATTTATTATCAAAACCGATCTTGAACACCAAAGCATAAGTGTCACTAATCTAACGGGGTTTTTCTCATGAAAATCTCAGTTTTAACAATTTTTCCTGAGTTCTTTACCTCAGTTTTAGATGTTTCGATTTTGAAGCGTAGTATTGCAAAGGGCATTATTGAAGTGGAACTAGTGAACATCCGCGATTTTTCTCTTTCTAAAACCAAACGCATCGACGCACCGAGTATCGGAGGTGGTGCTGGCCTCATTATGCAACTGCAGCCACTAGTAGCCGCGCTTCGTGCCACTAGAACCAAAGACTCTCATGTCATTCTTTTTTCACCTCAAGGGAGGACTCTAAATCAAAGTCGAGTTCATGAACTTAAGACTTTTAAACACTTAATTCTCATCTGTGGGCACTATGAAGGAGTCGATGATCGCATCAAGAATTACATTGATGAAGAAATCTCCCTTGGTGATTATATTCTAACGGGTGGTGAATATGCCGCGATTACTTTAATGGACGCTATTAATCGTCTGCTTGAAGATTCAATTACTCATGCTTCTTTAAATGAAGAATCTTTTGAAACAGGATTACTTGAATATCCTCAATATGCCGAACCCTATGATTTTGAGGGTTATAAAGTACCAGAAATTCTTTACACTGGAAATCATCAGGCCATTAAAAAGTATCGTCATAAAAAGTCATTAAAACGAACACAAGAAAGACGTCCTGATTTACTTAAAAACTTAACGGGAAAAGAACAGGAACTCCTTTTTGAGGATGAGTACTCAAAAGAAGAAATCGCTTTAATTCAAAAGTCAAAATTTACCAAGCATAAATAGAGATCTTTTTCCTAAAATTGCGTATTTATATTGTAAAACCAGTTTTTTTATATTAAAATGAGGGGGATTTTAAGGAGATTATTATGAGCGAGTTTATGAACGCCGTCGGATCATTCTTCACCTCTGAAGCCTTTAAACTAGGAAGTTTCAGTGTTCAGTGGTGGCTTATTATTGCGGTTATTCTATTTATCGTAATTCTAACAGTAATCATCATTTGGGTGGTTGCTGCCAAAAAGAAACGTAAAAAAGTTGAGCGTGAAAAGGCTGTAAAAGAAAGCGAAATAAAAGAAGTTCCAATGAGTAATTTGGAGAATCATAGTAACAATTCTTCAACTACCACCACCACAACCACCACAAAGATCATTAAGAATAACCAACAACCTGTACAAAGTGAAGATGTCGAACCCGCTTCTGAAACAGCTAGGGTCATTGTTCATGATCCCGAAGTAAGAGTTGTTAGTGATACTCAAGAAGTAAAGCCGGTTCCGGAAATCGAACAAAAAGAACCCGCTCCAGCCCCAAAACCAGTCACCCCTCCTCCAGCGCCGCAAAAAAGGTATGTGGTTGAAGAAGTAATTACCACAACAGTAGTTGAGGAAGATGGTGAACCAGTAATAAACGAAACCAAAAAAGGAGGACAATTTATGAAAAAAACCAGCCCAGATGTGACTCCCGCTGCCACTCAAAATAAGAGAAGCAGCACCAGCCGTCCTGTCGAAAAAACTCCCGCACCAACGCGCAACACCACGATTAAGAGTACGATGCGTCCGGTTGAAAAACCTGCTGCTCCAAAGCCAGTTGAGCGACCCGTACCCCCAAAAGTTGAAAAAGCTACTCCCGCGAGTAATCTTTCTGATGCTGCAAAAGGCGACAACACGGCCCCTTACATTCTTACTTTTAGAAGCACTACCAATGAATGGTTAGTCAAGCGTCGTGGATCAGAAAAGATTTTAAAGACTTACCGTAAATGGGATGATGCCCTCGCCGAAGTTAAGGGCTATGCCAAACGTCAAGGTGTTGGCTATGTTACTTACCAAAAAGATGGTTCAATTCGCTTTACGAAAACTAAAGAAGAAGCACAACTAGAAGACTAATTTAGTTAAATATAAGACGATGAAGCGGCAACCTCATCGTCTTTTTTTATTCGTTAATTATCCTAAAAACTCACTAGCTAGAAAAACTTTCCGCCTGATCCCATTCCCTTTAACTTTTTCGCCATTTCTTTTCCCGACTCATAACGTTTGAGGAGGCGATTTATTTCTTGAACTGATCGCCCTGATCCCTTGGCAATACGGTCTGTACGTTCAAAT
>JAISVG010000073.1 GCA_031271635.1 Erysipelotrichaceae bacterium
AAAACGGTGGCAAACAAACAGTACCATCCAAAGGTTCTCGGATCAAGTTTAAGTAAATGATTCATCGCAATGAAAAGATAGGTAAAGGCAAAAAGATAACCCTGCGCTACTGAAACATATTGACTTACATCACTACTACCACCAATCGCATTCACTAAAGAAATGGTATTGATTAAAAACAATAAAAAAGCGGTAATTAAATTAACCACAATAATCGACTTGCGGTCAAGTCTTTGTAAAATGGCAATACCATTAAAAACTAAGGTAAATCCCACAAAAACTAATGATAATCCTAAGGCTCCAAACATCTTAATTCTCCTTTATCTCGGCTCTAGCGGCGCTTTCCGCATCAGTTACAGCTTCGTTATCGCTTGTGACAATAGTTTCCGTAACAGTTTCAATCACTACTGTTGTTGCTTCATTATCTTCACTGCTAGTAATAACCTCGGTAGTGTCAATAGTTGTTGTCACTGTCGTTGTCGTCTTCGTTATCTCAGTATCAATAACAACCGTTTTCGATACTTCTTCTTTTACGTCTTCCTGATCCTCTTCATCGTCATCCTCTTCATCTTCTTTGGCCTCATCTTTAGCAATTTTCTTAAAGGTTTTTTCATCATCTTTTTGTTTTTGTTTAATAAAACCAGCTGTTTCTTGTTCTGTCATTAAAGAATAGCCCAGTTCCGTTAAGGCGGCAATAATTTCTGGTCGTAACTCAAAAATAAATCCTGCAACTTTCTTTCCGTTTATAACTTCAGTGCCCTTATCAATTTTCGCTAAAAGAAACATCGTAAACTTGTGGGGGATCATATTCCATCCAAGACCAGAGGTAGTATACATCACATTACGGTAACCTAAATGGGCGAAAATCTTATCGGCAAGTCTTGAAAACATGTTATGAATCGCAACAAAAGGGATCTCTGGAGCCCATCTAGCACTAATTGAAGTCGCATTTGGAAGCGACATCCAAAAGCGTAAGAGTTCAAAATCCTTGGCCGCTAAAAATTCAGTCTGTTTAAATAGTTCAACCCAAGTATCCTTAGTGAAAAACTCTCCTTTATTATTCTTTTTCGTAGTCGTGTCATAAGTATATGATTCAGTAATATTCATTATCCCCAATTCCTTTGTTAAGAATATTATATATTTTTTTGGTTTATGAAGTGAAGAAAAATGTAAAAATTGTTTTTTATGCGACATTGACTTCATGAGGATAAATCACTGCAGTGAAGAGATGTGGTGTGGCATAGACAAAATATGCGCTTTTTGCAGCGCATTTACTTGCTACGATTCATTTTATTACTGCTTTAACTCATTTTATTTCAACTAGATCTTATTCTTACTAAGAAGTCGTCTTGCTTCTCATGCCTCTTGTTTTTAGCATAAAGAATGAATATTTTGGTGCGTCAATTGTTTATTAATAAAGAGTTAATGCCAAACCGTAATCGTCTATTTTTCAATAACATGAAGGATAAAAAAAAGTAAATAAGTCTAGCCATGTTCTGGTTTTAAACCACATAACTTACAAAAAAAATCCATCATAGCGTTTTAATTAAATCTATTTAGTGGCTAGTGATTCAGATCGGTGGCGCGCCAGGCAGGAGTCGAACCCGCAACCCTTAGATTCGAAGTCTAATACTCTATCCAGTTGAGCTACTGACGCGTAAGATTATTTTATCACAAAAGCCTTTTGATTGAAGAAGACAAAACAATTTTAAATAGATTTAAGGGGGGTGATACTATTTGGTTTATTCCGCCCTTCTGCTTTATATCTATGAAAAGAATAATCAAATAGTTATAATTTTACAAATCTTGAATAGTTGTTTTAAAAACTCTTTTTAAATTATCAATAAAGTGGGCATAAATGCACCGTAAAGTGAACATTCAATCTATTTTTCACAAAAAAGTTGTAATTAGACTTACGCGCCACTAACTCAGAAAACATCTTTAGACGATTGCCGAAGAGATCTATCCAATCGCCTTCGCGGTTGATTTCGAGCTAATATCTTTCTCCCTTTAAAGCTTTTAGAGCTGCCACCTTGAATGAAACCTTCGGTCGTTCCTTCGGAAGTATATACCAATAACAAAAGTCAGTGCACCTCAAAACTTGCACTAAATTCACTACAAATCAGACCTGAAAATGCGAATTTCAAAGGCTGTGGTACAGAATTGGTACAGCAACTCCCGCTTTTGTCCTATTTTGCCAAAAATTGTACAGCAACTTTGCATCTTTTTCTTCCGGGTTTTTATCAGTTACGGTGTCATTTTACAGTGCCGCTTATTATGCTGCCAACACGGTTTTAAAGTAAATGCCACAAATTGACACTAGTATCTTATACTTACACCTCCTCGTTCATTTGATGCATACCTTAATTCCGCCAAAACATGCATTGTATAATCGCCAAAACATGCATTATTGAGTTGACTTATTCTGCATTGTGGAGTATCATTAAGACATGGAACAAAAAGAAATCTATTTAGAAAGGCTTATCGAGAAAACGATAAGTGAAGGGATGCAGACCATGGGGTGTGTGGTTATTGAGGGTGCAAAATGGTGTGGGAAGTCCACAACAGCGGAACGATTTGCAAAGACCATTGTTAAACTGCAAGACCCGGCAAAATTTAAGCAGTATCAAGTGCTTGCTGATGTAGGCAGCAAAAAACTGCTTTCGGGTGAAAAACCATTACTATTTGATGAGTGGCAAAAAATTCCCGAACTGTGGGATTATATTCGTGCCGACATAGATAAAAATAGTTATAGGGGGGCTTTTATCTTGACTGGGTCAGCGAAGCCGCTTGAAGATAAAAGTAGACATAGTGGGACAGGGAGAATGAAGCGTGTAATTATGAGAACCATGAGTCTATGGGAAAGTAAAGAAAGTACAGGCGAGGTGTCACTAGGCGAATTATTTAAAGGGCAAGCACGAAAGTCAGTGATGGGTAAATTTGAAGATAACGGGATTGATATAGATGTCTCTGGAACGAACAAACACGGGTTGGAAGAAATTGCAGCATTACTTTGCCGTGGTGGTTGGCCTGCGTCTGTGATTGACAATAAAGCCAACAAAACAGCAAAAGACTATGTGGATACGCTCGTAACCACCGATGTAACCGATGTAGATGATATAAAACGAAATCC
Organism: Erysipelotrichaceae bacterium; assembly: GCA_031271635.1. Classification (GTDB taxonomy): domain Bacteria; phylum Bacillota_I; class Bacilli_A; order RFN20; family CAG-826; genus JAISVG01. The sequence goes on from JAISVG010000073.1 coordinate 3,134, forward strand.
GCAAAGAGCAAGGGGTATACTTCGGGCGTATGCAAGACATATTTCAACATCAGCTCCAATGACAACAATACAAAAAGATATTGAGACGAATGATGCGGTTCTTGACCCAAGAACTTTGGATTCATATATAAACGCATTTGAAAAACTTTTCGTAATTGAAGAAACAGAAGCGTGGACACCGCGCCTTCGTTCAAAAACAGCAATTCGCACAACTAATACAAGACATTTTGTAGACCCCTCAATCGCTGCAACTCTGCTTGGAGCAACTGCCGACGACCTTATGAATGACCTTAACACGTTTGGATTGTTGTTTGAAAACATGGCAATCAGGGATCTGAAAACTTACGCACAAATGAATGATGGTTCGATTTTTAACTACCATGACAAAGATGGTGTTGAAGTCGACGCCATAGTTCATTTACGCAATAGTCAATGGGGAGCGATTGAAATAAAACTTGGTGGTCAGGCACTTATTAACGAAGGTGCTAAATCTTTAAAAAATTTTGCAAAAAAGGTTGATGATGAAAAGATGCAGAAACCAACGTTCCTCATGGTTCTAACGGCAGCAGACGAATTTGCATACAAAAGACCTGACGGAGTGTTGGTCGTTCCTTTGGGATGCTTGAAAAATTGAGTTAAACGCAGTTACCACAAATGAGAAATTTAGCCCTTTTGTGCGCCGTGATGATGGTGTAACTGTATGCATTAATAGTTATTATTGCGTCTCAGTGTGCACATACCAATTCTTGCCTTGTCGCACGATGTTTTTTGCGGTGATAGTTTAGTCTAATCTGTCTTGACTGTAAATATCAGGAAAGACAAGACTTTGATATTGTTAAAGAATACAATAACCCCACTACTGAAGCTTATCCTAAAGTTTATTGTCCATCTTGTCATAATGGAGTTATGATTCCCTTAGATATTTATCTTAAAGTAAAGAACAAATAGTCAAAACAAAGTCTTCAAAATGCAAAAAAGAAGAGTAACTTTTAAGTTTTACTGAAAACAATGATTTTAGAATCTCCTAATAAAATAAAAAACCCGGTTTAGCCGAGTTTTCTATTCGTTAATATCAGGGTAGTCTCGCAGGATTTTACCATTAAGCTTGAAATGCATAGGCCCAGCGATGCCACTGTTTTTGCCTAGGATTTTTTTGGCAAGACCTGTCAAAGTAAACCGTTGACCATTATATTTAATGTATTTATCGTCAAGAACGATTGCTTTTAGCGAATCGTCTTTATAGAAAACAATTTCGGCTCCCGGTTTAATGCCTTTCCGTTCAAAAGAGAAGTTTGCAGCTTTCCTTCGGTCAGCTTGAATCTCGACCGTTTTAGCGACTTGTTCTTCCGCTTTTTCTTGTTTTGTTTGTTTGGTCTTAACGAGCTTGCCTTCATCGCCGCGAAGAATAGCAATTTCCCTTAAAACTCCGTAAGCATTTTCTGCATCAAGGGCGAAAAACTCACGCTCACGAAGACGGCCTGAGTCGGCTTCTTCGCGCGCCCTTAAATCATAGTCGATTTTATCAATTAAATTATGGATTGCTTTTTCGATTTCACTGAGGTTCGATTCTACTTTATAAGTGGCATAAACACGAAAGGAAAATGGCAAACAAGTGGGTTATTAAGGCTGTGCAAGCGTTGTTTAATGTCAGTAGTTTTACCAATCTTAACATAGTTAGGAAAAGAAGGATTCGTGAGAATATAAATCAAATTTTCCTTTTCTTCTGACATTGTTTTTCACTGGCGTTCGTGGAGGAATTCGAATCCCCGACCTTCCCCTTAGGAGGGGGATGCTCTATCCAGCTGAGCTACACGAACATGTTGTGGTCTTACTCCCCTAAAACTTTGGTGCAGCAATGGTACAGCAAGTTTTTGGAAATCAAATCCGCGGGTAAATTATAACACTTTAAGGCTATTTATTGCAAGTTGATTATGTTTGTCAAAGTAAACGGAGTTAGTTACAGTCGACTGATACCTTAGGAGGGCTTGTAATATCTACTTTACTATAGAGAAAGGTTTATTAAACTATGGTATAACATTGGCACAACGACAAATTCGGGCACTTGAATTATACTACTTTTAAGGGTGGTTTCGTAAGTGTAATTCACGCTTCGCTTTACTTCGCTACTTGCTCACGCCGCACATCATGCTTAGGAGGCGGGCGCTCTATCCAACTGAGTTACAGGAAGAATTAATAGATAATACAATCTATCTTTAAAATTATAGAGCAAATATCGATAAAAATCACTAAATTAACCCCATTTTCGCTATAATAAAGTTAAGATGAAATGGGCTAGAATAAAAAGTATTTTAAATCAAATCATGGGTCATTGTTATTTTTCTAATCGCCGTCTAAAGCATTATCTTAAAAAGAATAAAGTCGAAATGAGTAGTCCCAGAGAGTATTTAATCGGACAATATCAAGCAGTCTTTAAACGAATGCCGAATTTAGATGAACCACGCTCGTATAATGAAAAACTGCTTTGGATTAAACTTAATTATCATAATGATTCATATAAGATTTTAACCGACAAAATAGCGGTCAAAGACTATCTCGAGCGCCTTGGTCTTGGAAGTTACGTCATTCCGACCTATGGTGTATATGATAGTCCGGATTTAATAGATTACTCCTTGCTTCCTGATAGTTTCGTGATTAAAGTGAACAATGATTCTGGGGGAGTTGTGCTTGTAAATGACAAAAACACGATTAATCATTCTAAAATAAATAGTTTCTTAGCTTCAAGCCTCAAACGAAACTACTTCCAGCTTTTCGGGGAATGGAACTATAACTTTAACGGAAGAGTTATAGTGGAAAAACTCATCTCCCCTAAACCTTTAAATGATTATAAATTCCTTTGTTTTAGCGGCAAAGTAGAATACATGTATGTTGCCTCTGACCGCCAGAATTTCCTCAAATTTAACTTTTATAAAAGAGACTTTACTCCGATAAAAGTAATTCAGGGGCACCCACGTAGTCACGCTTTAATTAGTAAACCAAAGAGTTTTGACTTAATGATTCAAATCGCTGAACTAATCGCTAGTAAATTTCCTCATATTCGGGTTGATTTTTATGAAGTTGAAGGTCAACTATATCTTGGGGAACTAACTTTCTTCCATATGGGGGGCATGTATCCGTTTTATCCGAAACAATTTGATATAAAACTCGGCAGTCTTCTTGATTTAACAATGTATAATAAAGAATAAGATGAAAATATTTTATTCAAGTAATAATAGTTATGCCCCGATTCTTGGCATCTCACTTACTTCTTTTTTTAAGCATAATCAAGGAACTCACGAAATCTACATTCTCGATGTTGATATTAGTAATGAAAATAAAGACAAGCTCATCGCCCTGACTAAAACAAATCAGGGATCAATTTTTTTTGTTAAACTGCCTAGGACACTCCACAATATCTATGACGATTTTGATAATAAGCGTTGGTCCATTGCCACTTTCGGACGTCTTTTTGCCGCCTCATTATTTCCTGATGTTGATAAACTTCTTTATCTTGATTGTGACATCATTATTAATAAAGACTTATCTTCCCTTTATAATACTGATATTCAAAACGTGGCTGTCGCGGGCGTTAAAGAATGTCTCAGCAATAACTATAATGACTTAGTACATATTCCACCAACATCATTTTATCTTCAAGCCGGCGTGCTTTTAATGAATCTTGCTTATATGAGGAAGCATGACCTTGAGGCACGTTTCATTAAATACTCTAAAACACATCCGAAGGTGCTATATAACGATCAAGACATCCTCAATGCCTGTCTTAAGACTGAAGAGAAGATTCGGCTTCCATTAAAATACAATGTCTATACCCCGATTCGTTTTTTTAATTATCAAGAAATCTTAAAAGCCCGTCGTCTTGGTCATTTTTATGTGAGTGAATCTGAATATCAAACCGCTAAAGCTGATCCTTATATTACTCATTTTACTTATTGTTTCCTCGATGGGAAAAGACCCTGGATTAAGGGTAGTAATGACCCAAGTCTTGCTGAATATCAAGCTATTAAACAAGATTCGTTATGGACTGATATGAAGCCGCTTTTGGATCAGCGCAGCAAAAAAAAGCGCTTTTTGCACGGAATTATGAAACATTTACCGAAATTCATCATGTTACCGCTTTTAGGTTATCTGCACGGCAAATTAATCCCGCATCGTGCCAAAAAGAACTATCAAGATTAAAATTATTCGTAACTAATTCGGACTCCAAAATGATCCTCGTCATCATTTAGAGTTAAGGCCAAGACGTTTCGTCCTTCGTGAAGTAACGCAATTTCAACATAACGCGTCATAATTCCAATGTCGATTTTACTCATCTTACGCTTTAATAACTGTTTTAAGATCCCGCGCCCAAAGTAATTAATACTAACGCTTTTATCACCAAAAACAAGCTGCCATGGTTCAGAATTCACCGCTGAGGGAGCAAGACGTGCTGCCCGAGCGATATCATTACTTTGATTACTGATTTTTTCTACCAAAAGACGTTTAAAATCCTTCTCGTCTTTACGATAAGGAACTCTCGTCTTTCCAAAAGCCATCATTATTGAAAAGCAATCAAGACTATCGCCCTTAGGTTTTGCCATCCCAAGAAATAGGCTTCCAAGATCAAGACTCTGTAAATATAAATCGGCCTTAGCTAAAAAATATCCAACATTGATTAAGGCTGCGGTTGTATTTTCGGCAAACACCAGAATAAAGTATGGCGCCTTATTATTCCCAATCTGCTCACCCGTAGCAATCTTAAAACTAGCCCTAAATTCCACTAATTGTTCAATGGTTTCAAGGTAATTATGGAGATTTTTTAAAGTCTTATTATCAAGCGCGGAAAAATCAAAACTGCGAACTGATCGACGTTTAAAAATGGTTTGATATAAGTCCATTTATAGTTTAATCTCTTGAAGATAAGTCATGAGTGGCTTAATAGCCTTTTTTACATTACCCGCGATGAAAGGAGACTTTAATTTGGCCTTCTTTAAAAGTTCCTGCATGGGGAAGCGTCCTCCAAGACGGCAAAGATGCAAGTATTTCGCCCAAGCACGGTCGAAATTATCACGTGATTCGTTAAATAGTTGGAAGGCAACTACCTGGGCAATGGTATAGTCAATATAGTAGAAAGGCACTGAGAAAATATGTGATTGTTTAAACCAGAAGCCGCCTCTTTCAAGATAATCAACCCCATCAAAGTCTTTAAAAGGGAGATATTCTTTTTCAAGGGTGCGCCAAAGCGTCATGCGAGCGTCTTTATCCATCGCTGGATTTTCAAAGACTTCATGCTGAAATTCATCTACTAAAGCACCATATGGTAAGAACCGAATGGCATCCTCGACATGAGAATGTAAATACTTGTTATTATCTTTAGCGAAGAACTCTTCCATATACTTATGAGTCAAGAATTCCATTGCCATTGAATGCATTTCACATACTTCAAGCGTCGGACTTCTTAAAGCCGCGATTTTAATAGCATGGTCAGCAAGATAAGCTTGGAAAGCATGTCCAAATTCATGAGTAAGGACATCAACATCACCGCTTGTTCCGTTAAAGTTTGAGAAAATAAACGGCGCATGATATAAAGGGAAGTAAGTCATATAGCCACCTGGCCGTTTTCCCTCACGAGCGCTTAAATCCATTAGGTGATGATCCATCAAAAAGTCAAAAAAAGTGCCTGATTCAAGAGACATATCGTGATACATGGCTTTCGCTTTTGCCACTAAAACCGCTTCGCCCCCAACTGGGACTGGATTTCCATCAAGATAATTAAGATTCAAGTCATAATACTTCATCTTTTTAATTCCAATTCGTTTTGATTGTTCCGTTACTAAACGTTTTACAAGTGGGACCACATCATGCTTAATCTGTTCACGATAGCCCTTAACTTCATTTTTGCTATAATCAAGACGGCCTAAGCGTAAATACGCTAGTTCAATAAAGGAATCAAAGCCAAGCGTTTTGGCCATCCTAGTACGAACATGGACTAAAGCATCATAAAGGTCTAAAAACTTTGTTTCATTCTCACTAAAGAATGAGGCAGAAGCAAGGGAAGCAGCCTTTCTCGTCTCACGGTCCTTATCTTGGGTAAATTTCCCTAACTGTGAAAGGTTGTATTTTTGCCCACGAAATTCAATTTTTGCCGAACCAACTAAAAGATCATACTCACTGGTGAGTTTATTCTCTTCAATTAAATCAGGAACAATTTCTGGTTTAAAGGTTTTTAAATTGGCTTCAAGTTGCTTAAAATAATAGGGAGTTAACTTCTTTTCAAGCGCGGCTCGGAATGGTAATTCTAAGAGGGTTTTATTAAACTCATTCGTATATTCTCCAAGTTGAGGACCAATTTCATCAACCATTTCGTTAGCTTTTTGATATAATTCATCATTCACATTAAGGGTATATCTAACATGAATTGTATTAAACTCAGTCTGAATCTTGTTTTCATATTTTTCGAGTTTAAAAAAGACTCTTAGTGCTGCTTTAGCGTCTTGAGCATTTTTTAAAGCCTCAATAAAACCTTGATACTTTTTAGTAATTGCTTTAAGGTTTGGCTTAACGTAGGGATATTCTTCAAATTTCATCTTTTACTCCTTTTATTTAATGATTAATGATGGCTCACTCATATCTTCTGGAACTTTCTCACCTAGTAAGTCAATTACGGTTGGAGCAAGATTTGAAAGCTTTCCGTCTTTTCTTAATTTTAAGTCCTTAATATTAATGCAAAATGGCACTGGATCAGTGGTATGAGCGGTGTATGGATGGTCTTGATCATCAAGAATTTCTTCCGCATTCCCGTGATCAGCGGTCACCATGATGATAGCGTCATTTTGATTCGCCCAATTAATTAAGGAACCAACACAGTCATCAACTACTTCAACTGCCTTAATTGTGGCATCGCGAACCGCGGTATGTCCAACCATGTCACAGTTAGCAAAATTAACAATCACGACATCTAAATCAAATTTATCAAGTTCCTTAATCAAAGCATCACGAATTAAATAGGCTGACATTTCAGGCTTTAAATCATATGTCGCCACTTTAGGAGATGGAATTAGCACTCGACGACAGAGTTTAAGTTCTGGTTTTTCAACCCCATCATAATTAACTGTGGCATCAAAAAAGAAAGTCACATGCGCGTATTTCTCAGTCTCGGCAATTCTAAGTTGTGAGTAACCATGATTCGCAAGCCATGGTCCTAATGTATTATGAATTGCTGGTAGTCTAAAAGCGACATTGCCTTTTACTGAATCCGCATATTTCATAAGACAAGTATACTCAATATCGTTCAGAATATGAGATGGCGTATATGTACCATTTGGTTTTACTGGTACAGTTTCGTAGTAATGAGGATTAGTAATGATTGTTGAGATTTCAATCGCGCGGTCTGGACGATAGTTCATAAAAATAACTGCATCATGATCTTTAATACGACCATCAACCTTCTTATTATAGTGTGGGATAATAAACTCATCACTTGGGTCTTTCCCACTAGCAATTAATTTTTGATAAATCTCTGGGAAAAAGGCATCTAAATCTTCATATGAGGGGCCATCATGATCAACCATTAAGCGATAACTTAAATCAACGCGGTCAAGATTTTTATCACGATCCATAACGTAGTAGCGACCATGGATATCTGCGATCGCACCGATTTGAAGCGTATCAAA
>JAISVG010000089.1 GCA_031271635.1 Erysipelotrichaceae bacterium
GTCACGACGCGACGCGGTCCGGCACTATGCTGTACGGTTTCACTAGCGCCAGGTTTTCTTAAATTATCAACATTTCCGCTGGATTTTCTTCCCGCTGGAGCGTCACTACGCGGGGCATAAAGCGTATCCTTAACATGAGTTTTCGGCTGCGTTCTGGCGCCTCTCATGTCCTCTGGAACATCATCAACATAATCATACTTGTCATTTGTTAGATAGGCTTCTGGGACTCCAAGGACCATGGCTAAACGAGCATACTTTGACTCTAAAGGCTCACTACGTTCATTCTCCCAATCAGAAACGTCACTAGCCCGAACTGCAAGATGTCGGGCTAACTCAGGTTGAGTAAGTCCTCTTTCTTTACGAGCAATACGAAGTTTTTCGCTAAATTTCATAAATTATACTCCTTAGTTGTATATATTAAATATTCTATATAAAGAACTGTACATTGTAAATACATTTAGAAAAAAGTTGCCTTTTTGTGCGTCTAATCTAAAAAGTAAAGATGAGTTTATTTACGAAATTTATACATGATGATCCCATGCGCAACCGCCACATTTAAGGAATCAAAATTCGTAATCGGAAGATAAAGTTTTTGATATTGACCAAGACTCTCGAGGTTAAGTCCTTGTCCTTCGTTCCCAAAGACAAGGATATATTTACTAGGGACACTGATCTCATCAAGCTTTGTGGCTTCCTGATCAAGAATTGTTAAAAAGGCTTGGTGATCGGGATGCGTTTTTAAAAATAGTGATAGGTTATTATCAAAGACAATATTCACATGAAAAATTGCTCCTTCAGACGCTAAGATTGCCTTATAGTCAAAAGGCGAGGCTGACTCTGAAAGGACAATGGTTTCCGCACCAAAAGCATATGAGGTCCTAATAATCGCTCCCACGTTACTGGGATTCTGGACTTTCAGTAAATAAACGACACGGTCCAGAACGATTGGCATTTTTTCTTTTAACGATACAATCCCAAGATATTGTTGCTTGCTTTTCCCCGAAACAAGACGATCAAAGAGAAAGCGCTTCACCACATATATTGTTGTTTTTATATTTTTGAAAGCGGTCATTTCAGCTTCTTCAGCCACAATAATCGCTTGAAGCAGCTTTGCAATACTTGCTTCAACAATAAGATTAGAGCCTTGAACCATGAATTCCTTACCATCTTTTTGCACTTGATGCTGTTTTAAAGATAATAAGTATTTGAAGGTTTGACTAGTCGCACTAGTGACATTAATTCTAGTATTTTCCGGCATTTAATTTCTCCTGATGAAGTTTGAACTCGGGATTAAAGAGTTGTAGTTTTTGGTAAAAAACTTTACTATGATTCAAGTAATAATAATGAGTTATTTCGTGATAGATAACGCTATCAATGATTTCTTTTCGAAAATGAACTAATGATAAGGCAAAAGACAAATAATAAGACTTATCTTTAATAAGCAAGTGAAAGGAGCCCCATTTTCTTGTAGTGTCACGAAAAACAATTTTTATAGGGGCAGGAAGTTTAAGCTCCTTAGTAATTACGAAGACTCTTTCGTTAATATAGTCACCAATTAGTTTTTTTAAAGCAGTTTTTAAACTTTTTCTTCCTAGATTAGTGAGAAGACGAAGTGACTTCTTTTCCCCGAACACATAGCAAAATTGATCATCAACCGCCGGAATAAAAGCATATTTATTCTTAACTCTTATCAAAAGATGGTCAAGAATGTCATAAACTTTACTCGCTTGAAGCTGTTTTGGGTAGTGATAGATAAGAGTTCCAAGACGGTATTCAAGCCGAGGGATTCTCGAGTCAGCAAGAAAAAGGATGCGAAAGCCCTGATATGTTACCGGCTCAATATCAAGTAAAGCATATGATTTACTATTAATCTTTTCACTTATCACCTTAAAATTATATCTTAAGATTTAGAAGTTGAAAGATTAAGGATGATTTGATAAAATTAACATATGGAAACGATCTTAATTTCAGCGTGCCTCGTCGGCGATAAAACCCGTTATGACGGTCGTGGTGCTTATCATCCTATAACCGCAAAATTATTAACGAAATATGATCTTGTTCCTTTTTGTCCTGAAGTTGAAGGCGGTCTAAGAATCCCGCGTCCCAAGGCCGAAAGAGTCGATAATAAAGTGATCACTATTGCTGGCAAAGATGTGACACATCATTTTGAAAAAGGAGCTGATAAAGTAATAAACATCATCAAATATTTAGGCATCAAGAAAGCAATTTTAAAGGAGAATTCTCCAAGTTGTGGCGTTCATCAAATATATGATGGTTCCTTTAGTGAAACTCTTGTTTCTAAACCCGGCATCCTTACTGAAGTTTTGATTAAAAGTGGTGTCACAGTTTATACCCCGGACGAATTTTTAAAACTATTAGATGAGTGATTTTGTCTTCTTAAATATTCTCACTGCAGCTTCAATTAGCAATAGCGTCGTTAAACCTGAAGCTTTAATTTTAAAGAGTCATCAACATAATATCAAGACGCTTGGAATTGCAAACGAAAACTTTTTTACGGCCTTTGAATTAAATAATCTGGCCCAAAAACGTAGCATCGAATTGCATCATGGCTATCGTTTTATGAATGAAGACCTAGAATATGTTATTTATCCTAAAAATGAAAGCGGATATCGCGCTATTATTAGTTTCATTAATAATATCGATTCTCTTGAAGCGCTCTTAAGAAGCGATGATGTTATCACGATCATCTCACTATTTCAACCCTTTTTCTATCGAATCTTTGATGGAAACCAGAGGACCTTTGGTGAAAAAGTATATTCTAACCTTGCTTTGATTAAAAATCTCTATTTGGGAATCGAAAACAATGCCAGTACAAACAAAAAATACCTCGATTTTGCGCGTGAATTTATCATTTCACGTTCATATCAAGGTGTTGCTTTTCCGAAGATTCAATATCTTGAAAAGAATGATCTTCTAGCCCTGGACATGATTCAAGCCATCATTAATCAAGAAATCATCAGCGGAGCTCCTTTAAAAGAAGGCCCGAATTTCTTTCTAGATGAGACAATAATTAAGGAACGCTATCTTGAACTTGAAATTAGAAACACTCGTGCCATCAGCGACGAACTAAACTTTAATCTTCATCAAAAACGAGGTCAACTTTTTAAGGTTAGTGATGATAAAGAAGTCTTAAGAAAACTTGCAATTAGTAATTTTAAAGCCATTAAACTAGATCCTAGTAAATATGAAAAACGTCTCTTCTATGAACTAGATATTGTTATTAGCCGTGGTTTTGCCTCGTATTTTTTAATTGTCGCTGATGTTATTAACTACGCGAAGGCAAATAATATCCTTATTGGTCCTGCGCGTGGCTCAGTTGGAGGCTCGCTTTTAGCTTACGTATTAAACATTACCGAAATTGACCCTTTAAAATATGACTTACTTTTTGAAAGATTCCTTAATCCTTCAAGAACCGACATGCCAGATATTGATATTGATATTGAAGATACTAAAAGAGATGAACTCATTAACTATGTTAAAAGTAAATATGGCTCTTTGCATGTTGGTCTTATTGCCACCCTTGGCACCTTACTCGCGAGAAACTCAATTCGTGACACCGGAAGAATCTTCGCCTACCCAAATCATGATATTGATCGACTTGCAAAAACTATTTCAAGTAAAGATAATGATTTAAAGAGTGCGTACCGTAACAATAAAGTTTTTAAGAATCTTCTTGATACCGATTCTTATTACCTTGACATTATTAAAAAAGCCAGTAAGATTGAAGGTTTAATTCGTCAAACCGGAATTCACGCGGCCGGAGTTATCATTAATAATGAGGACTTGAACCAATGTGTTCCTTTAAAACAGATTAATGATACTTATGTCATTCAATACGAAATGCTTGATCTTGAACGTCAAGGCTTCACAAAGATCGATTTTCTTGGTCTCAAGAACCTTACCGTCATCCACGAGATGCTTGATCGCATTAACCTCAATCATCAGCTTCAATTAAACACCAGTAACATTCCAGAAACCGATCAAAAGACCTTTGATCTCATTAACCGTCTTGAAACCGTGGGACTCTTCCAACTAGAAAGCCCCGGCATGAAAAAAACCATCGCCGAAATTGAGGTAAAAGAGTTTCTTGATCTCGCTCTTATTATCGCCATTTTTAGGCCCGGTCCCATGCAACACATTAGCGAATTTGCAAGACTAAGAAAAGAACCTAAACGCGTTTCTTATCCGGCTCCAATGCTCGAAACTATTTTAAAACCCACCAATGGTTTCTTCATATACCAAGAACAAATCATGGAAGCTGCAAGAATATATGCGGGTTTTACACTTGAGACAGCCGATGTTTTTAGAAAAGCAATTTCAAAGAAAAATTCCGCTTTAATGGAGGAGTATCGTGATGCCTTTATAAATGGAGCGATAAAAAATGGTCGTAGTATTGGTGAGGCGAGGCGAGTCTTTTCCAGTATTGAAGCCTTTGCCAGTTATGGTTTTAATAAATCACATGCCGTTGCTTATGCAAGAATCTCTTATCTCACCGCCTATTTAAAGGCTAATTATCCGTTTGAATTTTATGAAGTTTTTGTGAAAACAATCTCCTATAGCGATCCTCGTTTTGAAGATATTACTAAAGAATTAAGGTCTTTGGGCTTCGTTTTTTCTAAGCTTTCCATCAATCACTCAAAGAAAGAACTAAGCTTTGACTTTGAAAGAAAAATTATTATCCCACCCCTCTCATCGATTAAAGCTTTAACTAACGAGGTTAGTGATAAGATTCTTAAGATTCGAACCACACCATTTAGTGATATCTATGATTTCTTCCGTCGAATTGCTCCTTTAAATCTTGCAAAAGATATTTTGATGGCCCTCATTAACGCTGGCTTATTCGATGAGTTCGAGCTTACTCGAGCGACTTTGCGAGTTGGTCTTGACCGCTTAATCTCCTATAGTCACATGTTTTACGGCATTAGTGAAGATCTCCTTGCCTTTAACATTGATAAACCAATTCTTCAGCCTCAAACATCAAACGAAATTGCCGATCTTGATCTTGAAGCTAAAGCCGTCGGACATCTATTTACCCATAATATCAAAACGATTCTAAAAAAAGCTCAACTTGAACTACCGACAATTAATGACTTTTTATATCATCATCAAGCATCATTCGCGGCGATTATCCAAGGGATTAGAATTATTAAGACCAAGAATAATACGAGGATGGCTTTCATTACACTTTTTGATGATGAAGACACCATTGAAGTCGTAGCTTTTGAAGAATTTTTAACTAATTATCACCCTGAACCCTTAATGTTAGTTGAGTGTTTTGCGCGCCACGAGCAAAGATTGGGACGAGATTCAATTATTTTGAGTAAAATAAGGACAGTACTATGAATAAATTAATCATCATTGACGGGAATTCACTCCTCTTTCGGGCCTACTATGCTACTTCTTATCCTCCTGAAAGAATGATGCAAACTAAAGACGGCACCTATACCAATGCCATTGTAGCCTTTGCAAATATGCTGCTTAAAATCATGAATCCCTTAAAACTTGGGGATGGTATTTGTTGTGTCTTTGATAGTTATGAAAAAACAACACGGCATCTTGAAGATCCAACCTACAAGGCACAACGAAAACCTGCTCCACCTGAACTAGTGATGCAGTTTCCTTTAATTCGCACTTTTCTTAAGTCGCTAAACATTCCGACTCTCGAAATGCCAGGTTTTGAAGGCGATGATCTTGCTGCCTCAATTAGTCGCGTGGCTTCAAATCAAGGGATTAGTGTTAATATTTATACTAGTGATAAGGATTATTTACAATTAGTCGATAAGAATATTACCATTACCATTTTAAAGAAGGGCCTTTCAGACATGGTCAAAGTCACCGAGAATAACTGTGAAGAACTCTATGGTCTTAAGCCAAAAGCCATTATTGACTTTAAAGCCTTAAGTGGCGATCCAAGCGATAACATCAAGGGGATTAAAGGCATTGGAGAAAAAACCGCCATTAAGCTCATTAGCGAACACGAAACTCTTGAAAAGATTTATCAATATGCCCTTCTTAATCAAACTTCAAAAACTAATAAGCTCATTGTTGATAATATCGAAGCAGCCCGCCATGCCTACCATCTTGCAACACTTATTGATAATATCACCCTTCCCTTTACGATGAAAGATCTTGAATATCAAGGCTATGAGGAACGCACCATCACTAATTTTGCAAAGCGCTACGAAATGAATACTTTTCTTCATAAACTTCCTAGTTCCTTTCGCGAACATACCGCGCCGACCAGTGAAACTATTTATGAAAAAAGCGAGGTTTTGCCAGAATATTTTCTTCAAGAAGATCGTATTGTCATTCATCTTGAATATGAAAAAAAAGCGACTAATTATCATCTTCATGAACCAAAACTAATCTATCTTGCAACCAGTAAAACCACTACTATTATCACTCCAAACGCTTTACGAGATGATCCTGTATTTAAAAGACTCCTCAGTTCAAAAAGCACGATTCTTGCTACTGATAGTAAACTCTTAATCCACTTTCTCGTTAAGAATAACATTCCCTACCGCGAAATTGCTTTTGATTTTCTTCTAGCAAATTATCTCATTAATTCCGAACGAACCAGTGACATCAGCACAACCCTAAGGCTTTTTAATTCTGATATTGTTGCTAATCATGATGATGCCTATTATGAAACCGCATTTATTCTTATCAAACTCGTAAAGTTATATCCAAAACTAAACGCTGAATTAACCAATATGAAACTTGATAACCTTTATTATCAAGTGGAGTTACCTTTAGTAAGAACCCTAGTCCTAATGGAACTTGAAGGAATCTATGTTAATAAAGAGATTCTTGAGACCCTAAGAGATCGCTACCATGGAAAGCTTAGGGGGTTAGAACAAAAAATCTATGCTCTAGCCAAACATCCCTTTAATATTAAGTCGCCACTACAAATTAAAGCGGTTCTTTTTGATGAACTGCAACTAGGAAAAGAAAAATCGACCAGTGAAGAGGTTTTACGACGTTATCAACATTATGAAATTGTGGGGTTAATCCTTGAGTATCGTCATTACATGAAACTATTAACCACTTATGTCGAAGGCATTATTCCTTATATCGATGATGAAGGTCATCTTCATACCATTTTTAACCAAACAGTAACCGCCACAGGACGACTTTCTAGTAGCGAACCGAATCTGCAAAACATTGTAATTCGAAGCGAAGATAGCAATGATTTTCGTATGGTTTATTCATTAAGAAAGCCTGATGATAAGTATTTATCACTCGACTATTCCCAAATCGAACTTCGAGTCTTGGCTGAATTATCAAACTGCGCCCCTTTAATTGAGGCGTTTCAAAATAAAGAAGATATTCATACTAAGACCGCTCAGATGGTTTATCATAAAGAACATATTACTCCTTTTGAACGACGAGTCGCGAAGGCAGTTAACTTTGGCATTATCTATGGTATTTCAAGTTGGGGCCTCGCTAATGACCTTGATATCATGCCTTTTGAAGCAACCGCCATCATTAACTCCTTTAAAGAAGCTTTTCCTGAAGTTGTTACCTTCCTTGATAAAACGATCGCTTTTGCGAGTGATCGTGGCTATGTTGAAACGATGTTTAAAAGACGCCGCTACATTCAAAACATTAACTCTAATGACTATATGAAGAAAGAGGCTGCGAAAAGACAGGCCATGAACGCGCCGATTCAAGGCACCGCAAGTGACATTATTAAGACGGCCATGATTAAAGTTCAAGCCTTTCTTGACGTTCATCAGTATCGCACTAAGTTGGTGCTCCAAATTCATGATGAATTGGTTTTAATTGGTCCTATTAAAGAATTAAATAGCATTAAAAATGAAATTGAAACCATTATGGAAAATGTCGTTACCAGTAAAGTAAGACTTGAAGTCGATGTCAAAATTAAGGAGCACCTTTAAATGCCAGAATTACCAGAAGTTGAAACAATTAAGCGTTATCTTGAACCTTTGCTAAAAGAAAAGTCAATTAAGGAAATTGCGATTATTATTGATAAGCATACGCCACCAAAACTAGAGTTTGAACGACTTCTTGATGCCAAACTCACTTCACTTACAAGACGCGGCAAATACCTTCTTTTTAACTTTGACAACAAGCATACTTTGATCATTCATCTCAGGATGGAAGGAAAATTCTTTTTTAATGAGATTGAAGCTAAATATCGGCCCCATATTATTTTCATCGCGACTTTTGGTGATGACCGGCTTTACTTTGTTGATACGAGAAGATTCGCCCGAATTGAGCTTGTTAAAACTAGTGAGTTAATTTCCCATCCTGCCCTTCAAAAACTAGGTCCTGATCTTGCGGATGATGAAATTGATAGCAATAAACTCTATGAAAAAGTAAAGCGCTCGGGAACTTATATTAAAAAACTCCTCCTTGATCAAACCTTTGTTTCCGGTCTTGGTAATATCTATGTCGATGAAAGCCTCTTTGCGGCTAAAATTAATCCTTATAGTAAAGCGAAGAACCTTTCAATTAAAGAATTTAAAGAAATTATTAGTCATGCTAAAAGAATCTTAAAAAATGCCACCGAATTTGGGGGCACTACAGTAAAGACATTTCATGTTGATCATCATAAAATCGGTTCATATCAGAATGAATTAAAAGTCTATCAACAAGAGAATAAACCCTGTCCGGTCTGTGGTTTTCCCATCAAAAAGAATTATTACCTTGGTCGTGGCACCCACTTTTGTCCGCACTGTCAAAGAATTAAGAGTCTAGTACCAACTTACTCTTTAACGGGCCTTACTTCAGGCGGAAAAAGCTTCATCATGACAAAAATTAGTAATGACTTCATTAAATACTCAAGTGATGATTTAGTTAATCAACTTTATTTTGATGATGATTTCATTAAAAACATTAAAACGACCTTTAATCTTAAAGAATTTAATAAGAATACTCTAAAAGAAATTAGAACGAAAAATCCGCCGCTATTCCTAAGAATCTCCCGTGTCATTCGTGAGATCATTGAATTATTAATTCTTAAAATTGTTAGTGAAGCGAAAACACCCCTTGTTATTGAAGTCCCAGTGCTTTTTAATGAGGGTCTCAATTATCTTTTTACCACCAACATCGGAATTGATGTTGATGCTGACACCCAAAAGAATAATGCTAAAACTCGCGAACTTAGTGATGTTGATGTCGCTGCCTATAATAAAGTTAATGCTTATTTAAAATATCGTCACTATCTTGAGTATCATTTTACAAGTAAAGATTTCGACTTTTCGGTTCTTAAAATAAAAGCCTAGTAAAGCTCAAAACTACTTAATTTAATCTTGCGGGTATGTTTCATCATGATTAAATCCATCAATTCCTGAGATTTAATCTTA
The DNA here is from genome assembly GCA_031271635.1 of Erysipelotrichaceae bacterium. Classification (GTDB taxonomy): domain Bacteria; phylum Bacillota_I; class Bacilli_A; order RFN20; family CAG-826; genus JAISVG01. The sequence goes on from JAISVG010000089.1 coordinate 9,354, forward strand.
CTTCCTTTACCATAACCGCCCGACATCTGAGCTTCTAAGACGCTAGCGTCATAGCGGCTAATAAACACCGTTAGTAGGTGTTGCTCACGTCTTTTTTGAAGGAGGGGAATAAGAACACTATCACGAAGGAAATTACTCATCCCTTCCTGGGCAAAATCATCAATTACTAAAAAGGGAACCGCTGCTAATTCAAGAAGATATTCATCAAAAGCTACATCATAACGCTTTCGCTCGAGGTCTTTAATAGTTTTTAGATAAGAAACAAAGCTAGCTTCTTTGACATTTGAAACTTTAGCTCTAAGAATTGTATTCAGTAATGACACAATAATGAAGTTTTTACCGCTATTTTTAGCACCACTAAGATAGAGCCAGTCACTGGAATGACCGTTTTTATAAAGAATAAACTGCTTTAGAACTTCTTGCCGTTCTGCCACATGGGTATTCGTTAGTTCGTTACGGTCAATGAGAAGTAGCTTTGGGTCAAGATCAGTTTGACGGTAAAAAAAAGCAGTATTGCGATAATAGAGACAAGGACGAATCACAAAAGAAACATCAGCTGAATCCGTCTGAAATATTGTTTGATAATAAGAAAAACTAGACTTCAGGCAGCTATCTTTAAGACAGTTACTACATGTTCGTTTTTCAAGTAATAAAAGATAAAACTCTTTTGCATATTTTTTGATAAGATCAGACGTTACACCCTCAAGTTTTAAAAAATGCATAAAAGCTTCATCGCTTTTGACTAACTCCCAAAATGACTTCGAAGGAGCCGTAGTAACAGTAGTTCCAAATTTTATTTTTTCCATTACGATAAATCGTCAAGAAGTTTTTGGATCTCGGCCTCTGAAAGCGGAGGATCAAGAGATTCGGTTTCGGCAGCGGCAGTGACCTTTTTCCGACGATCTTTCTTTAGAACTTCCATTGTCGCTAAGGCATCTTGGGCCTTACTTCTTAAAACAGTTCCCATAATCTTATTGATATATGGTTTTGAAAGGCGGTTATTATTCTCTTTAAGAACATAATCAAGCACAGTATTAATGACTCCAAAGGAAATACCATTACTAATTAACTCTGAAACTAAGAAACGATCACTATCATTAAGTGGTATCCCTTGCTGCTTTGATTCTAAAAACGCGATTGGATGTGTCGCATTTAAGTAGTTTGCAAATTTGATAATTGAAGAATTACCAGTAAGGATCTCTTGTTGTCTTTTTCCCCGTCTTTTGACTCCTATTTGGCGCGTAAAGGTAAGTTTTTTCTTTAGGGTGGGGACATCCAGTTTACTACCAACCGGAGCATTGATCACAATAGACTCAAGAAGTAATGTTGCATATTCTTCAATCGTGTGATTGAAGACGACAAAAAGTGCGATTATTGCGTCTATTTCCGAAGATGAGAACATGTCCAAAGAAATATTATTTGAAAGCAAGATTTCTTCAAGTTTATTTAAATCAAGACTCAAATGTCTTGTCTGATTGGTTTTTAAAACCTTATCCTGATTCGCTAACTGCGGAGTTTCATCACTTAATGAAAAAACTTCCTCGAAAGAAAGCGTGACATCTTGGTGTTTTAAATACTCCGGATTTAAGACATTACTATCAATAATGTTCTGGACTCCAAGAGCACCGATCCGATCCACTAACAAATGACATAAAGCGCGATCCTCAAGGAAATCCTTTAACGGAAGCGGCGCGAAGACAACAAAGTGAAAAATATGACGTCGTCCGATGGTGTCAACATAAGTTCTTAAAAGTCCGGTTCCTTCAAGATGTCCAATCGCAGTTTCAAAATTTCTTTCATCAATTTGATATAAACGAGGCCATAAATCCTTCACAAAGTGCTCTTCATGACTTAAAGAATGAGACGCAGCATAATTCTTAAGCACTGCATATAAGGCATAAGCACCAGGTCCAATTAATGGTAAATAAAGTCGCACGAGATTAGTGTTATCTTCACTTAGAAACTCGTTACCTTGATGAGCTACAAAGAGATCACTTTTATAAATTTTCATTACTATGTATTATAAGACATTTTTTATCACTTTCGTGATTTTAAATATGAAATTCCTGAAGATGTAATTTGACGGCCCCTTGAAGTGCGGTTAATAAAACCAATCAAAATTAAATATGGCTCATAAACATCCTCGAGATTAGAAACCTCTTCACTAATCGCAACTGCAAGAGATTCAACCCCAACTGGCGCATCGTTAAATCTTTCATGAAGCGCGGTAAGGTACTTAATATCAATTTCATCTAACCCGTTAGCATCGATTCTTAATGCCATCAAGGCGTCTAATGCATGGGAAAGATCAATGGTTGTCGCATCATAAAAGGAGGCAAAATCACGAACTCGTCTTAAAATGCGGTTTGCAATTCGTGGCGTCCCACGGCTACGTCTTGCAATCTCAAGCGCGGCTGTCTCTTGCACGACAATATTAAAAACATTACTGCTCCGCTTCACAATCTCCGTCAGCTCACTCTCATCATAGTAGTTTAGTTTTTCAACAATTCCAAACCGTGATCGAAGGGGGCTTGAAATATCACCGACTCGTGTTGTCGCTCCAATAAGAGTAAAGGGCGGAAGATCAATCTCAATCGCCCGACCTCCTTCATCAAAAGATTTTCCCACAACAATTGAAAGTTTAAAATCTTCCATTGCTGAGTAAAGACTCTCCTCAATCACTCGTGATAAACGGTGGATCTCATCAATAAAAAGAATATCACCAGCTTCAAGCGAAGTTAAAATCATCGCTAAATCGGCGATTTTTTCAATCGCTGGAGCGCTGATGGAACGACTCCGCGCTGCTTTTTCATTGGCAAGAATATGGGCCAAGGTTGTTTTTCCAAGACCGGGAGGCCCAAAAAT